>CAIXZC010000397.1 GCA_903923815.1 uncultured Myxococcales bacterium
CCCAGGTCGGCGGCCTGGGTGGCGGGGGCCTTGAAGTAGCGGTCGGAGGCGCGCATGGCGGAGGCCTGGTCCCAGAGGTTGCCGCCGCGGATGACGCGGTCGCCGCCGGTGGTGGGGCCCTGGGGGTTCTGGTAGGTGGCACTCTCGTAGTAGTTCCACAGGTAGTAGTCGTTGACCCACTCCCAGAGGTTGCCGGCCAGGTCGCAGACGCCGTAGGGGCTGTTGCCCGCGGGCTTGGAGCAGACATTGGCGGGGCCTTCGTTGCCGCAGACGCCGCCGGGGCCGCCCATGACCGCCAGGGCGCAGGTGGGGTTGGCGTTGCCCCAGGGGTAGAGGGCGCCTTGGGTGCCCCGGGAGGCCTTCTCCCACTCGGCCTCGGTGCAGAGGCGGGCGCTGCGCCAGGTGCAGTAGGCCCGGGCCTGGTTCCAGGAGACGCAGCGCACAGGCTGGGCGGCGGCAAGGCCATTGCCCCAGTCGCAGGACGGGGCCGAACAGACCTTGGCGTTCAGGCAGCGGGCGTATTCGCCCACGGTGATCTCGTTGCGGTTGATCTGGAAGGCCGCGAGGTAGACCTCGTGGTAGGGCAGTTCGTCGTTCTCGCAGGAGGAATCCACACCCTCGTTGCAGCCCATCTGGAAGGGGCCCTCGCCAACGGCCACGAAGTCGTCCACGGGCCCTATGCAGGCGCCCTGGCACTGACCCTGGGCGCTGCAAGTGCAGCCGCCTTCGCAAAGGCCGCAGGAGCCTCCGCAGCCGTTGTCGCCACAGACCCGGCCTTCGCAGTCCGGCACGCAGGGGGTGTCCGTGGGGCTGGCCTCGTCGGGGGCACTGTCAAGGCCGGTAAGGTCGGACCCGGTGTCAGGTTGGGGGGCGTCGGGGGACAGATCGGTCCAGTTGCCGTCGGGGCCCAGGTCGGGGGACGGCACGCCGTCCTGGGACTGCGCCTCCTGGGGGACATCCGGGAGGCCGTCCTGGAGGCCACCATCGTTGGGGGGCTGCACACCGTCCTGGCCGGGCAGGGCGTCACCGGCAAGGTCTGCGGGGGCCAGGTCCTTGGCGTCACCCTGGACCGTCTGGTCCCCCATCTGGTCCTGCTGGCCGCCGCTGGCGCCGGCTCCGCAGCCTCCCAAAAGCCCCAGACACGAAGCCAACAACAACACCGCAAAGCGCCGCATCATGACACCCTCCCAGACCGAAATTCGGGCGCATTGTAGCCCCGTCGGGGCAGAACTGGAAGCCGGGAAGAGGTCAGCAGGTCCTAAGCAGACGTACGCCAAGGCTGCAGTAGCGACCGGACGCCTTGAACCGGTAGCGGTACAGACAGCGGGCGGCGGGCGTGTTGAAGGCCCCGCCACGGGAGACCCGGCGCAGGTCATCCACGACGGTCGCGGTCCACTCCCAGACGTTCCCGTGCATGTCGAAGAGGCCCCAGTCGTTCGGCTGCTTGAGGCCCACCGGGTGGGCATGTTTGGCGCCGACGGCGTAGGCGTTCTGCTGGTACCAGGCGTAGTCCCCCAGCAGCGAGGCGTCGTCGCCGAAGTGGTACTTGGTGGTACGTCCGGCCAGGCAGGCATGCACCCACTGGTCCTCCGTGGGAAGACGGTACAGGTTGCGGCCCTCCCTGGCGTTCAGGTTGGCGACCAGATCCTGGCAGTCGTTCCAGGACACGAAGACCGCCGGGCAGTCGGGGCCCTCCTGGGCCAGCTTCCTGCCCCTCCACGGGGCGGTGCCCATTACGGCGAACCATTCGCTTTGGGTCACGACATACCTTCCCAGGCAGTAGTCCCGGCCGGGAATCCTGACGAAGTCCATCACAATACCCCCTGCCATATCCACGAGGGATGTCTTCGGCGAGGGACTCTACACCAGGACCGTTGGGCGTCACCAGGGGGGAAACGAGGGCAAATTAGGACCGTCCCCGGGGCGGAGACGAGGGCAGATTAGGACCGTCCCCGGGTTACTTGGGCTGGATCCAGTAGTTGACGACGAAGAAGTCCTGGACGACGCCGGCGCCGAAGGCCGGTTCGTGGGTGCAGAGCTGCTGCTTGTAGGCGAACAGGCCCCACTGGTAGTTGCTGGCGGCCCAGACGTCGTAGTCGGGGATGCCGTAGATGGTGCCGCCGAAGGCCAGGCCGTTGGAAGTCGTCTGCTCCCAGGAGCCGCCGACGCTGAAGCCCACCTTGCCGCCCACCTTGGTGCCGCCCATGGTCATGGAGGCGGTGACATCCACGCTGAAGGAGACGCCGTTGGACCAGGCCTCCTCGTTCTCGATGGTGATCTGGGCGTTGACGGGGGCGGTTCCCTGGCTGACGGTCCAGGGGCCGTCATAGCCAAAGGATTGGACCTTGCTTAGCAGCTTGGTGTCGTTGCCCACATCTACCCACTGGGAGCCCGGAAGCTGATTGCTTGTGGGGTAGGAGTCCAGGTCGTAGGCCGTGCTGCCCAGGATCTCCTCGGTGATGAGCAGGCCGTCGCTGAACTCCTCGTTGTAGACCTCGCGCCCCACGGACAGGACCAGGCTGGTGCGCGGGACATCCACCACCAGGAAGGCGCCGTTGTTGGCGGGCGTGGGGCTGGACGCGATGTTGTAGACATAGCGGTCGTAGGGGGTCGTGGCGAACACCACCTGGGCGTCGTCGTCGGAGGCCGAATAGGTCAGCGAGTGGGTCTCCGTGCGGCTCCAGGTGTTGTTGTGGGTGTACTCCAGCATGAACTCCGCCTCCACTGAAGCGCTGAACACGCCAAAGAAGTCGGCCTCGCCGCCGATGATGACGCCCACGCGGGCGGCCACATCCAGGGAGGTGGAATAGGTGCCACCGGTGCTGGTGCCAAAGGTGGTGGTGTTGTTGCCCTCGCTCTGGCCCGCCCCTTCAAGGACGGGCGGCGCGGCCAGGACCGCCACCAGTTTGTTGTTGCCGTAGATGATGGCGTGGGCGAAGGGGCCCTGGGGAGCCTTGCCACCCTTGCTCTTGGGGACGGAGGCGGAGAAGCCTGCGTACTCCAGCATGGTGCTGTCGCCGTCCACATTCACGGGCACCAGGATGGCGCTGGCCTGGTAGGTGCCGTTGGTGCCGGTGGTGTCCAGCAGCCGGAACTCGGGGTTGGCTTGATAGGTCTTGACCAGCGGGTAGCCGCCCACGGACAGCAGCTTGTCCCGAAGGCCCCAGGTGCGGATGCGGCCCTCGTGTTCAAGCACGATGAAGTCCTGCCGCCGGTCGCCGTTGATGTCCCCCGCCCGGATGTCCGCCATGTTGTGGTAGGTGGCCTTGTCCAGCGCCATGACGCTGTCAACCCAGGCGATGGAGGCCGGGGTGGGACCGGATGCGGGGATGAAGTGGCAGGGGTAACTGGCGACCAGCAGCTCGTCGACCAGGTCCCCGTCGAAGTCGATGGGCAGCACGAAGTCCCGGGGGTACGACGAGATCTGGCCCGAAGAGTAGTTCCTGTAGGTGATCCCATCAATCGTCTCATAGGGACGGGTGGCCTTAGCCAGGGAGACCAGCTCGCCGGTGACGGGAGTGGCAGCGTCCAGATCGTCCAGGATCTGCATCGCGGGCGCCGAGGTCGTGGCGCTGCCAGCCATGAAGTTGGTGAGGCGCTGGCTGTTCCAGGCGGCCACCACCAGTTCTTTTTTCAGGTCCTGGTCCACATCGGCCAGGGCCACGGCAAACAGGTGGGGGTTGTAGAAGCCATCATTCAGGGCGGTCTGGATGGAGGCCGTCTTCCGGTTGCCGCCAATCTGGTCCAGGGTCGCGCCGTCGTAGATGGCATAGGAGACAGTCCCCACACCGTAGCGATTCCCATCGCCCGCGTTGCTGGTCCAGGCCGCCAGCAGCGCCGGCTGGTCTATCCAGGCCACCACGATCTGCACCTTGCGGTCATCGGTCATGCTGCCCACGGCCAACCGGGCGACCCCAAGGCCGCGCCAGGCCAGGCTGTTGTCCAGGTCGCCCTCCAGCTCCAGCGTGTGCAGGGGCGGGCAGGCCTGGGCCGTGCAGCCATGGGCCAGGTCGTCGAAGACCCACAGCTTTCCCTTGTGGCGGGAGTTCCCGCCGGCGGGGTCCCAGTAGACGGTGCCCAGGACCACGATTTCGTCGTAGCCGTCGCCGTCCAGGTCAGCCACCGCCAGGTCGTAGTCGGTGGCATCCTTGCCGGACTCCACCAGCAGGTCGATCCCCAGGGGCACCACGGGCGTGATGGTGGGGTCCGCCGTGGGGCTGGCGAGGCTGGCATCCAGGATGGTCAGCTTGGCGACAGACTGGACGCCGGGGGGGACGGCCTGCCCGGCCACCTGGGGCTTCCAGCTTAGGACCACCACCTCCTCGGGGAAGTCGTTGTCCAGGTTCCCGGCGCGGGCGACCTTGGTGATGCCCCCCACCATGTCGTTGGAAAGCGAGCGGTGCAGGAGGGCGTGGTCAGGGATGGTGGTGCCAAAGGGCAGGCTGATGGGCTGGTCGTCGATCTGCCCGTAGACCTTGTAGGGGTCCAGGACGAACTGGTCGTTGGCGGACCCGTCGCTGCTGGTTCCCAGCACCAGGAACTCGGCGATGCGCGTGAAGGGCACGAAGCGTTTGTTCAGCAAGGGCGGCGCGTCGGCACCCGCAGCGGGCTGGATGACGATGGTGGCCTGGGCCGAAAGCCCCGCCGCCGAGGCCGTCACCAGCACGGTGACCGGGATGGTGACGCTGGCGGGAGGCGCGAAGTCGGTGGTCAGGCCCTCGCCCACCGAAAGCTGCCCCACCTCGGGGGACAGGGACCAGGTGACGGGGTCGCTGGAATGCAGCAGCGTGGCCGTCAGGGGCACCGGCGCGGAGCCGGCCGTGACGGAAGTGGTGGCGGGGTCCACCGAGAGGGTCGGCGCCGGGTGCACCGTGATGACCACCTGCCGGCGCAGGTCGTCCAGCAACGCAAAGACCGTGACCGTGGTCACCTCGTCCAGGGTCGCGGGCGGGATGTAGGAGACCGTGGGGCCGGATACGCCCGACAGCGTGCCCACCGTGGGGCTGAGGCTCCAAAGGACGGTGCCCTGGCTGTTTTGCACCTCGGCGGACAGCAGCACCGGGCCGCCGCCACTGGTGGTTTCGGGGGCCTCGGGGGTCACGATCAAGGAGGGATGGGTGAGGCTGGAGACCTCGACCTCGATGGTCACCTCGGCCTCCAGGTCGCCGGCGGTGACGGTCACCACCACAGGGGTCAGGGCCTCCACGGAGGCGGGCGGGGTGTAGGTGACCGCGACACCCTCGGTGGCCGACAGCGTGCCAAGGTCAGGCTCGATGGACCAGGAGATGGGCAGGTTCGCGTTGGCCAGGGTGGCGATGAGGACCGCCGGCGCGCTGCCCGCTTCCAGCGTCAGGAAGCTGGGGCTGACGGTCAACTCGGGCACCTCGGGGCGGGGCCGAACCAGGATGGCCGTGGTCGCGGCGGCGCTGCCCGCGGTGGCCCTGACCAGCACCAGGGTCGGGGCCTCCACCGTGGTGGGGGGCGTGTAGGTCACTTCCAGACCCGTAGCAGCCGACAGCAGGCCCAGGGTCGGGCTCAAGGTCCAGCTCACGGGGGCGTCCGAGTCCTCCAGCGTGGCCACCAAGGGCAGCGGGTCGCCGCCTTCCAGCAACTCCGCCGTGGCGGGGTCAATGGCAAGCTGGGAGTAAGGCGTGACGACCACGGTGGCCTGCGCCTCCTGGTCCCCGGCCGTGGCCGTGATGGTGACGGTGGTCTCCAAATCGACGGCGGCGGGGGGCGTGTAGGTGGCGCTGCCCTCGGGGCCGGGGACCAGGGTACCCACCTCGGGGGAGAGGACCCAGGCCAACGAGGCGCCTTCGGGGACGGAGGCCGCGGAAAAGGTCACAGGCTGGCCCGCTGCCGGCACGACGGCCAGGGCCGGCCGCACCGTCAACACAAGTTGATCGGCGCTGTCCTCGGGCGTGGTGTCCAGCGGGACTGTGTCGGCGCTGTCAGCCAGGGCATCGGCCCCAGGCGCCGGGTCGTCGCAGGTGCCAGACGAACAGCCGAAGGAGAGGAGAGAACCCAGCAGGAGAGCCGCCAGCACAAAACGAAACCCGGTTTTCATAGCTGTCTTCCTAATCAGTGGAAAGGACTCCAATCACGCGCGGCTATTAACCCTTTCAGCCCGGCCAAGTCAATTGATATGCGGGAATTTGTCTGGACTTGTCATCGGTTTGGCCTGCTGTGGTTCCTCAAGAGCCAATGGGTCGACGGGTAGCAGAATCTGCAAAAGGGCGTTGACGCCGCCAGGAACAAGGTTTCCAATGCCTCCGCGCTGCAGTGATTGCGTCGGGGGGAGGCGCCATGAAGTTCCTGAAGAAGATGCTGTGGATTGGGATGGCCCTGCTGGGGGCCTTGGCCTACGCCATGATCACCCGGTTGGTGAACCCGGACGAGCCCATCAATGCGTTGTGGCTGGTGGTCGCCGCCGCCTGCACCTACACCTTGGCCTACCGATTCTACGGGGCCTTCCTGGCCTCCAAGGTCTTCGCGCTGAATGACCAGGCCCCTACCCCGGGCGTGCGTCTGGCGGACGGCCACGACTTCCATCCCACAAGCAAGTGGGTGCTGTTTGGCCACCACTTCGCGGCCATCGCCGGCGCGGGCCCCCTGATTGGTCCTGTGTTGGCGGCCCAGTTCGGCTACCTGCCGGGTGCCCTGTGGATTCTGATCGGTGCGGTGTTCGCCGGGGCGGTCCACGACTTCGTCATCCTGGTGGCGTCCATCCGCCATGACGGCTGCTCCCTGGCGACCATCGCGCGCCAGGAGGTGGGGCCTGTGGCGGGCGCGGCGGCCTCCCTGGCGACCCTCTTCATAGTGGTGGTGGCGCTGGCGGGGCTGGGGCTGGCGGTCGTCAACGCCCTGGCGAAAAGCCCCTGGGGCACCTTCTCCATTGCCAGCACCATTCCCATTGGCCTCTTCATGGGGCTGTACATGCAGAAGATCCGCCCCGGCAAGGTGGTGGAGACGACCGTCATTGGCGTCACCCTGCTGATCCTGGCCGTGGTGTTCGGGCACAACGTCGCCAACTCCAGCGTGGCCGGGTGGTTCACCCTGGAGCGCAACACCCTGGTCATCGCCATGGCGGTCTATGGATTCGTCGCTTCGGTGCTGCCCGTGTGGATGCTGCTGTGCCCCCGCGACTACCTGAGCACCTACATGAAGTTGGGAATCATCTTCCTGCTGGCCTTTGGCATCCTGTTCCTGGCGCCGGACCTGCAGATGCCCGCCCTGACGCGGTTCGTGGACGGCTCCGGTCCTGTGATCCCCGGCTCCGTGTTTCCGTTCATGTTCATCACCATCGCCTGCGGCGCTGTGTCCGGCTTCCATTCGCTGGTCGCGTCAGGCACGACGCCCAAGATGATCATGCGGGAGTCCGATGCGCTGCCCATCGGCTTCGGGGCCATGCTGGCCGAGGGCTTCGTGTCGATGATGGCCCTGATTGCCGCTTCCTGCCTCATCCCGGGAGACTACTTCGCCATCAACTCCATGCTTAGCGTGGACGCGCTGACCCAGTTGGGCTTCGCGCCCGAGCGGGTCCAGGAGCTGTCCCAGATGGTCGGGACCGACGTCATGAACCGCCCCGGCGGTGCGGTGTCGCTGGCGGTGGGCATGGCATCCATCTTTTCGTCCCTCCCAGGGATGAAGGATCTGATGGGCTACTGGTACAACTTCGCGCTGATGTTCGAGGCGCTGTTCATCCTGACTACGGTGGACGCGGGGACGCGGGTGGCGCGCTTCCTGGTGCAGGAGATGGCGGGGCAGATCTACAAACCCCTGGGCCGTCACACCTGGGTGCCGGGCACGCTGGTTGCCAGCACGCTGGTCGTGGGAGCCTGGGGCTACATGATCTTCAAGGGCAGCATCGCGACCATCTGGCCCATGTTCGGGGTGGCCAACCAGTTGCTGGCGGCCATCGCCCTGTCCGTCGGGACCTCGGTGCTGTTCCACATGGGCAAAGCGAAGTACACGCCCATCACCATCGTCCCCATGGTCTTCATGATCGTCACGACGCTGACCGCCACGGTGGAGCTGGTCCAGCGCTTCCTGGGCGAGGCCAACCTGAAGCCCGAGCAGGCCTTCACGCTGCGCCTGGACGCGGCGCTGGTGGGCATCGTCGCCTGCCTCGTCCTGGTCATCCTGTTTGACTCGCTGCGCCGGTGGCGCCGGTATCTGGCCGCGGGGCCCAAGATTCAGGCCGCGGCCTAGCCCTTCCCGGCCCTCTCACCAGATCCTGCGGACGACTCCCAAAGAAATGGTGCCAAAGGCAGAAGGGATGTCGCCCACCCCGTCGGCCTCCAGGTAGGCCCCCCACCCTGCCCAACGCCAATTGTCTGGGGCAACGAAGCTCAGGCCGGCGGCCACGAAGATGACGCTACTGGGATCGTTCGGATACCAATCCGGCGCCCCGATCCGACCGGATGCAGCCCCCGCGCCGGCCCGGACATAGACCTGCGGAAAGCCGTCGAACTCCGGCGTGGCAAGCCCAAGGAACAACGAAGGCCCCACCAGGAGGCTGCCCTGCCCCGACGGCCTGAACGACATCCAGGCCAGGCGCGTGCCAAGGGACACAGTCCCCTTCAAGGCACTGATCCAAAGGTCCCCCTGCAGTCCAAAGGATCTCTGGTCCGGCCCGTCATGCCCATCATCAATCGCAATGGAATTCGCGTTGAAGTTGACCAGCACCGGGCCCCCCGAGGCCATCACGTTCAGCCCGTCGGCCGCCACCAGTCGCCCCGGTGTCAGGCCCACCAAGCCAAAGACCATCAGCACCGCCGCCCATCGTTTTACCGCCGGCCAGCCAGCCAGGAAACGCTGCATTTCCATCGCCCCTCCTGCCACGCCATTTGCCGAGGACCTCATCTGGCCACAGAGGAGCGGCCCGACGCAAGGACTTCATCACTCAGCCTGAACCCCGGGGACGGAGGAACGCTTTCACCTTGACACCCTCCCGGCCCGACTCACATAGTTCCAGGCGTGCCTCAGCGGCTGGCAGGAGACAAAGACATGGGTCTGGCGGCTGGAACCAGGACGGGCGGGAAGCGCAAGGTGCCTCGGCGCCTGGGCCTCTGCCGTCTGGCTCGCCTGCTTGGGTCCTGGGCGCTGGCGCTGGTGCTGTCCAGTGGCGCCTGGCCCGTTGATCCGCGCCTGTCGACCTCCCTCAACTCCCTGTTCCCAGAGTCAGACAGCGCCCCCCGCCGGGAACTGGCTCAGGGTTGGTCCGGGCCCGGTGGCGCCATGCCGGCCCTCTGCCAGGAGGCCCACAGCGGCGCGCCCATCTGTACGCGCCCCATTCCGGTGGCCCGGTGTCTGGTAGCCGCGACGATCAGCCCGCGGCAACCGTCTGCCCTGTCCTCCGCACCCCTTCGGCAGTCCGTCTGCCGCCGTTTCCACCGCCCCGTCCACTACCCCCTGCGCATCGGTGGCGCTGACGCCGAGGACGCCGACCCGCTGTCCACCTGACGGCCCCTCAAGGGCCACAGAATCAAGACAACAGGTGCCCAGGCTGGCCTTCGGGCCTTTCGTTGACCCATGCAAGGAGTAATCCAATGGATCCCGTCGGTGGTGGAATGTTGATAGGTTTTGTCGTCATCTGTGTCGTTGTCGCCATATTGACGAAGTGGAAGAAGTAGCGCCCGCCTCCCCGCCCCCGTCCCCCACCCCACCCCAGCAACTCAATGGACAGCGGCCGTCATCCGTGGCAGCCTGACGCCTGGACTTCACAGGAGACACGAAGATGTCAAACAAGGACCAGAGCAAGAAAAAAGAGAAGACCAACAAGCCCAAGCTGACCGTCAAGGAGAAGCAGGAGAAGAAGAAGGCCAAGAAGAAGGGCGAGTAGGCCCGAAGCTACCTGTCACTGCGGGAAGGAGCACTGCCGTGGCCACAGTCATCTATGTCTACAGCGGCACGGGGAACTCTCTGTGGGTCGCCAGGACCCTGGCGGCGGACCTGGGAGATGCTCAGGTGGCCTCCATGGCCCAGCATGCGGAAGGGCCGGTGCGCCCCGAGGCGGACAGCATTGGCCTGGTGTTTCCGGTGCACATCTGGGGTCTGCCCAGGCGGGTCCTGGACTTCGTGCGGCGGCTGGAGCCCCCCAAGGGCGCCTTCATCTTCGCCGTCGCCGTGAACGCCGGCCAGGTCTCCCGGACTCTGGTGCAGCTTGGTGAGGAACTGGGGGCGCGGGGGTTGACCCTGGGGGCCGGCCACTCGCTGGCGCTGCCCTCCAACTACATCCCCTGGGGTGGCCCGGGGTCGGCCCAGCACATCGCCCAGCGCTGCGAGGCCGCCCGGACCAGGATCTCACAAATCGCGCCACGCCTGGCCGCCCGGGAGGCCGGCACCATCGAGCGCGGCCCCCTGTGGCAGCGCGTGCTGTTCACCGGCATGTACAAGCTGTCGTTCCCCCAGGTCCCCACCATGGACAAGGCCTTCTTCGCCGACCAGCGCTGCAACGGCTGCGGCACCTGTGCCAAGGTCTGCCCCGCCGGGAACATCACCATGACGGACGGCAAGCCCCACTGGCAGGGCCGCTGCGAACAGTGCCTTGCGTGCCTCCAGTGGTGCCCCAAGGAGGCCCTCCAGTACGGCAAGAAGACCGCCAAGTACGCGCGCTACCACCACCCCGAGATCAAGCTGGCTGACATGCTGGCCCAGGCCCGCCGCCCCCGCTAGGCCCAGCGCCCTAACCGCCAAGCCTCCGTCCCCAACCAAATCCCCCAAGCCCCCGTCCCCGACCAAATCCTCCAAGCCTCCGTCCCCAACCAAAGCCCCTCCCTTGGGAAGAAGTTTCTTGACTTAACTAAACACTGTAAAGATACTTTACGACGTTAACAGTGGAGGCCATCATGAGACTTCAAGAACGACGGGAAAGGCAGCGGCAGAGCCTGCGTAAGCAAATTCTGGACGCCGCCCGGGAGCTGTTCACCGAGTTGGGCTATGAGGCCGTGAGCATGCGCCGGATCGCCGACAAGATCGGCTACTCTCCAACCACCATCTACCTGCACTTTGCGGACAAGGAGGCCTTGGTCCGGGAGTTGTGCTAGACGGACTTTCTTCAGCTTGCCTCGCACTTCACCGCTGGGGGCACGGACAGCGATCCCCTTGCGCGCCTGCGAGGCATTGGTCGCGCCTATCTGGGCTTCGCCCAGCACCTGCCGAATCACTACCGGATGATGTTCATGACCCCCCACCCGGCAGTCACGGTGGAACAACGCCAGATCGCCAAGGATGACCCCATGGTGGACGCCTGGGCCTTCATGCGCGCCGCCGTGGCAGAGGGCCAAGCCAGTGGCCGGCTGCGGGCGGACCTCCCGCCCGAGGCGCTGGGGCAACTGTTCTTCGCGGGGCTGCACGGGGTTGCCGCGCTGCACATCGCCAAGGCCAACGACCCCTGGATCAACTGGGTCCCTGTGGAGCAACTGGCGGACCTGATGGTCGACGCCCTGCTGCGGGGCTGCGGCCCCAGAACCGAGGCTGAGGAGGCCAATCATGCGCGTTGAACAGTCCGTCCTGCGGCTCCTGCTGTTCCTGGTTGCCCTGGCAACGTTGCTTACCGCCTGCGTCAGTCCTGGGAAGATGTTCAGAAGAAACGCCGAGCTCAAGGCCGAGGGCTACTACTTGGCGGAGTTCGAGTTCAAGATGGAGGCCGCGCTGTACCACTTGAACGAAGGCAGCTACTGGAAGGCCTACCAAACCCTGCGGCGGATCAAGCACGAACTGGATACCACCGACGGCCTGCAGCGGATCCCTCCCAAGGCGTCGCCAGAAGAGTTGCTGGACTTCCTGTTGGCACGGCAGGTGCCCGAGACCGGGGCCTTCATGGACCCCAGCTACCCCTATTTCACCTTCATCGGCCCCACGGCCAACGTCCTGGAGGCCATCGAAACCCTCTCCAAACAGACAGGCCGCCCCGCCACCCTCCGGTACCCGCTGCGATTCCTTGATGAGCTTCGCACCCCGGAGCAATTGAACGCCTACCTGGACTCCCTGCTGTACTTCAAGGAAACCTGGGCAGAACGCTTCGGAGGCCCCACACCCTTCTGCCCCGGCGCCTCCGAGCTGTCCCAGGACTCACTGGACCTGTTCGAGCGCGTTGGCGGCTACCGTTTCCCGGAGGGTTGGAAGGAGAACCTCCTGACCTGGTTCACGAAGCATCAGGACCCCAAGACTGGTTTTTGGGGGGCGCGCATCGGGACCCCGGAGAGCTGGCGCCAGGCCCTGGACATCGACTCCACGGCCCACATCCTCAAGCTTTTCCTGGACGATCGGGGCGAGCCCCGGGACCCGCGGTTTCCGCTTCAACACGCCGACGCCCTGGCCCAGACCCTGCTGGGCGAGGCCGACACCACGGTCCCCGAGGGGGCTGTCGACCAGCACGAATGGGCCCTGCGGCAGGCCCACGCCGCCAAGATCTTCGTGCGCTACCTGTGGCCCCGGATCTCGCCCGCCACCAAGAGCCGCTTCCTGGCCCTGGCACCGGTCTGGCTGGAGCGCCGCTTCACGATGTTTCGGCCCGATCACCATGGCTTCGCCGTGGACGCCCTCTCGCCCCTGGCGGACATAGACGCTACGGGCATGGGGATTGGGCTGCTGCGCCACCTGGGGGGCCTGCCCGGCACCTGGGAGCGGACCCGCCTTTGGGGTGAGGTCCTGGAGGGCGCCGTCCCCACCACGCAGCTTGCCCTGAATCGCTGGGAGGACTCGGTGGTCCCGCCCCTGGCGGAGGTCAACTCGCTGCGGGTCTACGCGGACCAGGCCCCCCAGCCCGAGACCTTGGACGACTCGACCCTGGTGCAGCTTGTGTACCCCAAGGACACCCTGGTCCTGGACCTCTTCGAGCTGCGGCTGCAGTTGGTGGCGTTCCTGGAGACTGAGGGGGGCGAACTGGGCAATTGGGACTCCAAGGCCAGCCTCAAGGAGCTGCCCTTGAGCCTGGAAAGCCCGCCGCGAACGGTCTCAATAGTCCATGGGGCCCTGGACCTTGGGCAGCTGGCGGCCAGCCATCCCCAGGTGAAGCGCTTCCTAGTCATCGGGGTGGACCGCTTGCAGGTGCCGCGTCAACAGCTTGAGTTTTCGCTTCGGGAGGTGCCATGAGTCCGCGACCCTTGGGCGCTGGCACCGGCGCGCTGGCCCTGTTGCTCTGCCTGCTGTCCGCAAACGGGTCCGCGCTGGCCACCGAACCCCAGCCCCAGGACGACGAGCCGGAGGAGACCTGGGGCGTGGGCGCGCACCCCATCATCGGCTTTGAGCCCGAGTCCTCCTGGACCTTGGGGGCGGGGGCGACCTTCTTCTACAACACACGACCCGGTGACCCCGATCAGCGCCTGGATGAATACACCCTGAACGGCACTTACAGCCTGCGGCACCAGGGCACGCTGTCCCTGGAGGGGACAAAATACCTGCGCGGCAACGAGCTGTTCCTGGAGGGGCAGTTGGTCCTGACCGACACCACGGGGTCCTACTACGGGGTTGGCCCCAACACGCCCGACTCGGCTGAAGAGGAGTTCCAACAGGCCGGTGTCAACCCCTCCCTGGCCCTACTGGTCACGGTCCTGCCGGGGCTCAGTGTCGGCCCCGAGGCGGACTTCTTCTACTCCAACGTCTACGGCCTGGATCCGGCCGGAGCTCTGGCTGGAAAGGCGGTCCCGGGGGCGGGACAGACGACCGAGGCGGGCCTGGGGCTGGTGGCCAGCTACAACACCACCAACCGGAAGCTGTACAAGGTGACCGGGACCCGGGCGGATCTGCGCGGGATGGTCTACTCGCCCTACCTGGGTAGCTCCCACGCCTTCGGCAAGAGTGAGCTGGACCTGCGTCACTACATCCCGCTGCCCTGGCGCCTGGTGCTGGCCCTGCAAACCCAGGTTCGGAGCGCCTTTGGCGAGGTCCCCTTCTTCTATCTGGAGTCCCTGGGGGGCAAGGGAATGCTGCGGGGCTACTCCAGCGAGCGGCACCAAGGGTACCGGTTTTGGGGCGCCCAGGCCGAGCTTCGCTATCCCATCTTCTGGCGCTTTGGCGGCACCGCCTTCTTTGGCGCCGCCGATGTGGAGGAGAGCTTTCTGGACCTGGGACAAACCGTCCGCGGCGCAGGCGGCCTGGGCCTTCGATTGGCCCTCAACCGAAGTCAGACCATCAACCTGCGTTTCGATCTGACCTGCAACACCGACGGCGAACTGGAGAAATACATCAAGCTTGGGGAGGCCTTCTGATGGCGGCGCCGTGGACTGGATTTCGAACCCTTTTTCTCTTGGCCCTGCTGCTTGGCACCGCCCCGCTGCGGGCCGACGAGGTGCGCTACTCGGTGCCCCGGGAAGTGGCCGATTGGAGCCTCTTTGCGGGGGTGACGGCGGCCAGCTTCTGGGTGGACACCCTCGGGCCTTTGACCGACGAGCCCCTCATTGACAGCCCCTACACCAACCGCCCCGAGGTGGACACCGTCGTGCCCGGCAAGGCCCTGCACATTGAGTCCGCGGTGTTCGCCATGTTCATGACCGCGACACCCACCAACGAGGGCTGGCTGACCCACACCAACTACGCCAACCTCAAGGGCTTCATGACGGGCCTCTTCGCCGCCAACCTGGTCATGAACTTCACCAAGGTGGCAGTCGGCAGGAAGCGCCCCAACTACGACGACCACCCGCAGGAGGCGGACGCCCGCAAGTCTTTCGTCTCGGGGCACGCCACCTGCATCTGGTACGACTGGACCTACCTGACGCTGTTTGCCTTCGAGCACCTGGGCAACAACCGCGACCCCTGGCACCTGATGGGCAAGTCGCTGCTGGCCACCACCGGCGTCGCCGTGTCCACCTGGGTCAGCTACACCAGGGTGAACGACAACCAGCACTTCGTCTCGGATGTGGTCGCTGGGGGAGCCCTGGGGGCCCTCTTCGCGCTGGGCTTCTACGCCTACCAGAACGAGTGGCTGTTCCAGGTGTACGACCGGGACCACAGCGGCGCCGTGGTTCGGGACTCCGACCCATGGATGCCAGCCCTGGGCTACGCCGATGGGCAGGTTCTGCTGGCCTTTCCCTTCTAAGCTGCGCCCTACCGGGGCTTGAAGGTCGCGCTGACGGGGCCGAAGGGGGCGCCGAAGCGGCCGAAGTTGTCGGCGGTGAACCACATGGTGCCGTCAAGCTCGGTGGGGATGGCTACGTCGAAGTCCTGACCCGCCAGGATCTTGCCCAAGCCGTCGGAGAACAGCGTCTTGAGGGTCTCCTCCAGGGGGTCCAGGCCCAGGTCCAAGGTCAGGTTCAGGGTGTCGCCGCTGTTGGCCTCGATGGTGCGGAAGCCCACCCGGGGGATCTCCTCCCCCGAAGCCCCCGCCAGCAACACCAGGGACAGATAGTCCAGGGCTGAGGCCGCCAGGTCCTGGGCCCCGCGGATCTCGGGCTCGTCGGAGAGACAGCCCTGCTGGGGCGGGCAGCCGGCGGCTTCGTCCTCGCAGAGGCTGACGCAGACGGCAGCCAAGGAGATACGTTGCTGCTTGGGAAAGAGGGTCAGCACGGTCAGCAGTTCGGACGCCGGCAGGGGGAAGCTGTTGGGGTTCCAGACCTCCAGGGGGAGGTTGAAGCGGAAAGCCAGGGAGTCCTTGGCGGGGCTGGGGCCCAGGGCGGCGGCGCAGCCCAGGCGGGCCAGGGGCGAGTCGGCCACCTTGGGGCAGTACCAGGCCGCCAGGTCCCAGAAGCCCGGCGCAGACACCAGCTTGAGGGCGCGGGCCGTAAGGTCCGGCATGACCAGACCGGGCACCCCGCTGCTGCCCACGGGCAGGTCGCAGGACGCCGGCAGCAGTGCAACCAGGGCCCACAGCAGCACCCGGGGGAAGCGCTTCATCTTGGCTCTCCTTTTTCGTCAATCACGTGCAGTTGCCCCGTCGCCAGGGCCTCCAGGCTGGTGGTCCGGCCGGAGGGCCAAAGGACCTGCACCGCCACCGGGCCGCCCTGGTCCCCAAGGCCGAAGTGCAGCCGCGCAGAGTTCTGGCAGCCCACCCCCTTGCCGCCCTCCACCTGACGGGTCAGGGTCCGCGGACCGGCGGTGACGCGCACCACGGCCCCGATGGCGTCGCGGTTGGACCAGCCCAGATGGTCCCCGGGCCGGGCCCCGCCCACCAGCCGAAGCTGCAGCCAGTTCCCCCCGGGGGCCTGGTTCTGGAAGATGCGGTTGGCAGCCAGGTCCTGGTCCCCGTCGTTGTCCAGGTCGGCGGCGGCGGCGCCCCAACCGTTCAGGTGCAGGATGCCGGCCTCCCAGGTGCCGTCGCTGAACTGCCCCGTCCCGTCATTCAGATACAGGTAGCTGCGG
>CAIXZC010000398.1 GCA_903923815.1 uncultured Myxococcales bacterium
CCTGTGCGACCTGCTGGCGGACCTGGGCCTGGACACCGTGGAAGAGCGCGGCGGCCGCGTGTTCCCCGCCCTTCCGAACCCCGACCGCAAGGGAGGGGGTTGTCCGGATCCGAACCCCGACCGCAAGGGAGGGGTCCCTGCCACTGGTTCCGGCTCCCGCGCTGTCGCCGACACCCTCCAGCGCCTGCTGCAGCACCCCGACATCACGGTCCTCACCTCCCGGCGCGTCACAGGTGCGTCAAGGGTCCCCGGGGGCTGCGTCATTTCGGGCGAGGACTTCCAGCTCACGGTGGGCCCCCGGCAGGCCCTCATCCTGGCCTGCGGCGGCGCCTCCTACCCGACCACCGGCTCTCGGGGGGACGGCTACCCCCTGGCGGCCGCCCTGGGCCACCGCCTGGTCATCCCCCGGCCCTCCCTGGTGGGCCTGCTTTGCCGCGAAGACATGAAAGGGCTTGCGGACCTGACCCTGCGCAATGTCCGGCTGTGGATCAACGACGGGGCCACCCAGATCTTTGACGGCTTCGGCGAGCTGGAGCTTACGGACTACGGCATCTGGGGCCCCATCGTCTTGGACGCCAGCCGCGTGGCCGTGCCCCTGCTGGCCTCCGGCAAGACCCTGGCCGCCCACCTGGACCTGAAGGCCGCCCTGCCCCCGGACAAGCTGGAGATCCGCTTCAACCGGGACCTGGCCGAGGCCCCCCAGGACACCACCGTGGCCATGCTTGGGGGCCTGCTGGCCCGCCCCCTCATCCCCTGGTTCGTGGCCCGCGGCGCCCTGGACGGCCGCCGCCGCGTCTGCGACCTGACCCCCGCCATGCGCCAGAAGATCCTGCTGCTGCTGAAGGACCTGCCCCTGACCCTGACCGGCTACCGCCCCATCGAGGAGGCCATAGTCACCCAGGGCGGCGTGGCCCTCGATCAAGTGGACAGCGCCACCCTGCGCAGCCGAGTGCTGCCCAATGTCTACTTTGCCGGCGAGTTGCTGGACCTGGACGGCCCCACCGGCGGCTTCAACCTGCAGATTGCGTTCTCCACGGGATACCTGGCAGGAAAGAGCGCCGCGACGCATTCCTAGCCGCGCACGAAGTAAGCGGGCCCCGGCGACCCCAACAACCCAACCCCCTCCCTTGCGGACGGGGTTCGGACGGACGGACGGGCAACCCCCTCCCTTGCGGTCGGGGTTCGGATAGGTTGTTCAGCGCAGCCCCAATCTCTCCAACAACGGAATCGCCGGCTCCAGGGGCAGGACCTTCTGGTGGAACCCGCGGCCCACCTTCACCTGGGGCTTCATGTCGCCGTGGAAGTCGGACCCCACGGACACCAGCAGGTTCCTGGAGCGGGCCAGGTCCAGCAGCTTGCGGTGGGTGCCGTTGGCGATGTCGCAGTGGGCGGCCTCCAGGCCATCCAGGCCCAGCTCTATCAGCTTGTCCAACTCGTAGACCAGCATCTCCCAGCCCCGGGCCATCAGCACCGGGTGGGCCACGATGGCGACCCCCCCGGCCCCCTTGATGATGTTGATGACGTCGGCCACGGGAGGCCTGCCGCGGCGCACGAAGGCGGGGGCGTCGTCGCCTATGTAGCGGCGAAAGGCGTCGTTGTAGTTGGCGGCGTACTTCTTGCGCACCAGCACCAGGGCGAAGTGGGGGCGGGCGGCGATGTCTCCACCGGCCACGGCCTCGACCTCCTCCAAGGTGATCTGGACGCCCATGCCTTGCAGCAGGTCCACCATCTCCTGGTTGCGCGTCTTGCGGCGCACGATCATGTCCAGGTTGAAGGCGGCCAGGGCGGGGGAGGTCGTGTCGATGCCGTAGCCCAGGATGTGCAGAGTCTTGGGGGAGTCGGCGGAGAACTCCACGCCGGAGACGGCCTTGAGGCCCAGGCTGGCGGCGGTTTCCAGGAACTCGGGGACGCCCGCCACCGTGTCGTGGTCCGTCAGGGCGCCATACAGGATGCCCTTGGCGACCAGCAGCTTGGCGATGGCGGCGGGGCGCAGGTCGCCGTCACTTTCGACGGAATGGAGGTGCAGGTCAATGCGCGGGCCCGGCATCGGCGTCCCCTTCCAGCAGCCAGGGCTGCTCGACCAGTTGCTTGAAGTATTCCAGCGAGCCGGCGCAGTAGAAGCCGTCGGTGACGCGCTCGTCGAAGCTGTACCGGATGGTCAGGAAGTCGTCCGTGATGGGCTGGCCGTCGTCGCCCAGGGCCAGGTCCTTCTTGACGCGCCCAATGGCCACGAACAGCGGGATGGTGCCGTACTCGTACAGGTGATGGAAGGGGGCGTCCAGGCCGATGCTGCCCAGGTTCGCCACGAAGGCCGAGGCGTACATGGGGTCGGCGTCCAGCATGGCGCGGGGCACCAGCCCAAGGAAGTCCAACCAGCGCAGGGAGGCCAGGGCGAAGCGCGTGACAAAGCGGGGCAGCGCGAGGGCCAGGGCCATCTCCTTCTCGGATTGGTTCTTGCGGGCGCCGCGGCCCTCCTTGATGGCACGATCCATCAGGGCCTGCACCTGCCCGATGGTCTCGTTGCCCTGGAGGCGCAGCTTGACCGTGGACATGGGGGCGTCGTCGTCCAGGGACTTCTTCACCGCGAAGGACAGGTCGATGTGCCCGCGCTGCCACAGCCGGCGGCCCGCCACGAAGCGGTGCATCTGGGGACGGGCGGCCAGGGTGCGGGCCAGGGCGCACAGCAGCAGGGGGAAGATGCGGGAGCTGCGGTCCGGGGCGTGCTGCCACTGGTATTGGAGGGCCGGCCCCATTCTGAACTTTTGTTCAAAATAGACCGTGGACTCCACGCGGCCACGCATGATGAAGGGCATCATTCGACGCATGGGCGAGAGGCCCTTGATGAGTTTTCCGTCAACCCGTCCCATGGGCGCTCCTGGCTGGGGGCCTAGACCCTGGTGGTGAAGTCGTCGATGTGCTTGCGGTCGGAGGGGCGCTCCATGGCGCGCAGCTTCTCGGGGATGACCTCGGCGCCGGCGCGGCGACCCACGGCCACGGCGGCCACGATGTCCCACTGTTTGCGGTCCACGTCCAGTACCTCGAAGGCCTTGTCCTTGTGGAAGCCGCTCATGCCGTGGGCGTACAGACCCAGGGCGCGGGCCTGCAGGGCCAGGCTCATCCAGGCGGCGCCGCAGTCAAACAGGGCGGTGGGGTTCTCGCGGCCGTTCTGGGCGAAGTGGCGCTTGGCCAGGAAGAAGGCCAGGAAGGGGGCGCGGTCGGCCCACAGGCGGTTGCCGTCAACCAGCAGCTCGCGCAGGACCTCCAGGCCCTCGCCGCCCACCGAGTACACCAGGTTCCAGGGCTGCTCGTTGTAGGCCGAGGGGGCCCAGCGCACGGCCTCCAGCAGGGCACCCACCTGGGTCTCCGTCAGAGCTTCACCGGTGAAAGCCCGGGGGGACCAGCGATCCGGGAAGCGGGGGTCCACCTCCGCCTCCACCGCCCGCCCATTGGGCAGGTTGCCCCCGGGGGCTGCGGGGGCCACGGGGGTCGCCTTCCCAGACGCGCCACCGCCGGCGGCACCCTGATTCGCGCTGCGCTGCGGCTGCGCGCCGGCCACCGGGTTCACGGTCTCCGACGTGACCTCTGCCTCGTCCCCAAGATCCAGATCAAAGGTGTCTTCCTTGTCATGCGCGTCCATTTGGAGGCCCCCTGTGCAAGTCTGCCGCCCCTTTTACCACAGGCCCCCCTACCCTGCCAACGCCTCCGTCCCCAGCCTTCCGTCCCCGGCCTTCCGTCCCCAGCCTTCCGTCCCCGGCCTCCGTCCCCAGCCTTCCGTCCCCGGCCTCCGTCCCCGGCCTCCGTCCCCGGCCTCCGTCCCCGGCCTTCCCCCAGCCTTCCGTCCCCGGCCTTGAACCTCACCCGCGGGCCGGTTACATTGCCGCCATTGGTTTTCTGGCGGGGCAGGAGGCGTCCACATGGCAAGACTGGCGGCGACCCTGGGACTACTGGCAGTGCTTACCCTGGCCGCGGCCTGCCAGGCGGCCCGCAGCGGCGACCAAACCGGGGACGGAGGCGGCCCACAGGACTCCTCCAGCGGCGACCTGATCGGGGACGGCGACCTGACCTCAGGCGGCGACCTGACCGGGGACGGAGGCGCCGGCGACGCGCTTGCCCAGGACACCAGCGCCCAGCGGCCACCCGCCCTGGCCGACTGGTCCCGGGACATCCTGGCCACGGCCCTGCACCTGGACCTGGCCACCCAGGAGGGCCGTGCCACCCTCACGCTGGCGCCGTCCTCCAGCCTGGGCGCCTCTTTCGAAGTTGGGGATCTGGAGATCCTCAGCGTGGAGGACGACCTGGGGCCCTTGAACTACCTGCTGGCCGACGAGCAGCTTGACGTGGGCCTGCCCGCCGGCGACCAACCCGCGACGCTGACCGTGCGCTACCACTTCCAGGCCAAGGACGACTACACCGGCTGGATGCCCACCAAGGGCGTGTCCTTCCTCTGGCCCTACTACTGCGGCAACCTCTTTCCCTGTCACAGCGAGCCCGCGGACGGCCTGACCTTCACCCTGGACATCAGCGGCCAGCCCCAGGGTCAGCAGGTCATCTACCCGCTGGCCATTCCCACCGACGCGCCCTCCTACATGCCGGCCCTGGCGGTGGGCAACTTCGCCAAGCTGGACCTGGGCACCACCACCGCGGGCACCCGCGTCCTGGCCTGGTATCTGCCGGGGCAACAGACCGCCATGCACAAGGGCACCGCCAACCTGCTGGGCGTGGTGGACTTCCTGGAGCAGACCTACGGCCCCTACCCCTTCGGGGACACCGTGGCCAGCGTCTCGGCCAACTGGGACGACGACCCCTACGGCGGCATGGAGCACCACCCCTTCTGGCACGTCGCCACCGAGGACCTGGACAACCAGGAGGTCCACGCCCACGAGGCGGCCCACGGCTGGTTCGGCGACGGCGTGCGCCTGGCCTGCTGGGAGGACCTCGTGCTGTCCGAGGGCACGACCTCCTACATCTCGGCGCGCGCCCTGGAGTCCCAAGGCGTCGATGTCTGGCCCGAGTTCGAGTGCCTGCTGGCCTACGCCTGCGACCCCGACAACGAGGTCAACACCATCGCCCTGCCCGACACCTGCGGGCAGATCGATCTGGTCTACGATCCGCTGTGGTCCGAGGTCCCCTACATGAAGGGCGCCTACTTCTTCCGCGCCGTCGCCGACCTGCTGGGCACCGCCGCCCTGGACCAGCTTCTGGCCGACTTCTACCAGGCCAATGTCGGCCAAGCCGCCCGCATGCAGGACCTGCTGGACGCCCTGCTGCTGGCCGCCGGCCCCCAGGCCTCCCAACTGGACGCCCTGGCCACCGCCTGGCTGCGCACCCAGGCCTGCCCCCTGGACTACACCACCCTGTGCCCCTGACCCCCGCCCAACGCGCCCCCGCCCCCTTCCCCAATCCGACGCGCCCCACCCCAAAATTTCCTTGACAATCCCCGCCACCATCGGCTAAGAATCGCCCCGGTTTTGATAATTCATTTCCGAGTAGCTCAGTCGGTAGAGCGGGTGGCTGTTAACCACTAGGTCGGGGGTTCAAGTCCCTCC
>CAIXZC010000399.1 GCA_903923815.1 uncultured Myxococcales bacterium
GGCCTTCTGCTCGTACCAGCCGATGTCGTAGGAGATCGGCAGCTGGTTGATGTCGTCGAGGCCGAAGACTTCCTTCAGCTTCAGCGCCACCAGCACCAGTGAGCAGGAATCATTGCACTGGCCGGCGTCGAGCACGCGCGGGATGCCGCCAATATCGCCCAGTTTGAGCTTGTTGTAGCGGTACTTGGCGCAGCCGGCCGTCAGGATCACGGTGTCGGCAGGCAGGCCGCCGGCGACATCGGTGAAGTATTGGCGGGTGTTCTGGCGGCCATCGCAGCCGGCCATGACGACAAAGCGCTTGATGGCGCCGGACTTGACGGCGTCCACCACGGCCCCGGCGACGGCGGTGAGCTGGCCGTGGCCAAAGCCCGTCGTGACCTTGCCGTTTTCGAGCTCCTCGGGGGGCTGGCACTTGAGGGCCCGGGCGATGACGGCGGAGAAGTCCTTCTTGCCCTTGGCGTCGGCCTCAATGTGGGGGATCTCCGGGTAGCCGGCGGCGCCGGTGGTGTAGATGCGGTCCTTGTAGGACTCCTTGACCGGGATGATGCAGTTGCTGGTCATGAGGATGGGGCCGCGGAACTTGTCGAACTCGCTGCCCTGGTGCCACCAGGAGCCGCCGTAGTTGCCGTAGAGGTGCTTGTAGGCGCGCAGCTTGGGGTAGCCGTGGGCGGGCAGCATCTCGCAGTGGGTGTAGATGTCGATGCCCTTGCCCTCGGTCTGGTCCAGCAACTGGATGAGGTCCTTGAGGTCGTGGCCGCTGATGAGGATGCCGGGGCGCTTGCCCACGCCGGTGGTGACCTCGGCGGCGGCGGGGGTGCCGTAGGTCTCGGTGTTGGCCTTGTCCAGCAGGGCCATGGTGGAGACGGCCTGCTTGCCGCACTCCAGGACCAGCCCG
The DNA here is from genome assembly GCA_903923815.1 of uncultured Myxococcales bacterium. Classification (GTDB taxonomy): domain Bacteria; phylum Myxococcota_A; class UBA9042; order CAIXZC01; family CAIXZC01; genus CAIXZC01. The sequence continues at coordinate 896 of CAIXZC010000399.1, forward strand.
ATCATCTCGGGGACGGGCAGGCTGCGGGTGGTGGAGGCCATGGCCTTGACGAGGAAGGCGTTCACTTCCTGGTCCTTGTAGCCCTGGACGGCGGCGTGGTGCAGGTAGGCGGCGATGCCCTTGAGGCCGTAGATCAGCAGCTCGCGAAGGGAGCGCACGTCTTCGTGTTCGGTGGCCAGGACGCCCACGAGGTTGGCGGGCTTGGGCTGACCCAGCTTCCAGTCGGTGTAGGCTTCGCAGCCCGCGGGGGCGCCGACCTGGGCCTTGAGCTCGTCGCGGCGGGCCACGATGGCGCGGATGAGGTCGTTGAAGCGCTCGTCGTCGAAGTTGGCGTTGGTGATGGTGCCGAAGAGGGCCTCCTGGACCAGCTCGGCGTCGCTGTCGGTGTAGAGGCCCTTGGCGGCGGCCAGTTCGGCGACCAGCGCAAAGCCCTTCAGGGCAAAGATGGTCAGATCCTGCACCCCGGCGGTCTCCGGCGCCTTGCCGCACACGCCACGGATGGTGCAACCCTTACAACCTACGGTCTCCTGACACTGATAACAGAACATGCTCATGGGATACCTCCGTTGTTGAGCACAATTGAACACAAACGCACCTATTTAGATAGCAGCCTTATTTCCTGGACCCCGCCCTCAAGCGCGACCACGACCTCTTCGGCGGGCGGGGCGGAGGGGCCAAGCAGTTCGAGGGCCTGTTCGACCATGGAGGTCAGGCCCCGGCAGCAGGGGACGGCCATGCGCAGCACGAGGACCTTGGGGGTGCCGGCGGTGGCGATGATGTCGGCAAGCTTCTCGACGTAGCCCTGGGTGTTGTCCAGCTTGGGGCAGGCCATCACCACGGCGCGGCCCCGCAGGTAGCGCCAGTTGAGGTCGGGGAAGGCCACGGGGCTGCAGGTGGACAGGACCACCAGTTCCTTGCCCGCCAGGAAGGGGGCGCTGGGGGGCACGAGGCGCAGCATGACGGGCCACTGGGCCAGCTCGGGGCGGTGCACCACAGGCAGGTCCACGGAGGGGCCGGTGGCGACGGGGGCCGCGGGGGCGGCGACGCGGTTGAAGCTGCGAAGGGCGGAGCCGGGGCAGCCGCCGTGACCGGGCAGGTGGCCCACGACCTGGTGGGGGCGGTCTTGGTGATCGTGATGGTTCTGGTGATGGTCATGGTGGTGGTCGTCGTCGTGATGGTCTTGGTGATGGTGGTCGTTGTGGGGCTTGTCCGACATAGCCGCGCGCGGAGCAAGCGGATCAACTTCGACTTCCACTATTTCCAGCGCCCCGGTGGGGCAGGCCCCCAGGCAGTGGCCGAAGCCGTCGCAGAGGACCTCGGAGACCAGCTTGGCCTTGCCGTCGACCATGGCGATGGCACCCTCGGCGCAGGCGCTGACACACTGGCCGCAGCCGTTACAGAGGGCTTGGTCTATCTTGATGATTTTTCGTTTCATGGGCTGGCCTCCGCCTTGTGGTCCGTCCGTTTCGTGGCGTAACATAGGCGGCCGGTGCGGTTGGCGCTTTGACTTGGGTCAAGAAAGCGCGAGATGGCAAAAAGGACACCACCATGCAACAACCAACCTACGGCCCCGAGGCCCGCGCAGCGTTCCTGAAGAACAGCAACCTCTTCGCCAAGCTGGCACCGGCAAGTCTGGCTGCGCTGGCGGCTTTGAGTGGCACCCGTCAGTACGACAAGGGGGGGAAGGTCTTTGCCCGAGGGGAGCCGGCCCACGGGCTGTTCCTGGTCATGGGGGGACGGGTCAAGCTGTTCCGCCTTTCCGCCGACGGCCGCGAGCAGGTCCTGGAGGTCTTTGGCCCCGGGGTGCTGTTCGGGGAGGTCCCCATGTTCGACGGCGGCGAGTACCCCGTAAGCTGCGAGGCGGTGGAGGACTCCAGCCTGCTGTACCTGTCGCGGGAGGGCTTCCTGAAGCGCGCCGCCGAGGACCCGGCCCTGACCATGGGCATCATCGGCCTTCTGGCGGGGCGCCTGCGCAATTTCATTGAGCTGATTGATGACTTGGCCCTCAAGGACGTGGCCCCGCGCTTTGCGCGCTTCCTGCTGAAGGAGGCCGAGGGCAGCAAGGTCAAGCTGCGCATCCCCAAGCGAGTCCTGGCCTCGTGCCTTGGCACCAGCCCCGAGACCGTCAGCCGCACCCTGACCCGCCTGCAGGACGAAGGCATCATCACCACGGACGGGCGCCTCATCACCATCCTGGAGCCCAAAAAACTGGAAGCCATGCTGGAGGGGGAGTAGGCCGCCCATGAAAGTCCTGCTGGTCAACCCGCCGTTGGATCTGGCTGAGTTCCTGTTCAGCACGCCGCCCTGCTCGGTGCTGGGGCCGCTGTATTCGGCGGCGGTGTTGCGGGCGGACTTCGACGTGGCGCTGGCGGACAGCTTCCTGCTGCCCGGGGCGCTGCCGGCCAAGGGGGCGGGGCAGGGGCAGGGGCGGGCGCGGCTGGGGGTGGGCTACGGCGAGCTGCTGCGGGACCTGGAGGGGCGGCACAGCGACCTGGACGCGGTGGTCATCCACAAGGCGCGGTTCTTCGGCCAGAAGGCGCGGCCCGAGCTGGCGGCCTTTCTGGAGGGCCTGAAGGCGCGCTATCCGGGGGCGCTGCTGTTGCTGGCGGACCTGTTTTTGGGGGATCTGTACCTGCCGCCCTACCAGCCTCTGGACTACCTGCGCCAGTACCCGCTGCTGGATGGCGTGCTGCACGGGGCGGGTGAGGGAGCTCTGTCGACCTTACTTAAATCCCCGAGGCCCCTGTGGAATATGGTACCGGGCTGGTCGTTCCGGGGGGCGGACGGGACGCTGGTTGATGGGGGCTTCCACTACGACCAGGACCCGGGGGACCTGGACCTCATTCCGGCGCCCGCCTACGACCTGCTGGGGACGGAGCGCTATGCCCGCTTCTTCCAGCAGGCTGAGGCGCTGGACCTGGTGCAGGAAAGCCACGACGGGCTGCCCATGCTGGCGCTGATGGCCACCCGGGGCTGCAACCACGGCTGCTTCTTCTGCAGCATGCCGGACTACAAGATTCGCTGGCGCAAGCACTCGCTGGAGTATCTGGACCGGACCTTGGGCGCGCTGGCGGCGGCGGGGGGCGTGGGGAAGTTCGTGCTGACGGACCCGGTGCTGAACTCCGACGGGCCTCATTTCAAGGCGCTGCTGCGGCTGCTGGTGCAGCGGGGGTACCGGTTCCACATCCCCAACGGGCTGCGGGCCACGGCGCTGGACGACGAGGTGCTGGACCTGATGAAGGCGGGCAGCGCGGCGCTGATCACGTCCATGGAGACGCCTGACTGCGACCTGCTGCGCCTGCACATCAACAAGGGCATCCTGCCCGACGAGGTGACCAGTCTGGCGCGGCGCTGTCAGCAAAAGAAGCTGCCACTGAAGATCCACTATGTCATCGGCATGCCCGGCGAGACGGTGCGGCAGGTGAATGCGACGCTGGCCTTTGCGGCCCACCTGTACGACAGCTTCGGGGCCCAGCCGCTGGTGCAGATCGCCACGCCCATTCCGGGGACGCAGATGCAGCGGGAGGCCTCGGCGGCGGGGCAGTTGACGTTGCCTCTGGAGGACA
>CAIXZC010000400.1 GCA_903923815.1 uncultured Myxococcales bacterium
GCTTTGCCAACTCCACCTGCGACGAGGGCGCGCGATGCACCGACCAGGGCCTCTGCGAGGAATGCGTTGAAGGCGCCCCCTCCTGCCCCTGCACCCAGGAGGACAAGTGCGACAAGGGCTTCCTTTGTCAGGGTGGCCTGTGCGTGACCGACCCCTGTCCTCCGGGCAGCGACGGGTGTCCCTGCCTGCCCGAGGAGGTCTGCGACCCGGACCTCAAGTGCTTTGACAGCGGCCTCTGCGCCGCCTGCACCAACGACATCGTGGGCTGTCCCTGCGTAGAGGACGCCTGCACCAACGATCTGGTCTGCGACCTGGAGGACGACAGTTGCAGGGAGGCCCTGACCTGCAATGAGTCAGGTTGCGTGGCCCATCAGGACTGTGAGGAGTTGCCCGGAAAGGATGCTGCCTGTCTGGCAAGCTGTCAGCCCGGATTCCAATGGAAGGCCGAAAGCGGCGTCTGTGAAGCGCTGCCGGTCCCCAACTGCGATGCGGGTGCGCCCGGAAGCATGCTGGCCACCTGCGAAGCGCTGCATAGGGAATGCGTGGAGGATGCCCGAAACGCCCAGGCGGCCTGTGAGGGCTGTGCCCAGGGCTTCATGGAGGACGACCAGGGCTCGGAGACCTGCATCCCACGCCCCCCCGCGAACTGCCAGCCGGAGGCCGTGTCCAGCCTTTTGCAGGAATGCACCGACCGCAATCGTAGCTGCGTGGAACTGGAGGGCGACGCCCAGTGCGGCGACTGCCTGACGGACTACGGCGAGAACGAATTTGGGGACTGCATCCCCCAGGCCACCTGCGAAGAGGCGGGTTGTGCGGACCGGAATCGGATCTGCCTGGGGACGGCGCCCTTCAAGTTCTGCGGCGGCTGCCTTGAGGGCATGCTTCCCGGCGAGGACGACCCCGAGGTCTGTGCGCCCCCTCCCACCTGTCTGACCGTCACCTGCCCGGCGGACCAGTTCTGCATCCAGAAGAAGACCACCGAACCGGCGTCCTGCATTGCCGATCCCTGCCCGGGCCCGAACCAGGCCTGGACCGAGATGGATGGCGGAAAATGCGTGGAATGCGAAGTGGACTGCAATAACTCCGATGTCGGAGAGACGGGCCGCATCTGGCCCTACACCCTTGCGGGCAGCAAGGTGTGCATCTGCGAAACCGAACCTGGCTACTATTGGGACGACGCGCCTCGGGCCGGCGTGCCCTGCGATGCGGACCAGGATGGCTGGGTTCGCAGCAGCGCCAGAAGCTCCCTTGAGTCCAGCGACTCTGCCCTGCGGGGAAACGCCCACTGCAACCTGCGCACAATCAACCGCTTCGCTCTGCGCAATGAGTACCAGCAGGAGTTGGAGATCTACCTGTGCCTGGAGGACCCCACGCTGCGCCGGGCCGACCAGGGTGTCTGCGAGGACTGGCGCGAACTGCCGTTGTACGAAAGCGTCCGCAACGACAAGCAGGAGGAGATGGATCTGGCCCTGGAGACCGACGTGCCTTCCTACGCGACCGCGGGAGTCGGGCGCAGACCCCTGGCCTCCGAGACCAACAGTCTGACCAAGGGCTGCACCGAGAAGGGGGACTACAACCACAACGGGTTCTCCGACATCTCCGAATGGCACGGGATGCCCCGAGGCGGCCTGGGCGATGAGGAATACACCTTCGCCAGCTTCTCGTTCTTCCTGGAGCTTGACCGGGGTTGGTGGGAGCCCAATCAGGCGCCCGGCGCCGGCCGGTACGTGATTCAGGAACGCTCCCGCTGCGATCCGGCCTTCCCCATGGTCTACGCGGCCGCCGACCAGGACTACTGGCGCGAATGCACCAGAAGCCGGGATACGGCCTTCAATCCGGCGGACGGACCCCAGGGCCCCGAGTTCGGCCTCGAGTTTGCCCGCTGGTCCTGCGATCAGGCCTCCGGCGGTTGCGCCGTTCCTCCTCCCCCCACGGAGGCAGTGCCGACCGGAGGAGAGCTTCCGCCCCACGGGCTGTGTTCCGTGACCCCGCCCCTTCAGGACGCCGAATGCGACTGGCCGGACGCCCCCTGGCTGTGCCTGCACGGTGCGGTCTGGCGTGGGATGTCCCATCACAGTCAGTTCCGTTGCGTCAAGGTGGCAGAGGAATCCTCGGTGGTGGACCCGGTGCTGCCGCCCTCCGCCTTTGACCAGGAGTACCGCTTCAATCAATGCCATATCGCCTGCGCCGTGGACGACCCCAACTGCCTGGGCGAGTGCAGCGGCGGGACCTGTCTGACCTCGTCCAGTCCACCCACCCAGGGCCCCAACCCGTTTGATCCCGTGATCGTCTGCGAGCAACAGGCTCTGCCCCTGACGTCGGCAGTGGGCTTCGCGTTGACCAGATTCGTGCCGGGTCAGGCCGTCTACACCAGGGGATGTGTGGACGAATGGCAGCCCGACCAGGTCAACGGCGACCCCAACGGGTCCGAGGATCTGGTGGTCATTCCCTGGCGCAACCTGTGCCCCGGCTGGGCCAACGACGCCGATGCCACCATCGGGGAGGCCAAGGATGACGACTTCGGCGCGCTGGTCTGCGGCTGCGGCAAGCACTTCGGGGGCCCCCAGTGTGACCAGGGATGCCCGGACACCGACCTGCTGCTGAGTCCCGGCTACGAGTCCACGCCGCGCTCCGGCTATTGGTTCTGTGGAGGCCCCACCACGCGGCTCTTCGGAGACACTCCCCCGGGGCAGCCCTGGGCACCCACGGTGGAGGCCACGGGATTGGGCACTGAGGGCGACCTGCAGGTCCGCTGGACCCTCCGGGCCGACTTCACGGAGGACTCCACTGACGGCAGGATTCTTTGTCAGGACCCCGACCACTGCACCTGCCCCGCCGAGGGCGACTGTAGCATCGGCTATGTGCTTAGATAGACAAGGTTTTTTGACGATATTGAGTAAGCATCCAGACCAGAGAACCAATGGAGGAAGACACATGAAGCAGGGACTTCGCGGCTTGAAGATGGGAATCCTGGGCACCTTGGTCGCCGCATTGCTGCTGCCCGGTACCAGGGTCTTGGCGGATGGCCTTCAGACGACCGATCAGGTACCAAAGAACATCGCCTACCAGGGCACGCTGGAAAAGGATGGGGTGGGCGTGAACGCCACCGTCCAGATGCGCTTCCAGCTCTTCGACGGGTCCGCCGCTGCCACGGCCACCTGGGAGGAGATCCAGCCCGTGCAGGTCTACGCGGGCCGGTTCTCGGTGCTGCTGGGATCCACCGCCCCTGCCAAGCTGCAGGCCCTGACCACTGCGGTCAAGGCCGCGGATGACCTCTATCTGGCCATTGCCATCAAGTCCGGCGAGACCTGGATCACCCTGTCCGGCAAGCAACGCTTCTTCCCCGCGCCCTACGCTATCTGGAGCACGGCCAGCACGGACCTGACCGTGTCGACCATAAATGGCGTCAAGGACGGCGGGATCCTGTACCTCAACACCAACGCCAAGGGCACCCAGGTGGGCGGCTCGCTGACGGTGGGCGGCAATGTGACGGCCTACGGGCCCGACATCGCCTTCAGCAACCACCCCGACAGGGGCGACGGTGGGATTGCCATGGCTCATCTGGCAGGTGATGTGCTGGCGGTGAACTTCGATGGCCAGCTTGCCGGCGGCACCAAGGTCACCGGCACCAAGCCGGTCGCCAAGAAGGGCGACGGCACCTATGAGGGCTCGCTGATCGTCCACACCAATGGCGGTGGCAATTTGAACATGGACTCCAACGACATTGATGCCGGCGCGACCCTTTTCCTGAACGATATCAGCAAGGCCGAGGTCAAGACCGGTGGGGCTCTGACTGTCGGCGGCGCCATCAGTGGCGCCAACCTGAATTGCCGGTCTGAGGCGTGCGGCGCGGCGATCGTAGTCGTCCCCGGTGGCGTGGATTTTGGGTCCTGGAGGGGCTGGGCCAGGTGCCCCGACAGAACCTTTGTCTGCGGTTTGCAAATGAAATCCGAGGGCAACCTGGGCAGTGGTGGGGACGACACCGGCATGGATGACATCCAGATGCTGTGCTGCCCGTTCTAGGTATGGGGTTGCCGCCGGAGCCGTTGCTTCGGCAGGCGTAGAGCGATAGGTTGCAGTCCATGGCGCGGACCAAGATATTCGACTGTTGGGCCCTTGTTCGGGACTTCCTGGGCTATTGGGTCATCGAGGAGACCTCGGTGGAGGAGTCGCCCGACCTGCAGGCCGCCTTCGACCGCCAGGCCGTCGAGTATTCCCGCCGGGGCCTGGGCACCACCGGGGCGGCAATGTTCTGGCTGCTGCTGCTGAGCTGGCCCAGTGACCTCCTGGCGCTGGGCTGGGGCACCCAACCGTTCTGGTGGATGGCCCAGTGGCGCGTCGTGATCATGTTGATGTCCGCGTCGGCCTGCCTGTCCATGCGCTTCGTCCCGCCCCTGGCCCGGCATCCCGCTACCACCGCCATGGTCATGTTCTGGCTGGCCAATGCCTTTTCGGGTTACATGGCCTCCACGACGGACCTGGCCACCGGCTTCTACTTCGGGGTCTACTCGACGCCCGTCCTGACCATCTCTCTGGTGGTACCGCTGCGAGCCCGGTCCGTGTTGACCTTCGGCCTCGTCGCCCTGTACTTCACCAGCGCCTTTCTCACCAATCCGACGCTCTTGATGGGCTCCACCTGGGCGGCACCCTTTTTGTGGAGCCTGGGCGCAGCCCTGACCTCCGTGGTGGCGGGCCATACCATCTTCCGCTTGATCAGGGCCAACTTCATGCACCGCAAGGCGCTGGATCTGAGGGCCCAGGAGTTGGAACAGATGAACCGGCTGAAGGCCGACTTCTTCGCCAACATCAACCACGAACTGCGGACCCCCATCGCCAACATCCTGGGCACCCTGCGGACCCTGTTGCGCCAGGAGTTGCCCGCCCGCCAGGCCGAGCTTGTCCAGGGATGCATGACCACGACCAGCCGGCTGCTGTTGCTGGTCAATGACCTTCTGGAGCTTGCCCGCTTCGATTCGGGCGTGGCCGGACTCCAGAAGCAGGTCGTCGATGTGGGTGCCCTGGTTGACCAGGTGGCCCGGGAGTTCCAGACCAACGCCGACTTCCAATTGACGATTCGGGCCCCAGTTGGTGGGCAGAAGATGCTGGCCTGTTGGGATCTTCGTCAGGTCCGGACCCTGCTGTTCAACCTGCTGTCCAACGCCTTCAAGTTCAGCCCCCCGGGGGCGGCGCCGGTGGAGTTGGCCTTGGTTGCTTCCGCGCAGGAGGTGGAGATTCTGGTTCGAGACCATGGCCTCGGCATTGCCCCCGAACAGCTTCCCCGGATCTTCGAGCGCTTCCAGCAGGGAAGCAGGGGCCAGCAGGCCATGGGGCAGGGCGTGGGGATAGGCCTGTCCCTGGTCAAGGAAATCGTGGACGCCCATCACGGCCGCATCTCGGTGGAAAGCGCCCCCGGCACTGGCACCGTGGTGCGGGTTCATCTGCCCCGCGGGGAATGCGCCCCCGACACCCGGCCCGTGGACCTCGAGGCCCTGGACCTGCCGGCCGGCTTCTGGCCTCGCGCAAGCGCCTTGGCCAGGTCCCTCACCGAGAATCCTGTGGGTCCCGAGGATGGCCGCCGCATCCTGGTGGTGGAGGACAACGACGAACTGCGCGCCTACCTTCGGTCGTTCCTGGGGCAGCATTACCGGGTCACCAGCGCTGCCAACGGCCGCGAGGGGCTGGCCAAGGCCCAGGAGATGATCCCAGACCTGGTGCTGACTGACATTGCCATGCCGGAGATGTCGGGCCTCGAGCTGTTGGAGGCCATGCGCTGCGATCAGCGGCTGGCCACGGTGCCCTGCATCTTCCTGACCGCCCTGACGGGCCCGACCATCAGGTTGGAATCCCTTCGCGCCAGGGTCGCCGATTTCGTCCAGAAGCCCTTCAACGAAGAGGAACTGCTGGCCCGGATTGAGAACCTGCTGCACCTGCACGCCTTCACCCGGAACCTGGATCTGATGGTGCGCCAACAGACCGATGAGCTGCGCCGACTGGCCAGCAACCTGGTCTCCGTGCAGGAACGGGAGCGCTCCCGCGTGGCCCGGGATATCCACGACGAAGCCGGTCAGATCCTGACGGGCCTGCGCATCGAACTGGAGCGGGTGCACAGCCTGGCCACCGGGGCCAATCCTGCCTCCAGGGAGGACCTCCAAGTCGGCTTCGCCCGCGCCGAGGAACTGCTGACTGCGACCCATGAGTCAGTGGACCGAATGATCAATTCCCTGCGCCCCAGCATCCTCGAGTCCAGGGGCTTCGTGTCGGCCATCACCTGGCTGGCCAACGAAACCAGCAAGCGGCATCAGGTGGAATGCACGGTGGAAATCGGCATCGACGAGGAGGACCTGTCCCCGGAGTGTTCGGTGGCCTTGTACCGGATCGTTCAGGAGGCCCTGACGAACATTGCCCGGCACAGTCAGGCCCACCGGGCCTGGATGCGCTTGGAGCGGGCCGACCAGAACCTGGTGCTGGAGGTCCGGGATGACGGCGTCGGCTACGGGGTCTTGGACCTGCCTGCCAGTTGCTTCGGCATGCTTGGCATCCAAGAGCGGGCGCACCTGTTGGGAGGAGCCTGCCTGATCACCAGCGAACCCGGGCAAGGCACGACGGTGCGGGTGACCGTGCCGGAACTTCCACGTGAGGTTCAATCATGATTCGGGTCTTCATTGCGGACGACCATCACATTGTCAGGGGAGGCCTGAAGAGCATCATCTCCGAGCAGGTCGGCATGGAGGTCTGCGGCGAGGCGGCAGAGGCCACCGGGTTGGTGGAGCGCGTGGCGAACAGCGGGGCCGACGTGGTCATAATGGACGTGAACATGCCCGGCGGTGGCAGCCCTTCACTGGTCCAAAGCCTGCGCGCGTTGCCCTCGCCGCCCCAGGTCGTGGTCTTCACTATGTACCAGGAAGACAGCCACGCCGTGGGATTCCTTCGCAGCGGGGCAGCAGCGTTCATCAACAAACAACGGGCCCCCGAAGAACTGTTCAAGGCCGTCCGAGTGGCCGCAGCAGGGGGGCGTTACCTGACCCAGGAGCTGCAGGCCTTCCTGTTGCAGAACCAGATCGAGGTCCAAAAGCATCCGCTGGACCTGCTAAGTGCGCGAGAGGTCATGGTGGTGCGCCTGCTGGCCGTCGGCAAGCGGGCCACCGAGATAGCCCACGAACTGGGCGTCAGCACCAGCACCGTGAACACCTACGTGGAGCGGGTGAAGACGAAGCTGGGGCTGCGCACCACGGTGGAGGTCGTCCAATACGCCAGCGAAAACGGCCTTCTTGGTTAGGCGATGGGGTCGGTTCCTTCCAGGTTCCGACCCCCACTGCGCCCGCCGCGCGCTCAAGCCGTAAAGCCAGCTCCGTCCCGAAACCACTTTCGTCCGCTGCCTCTGCCGGTCGCCCAGGGCCCTACGAAACACCTACATCTGATCCCTTCCCCCGACCCGGGGGAAGGTGGCGCGAAGCGCCGGATGAGGGGTTCGGGGCGACCGGCAGGCCGGGCACGCGTGCCTACCCTTTTCCGAGGGGCCGGGGCGGGGGTAGCGCCTCGGAGAGCCGGCGGCCGGGGGGATTGTTCCCCCCTCTCCGCCTAGCCCCTTCAAGCGGCACGCGCCCCCCTTTTAAGATGAAAGCCGCTTGAAGAGGCTGCCTCCGAAGCGCCACCCCACGCCCCGGCCCGGCAACCGCCGGTGTCGTCATGACGGTCCAGGCGCTCGCTCGACCTGTTGAATTCCTGGGCAAGTCGGCCGTGCGCCAGGGCCAGTTCGCGAAGGCGGACAAAGGCCCTCAACTAAGGTCACGATTTGTGACCTTAAAGCCTCGGCCTCTTCCTTGTTTCAAAAAGATCCTGGAATCGGAAAGGCCCACAAAGCGCTTTCTCCCTGTCACCGGCTGCGGTAGATTGGCGCCTTGGTAGCCTGCCCCGACAACCTGGCTTGCGTGGAGGACACCTTGCGGTGGCGTCGGTCCCTTCTGCTGCTCTTGCTGCTGTTGGCTGCTGGCCTGGGCTGGTGGATGCTAGGCCCCCGGGACTCCACCACCATTGAAGCCACCGGAGGAGAGTCGTCCGGTGCCCAGACGGGCATCAGTGCCCCCCGCCCACCTTCAGGAATTCTCAGGTTCCCGGCCGGAGCCGCCCTTCGCGAAAGTACGGAAGACCCAGATGAAGCCGACTTGAAAGACGGCCCCCAGAATGCTGCCTCTGGACCCGGGTTGACCAACGGCAATCAGCCGGCGGGTTTGCCCTCGTCCTCTGCCGAGGGCAGACAGAATGGATCCGCGGCCGGGGCCACCGACGAAGGCGCGGCCTCACCTGAAGAGGCCGACGACGAGCCCCTGGCCGTGGACGGCAAAGTGGTGGACGGCAGCGGGGCGCCAGTCGCGGGCGCTACCGTGTCCGTGCTGGTCGCGGGTGGCCGGACTCTGGGGTCCCAGAC
>CAIXZC010000401.1 GCA_903923815.1 uncultured Myxococcales bacterium
GGGAAGACCTCGCAGTCGGCCGTGCCCTCGGTCAGCAGGCTCATGGTCTGCTGGGCCAGCTCCTGCATGGCGGCGTTGCCCGCCCCGGAGACGGACTGGTAGGTGGCCACGAAGACCTCTTTGAGCCCCAGCGTGCTGCGCACCGCGTCCAGCACCAGCGTCAGAGGAATGGTGGTGCAGTTGGGGTTGGCGATGTAGCCCTTGTGGTTGGCCATCTCTTCGGGGTTCACCTCGGGCACCACCAGGGGTACCGTGGGGTCCATGCGGAAGGCCGAGGAGTTGTCCACCACCACGTAGCCGTCCTCGGCGGCCCAGGTCTTCAGCTGCTGGCTGACCAGCTTGCCCGCGGACGCCAGGACCAGGTCCACCTTGCCCTTCAGGGCCTTGCGCTCCAGCTTCTTGACCTCCAGGACCTCCTTGCCGAACAGCAATTCGCTGCCCGCCGAGCGTTCACTGGCGAAGGCCAGCACCTTCCCCGCGGGGAAGTTCAGGTCCAACATCAGGCGCAGGATTTCCCTGCCCACAAGGCCGGTGGCACCCACCACTGCTACCCTAAGCTTCTTGGTCTTGCTGGCCATGAACACACCTCTTGGCACGTAGCCCGTCAATTGGCAGCGAGTCTAGTCTTTACGCCCGCGGGCAGTCAAGGAGGGAAAGGGGCTCAGAAGGCCAGCTTCTTGGGGTCCAGACCGGGCAGCCAGGAGGCCACTGGTTCTCCCATGGCGCGGGAGAGGCGGGCCCGGGCGATCCACGCCCGATAGCGGGCCACGGCCAGGTCCGACTGGGCAGAGCGCAGGGCACTTTCGGCGTCCAGCAGGTCCGTCATGGTCTTGTAGGACTGGTCGTAGAGGCGCTGCTGCACCCGGTAGTTCTCCTGGGCCTCGGTGAGACGCTCGGCGATGGCGTCCAGTTCCCGGATGCTGGTGTCCAGGTCCAGCCAGGCCTGCTTGACCTCCAGCCGGATGAAGTCCATCAACTGCCGCAGGCCCTGCTCGGCCTGGCGTTGCCTGGCGCTGTTCTCGTCCAGCTTGTACTTGCTGCTGCCCCACTGCCACAGCGTCCAGTCCAGGCTGAGCCTCACGAACCACGAGTCCTCCTTCTGAAAGGTGGAGCCGGTGGTGTGCTTGACGGTGCCCATGGCCACCACGCTGGGAACGAACTCGTTCCACACCACGCCCCGCTGATGATCCAACTGCTTCAGGGCCAGCCGCAGTTCCTGGACCTCGGGGCGCTTGTCTCCGGCCGTCTGCAGGGCCTCCTCCAGGCTTGCCACGGGGGCCACGGGGGCGGGCAGGGCGCCGTCCACCAGCAGGGCAGTGGGGTCGGGCACCGGCTCCTGCTCTGCACTCAGACCCATGCGGGTGGCAAGGTTGGACCGGGACAGCCGCACCAGGTTGGAGGTGGACACCAGCAACTGCTTCACAGAGGCCAGGGCGCTGCGGACCTTGAGGACATCGGAGAGGCCCACCAACTCGGCGGCCTGCAGCTTCTGCACGTTGGCCAGGTGTTCGCTGGTGCGCTGGAGGGAGAGGTCCAGGGTGTCGTGCAGTTCCTGGGCCTGGAGGCTGGAGAACCAGGCCTCCACGGTGGCCAGGGCCAGCTCCCGACGGGTGTTGCGCAGCTTCACCGCCTCCACGTCGACCTGCAGGCCAGCGGCCTTGAAGCCGTGGTAGACGGCCCAGAGGGGCGTGATGGGCTGGGCCAGGGTGAGGCTGCTGTCGGTGGTGACCTGCTCCTGAACCACGGTGGGCTTCATGGGCGGGATGACCACGCCGGGGATGTTTAACCCGGACAGGGAGTCCCCGAAGTCCATGGTGGTCTCCTGGTCCCAGACCATGACCGTGCTGTTGGCCTTGAGGGTGGGCCCGAAGGCCCCGCGGGTGGAGTCCCGGGCGGCAGCGGCGGCGCTGATGCCGGCACGCTGGGCCTGCACGGAGGGATTCTTCGCCTGGGCCTGCAGCAGACAGGCATTCAGATCCATGGGGACCTCCTGGGCGGCCAGGGGCGAGGAGGCCAGGAGGCAGAACAACGAGATGACCGGGAGCCTTGAGAGCATGGAGACCCTCCCTTTCGTGGCGTCCTGGATACCAAAGCCTGCTTCGGCTGTCAAGACGGGATTTTCAATGCGGTGAATAGAAATTCGCAAATGGCGAACGCTGATTCGGGATTGACAGCCTGAGGTTCAGGAAATAGAGTTCGCCTTCGGACGCGCCCGGCACTCCGGGCAGTGGGAGGCTTCAATGGGTTCCAAGGTTCAGGCTCTTCTGATGGTTGTGGTGGGGACGGCGCTGCTGGGCGGCTGCGGAGGCACGAAGGACGCGGGCACGGCCGCGGCGACCACCGACAAAAGCGACCGCAAGCCCGTGGTGCAGGTGGCCCGGCCCGACCTGCGCAGCATTGTGGTGTTTCGGGAGTTCACCGGGCGGACCCAGGCCTCGGACATCGTTCCCGTGGGGACCCAGGTCCCCGGCGAGGTCATGAAGATAGAGGTGGTGGAGGGCCAGCGCGTGAAGAAGGGTGATGTGCTGCTGCGGCTGGATGACCAGCAGCAGAAGCTGACCCTGGCGCAGGCCGAGAACTCTTTGGCCCAGGCGGAGGCCCAGCTTGGGCAGCTCAAGATCGGGCTGGAGATCGAACAGAAGAACATGGAGATCGTGGTGGAGCGCGCCAACGCCGGGCTGCGTCAGGTGCAGGCCCGGGCGCGGCTGGTGGACAACGGCGCGCGGCCCGAGGAGCGCAAGCAGGCGGAGGCCGCCACGGAGATGGCCAAGGCCCAGGTGGAGGCCCTGAAGCGCGAGCTGGGGCGTCTGTCCAAGCTGGCCGAGGACAGGGTCATCCCCAAGCAGCAGGTGGAGACGCTGGAGGATCAGTACCGCGTGGCCCGGGCCCAGTACGACCAGGCCAAGGCCGGGCTGACGCTGGTGCAGACCGGAGCGCGGACGGAGGACCGGGAGGCCATGGTGGCCGCCGTGGAGGAGATGGAACTGCAGGTGGAGGCGGCCCGCACGGGGCTGCGCAAGGTGGAGGCCGACCAGCTTCAGGTGAAGGCCACTGAGTACGCCATCGAGGCCGGACGGCAGGGCGTGGAGTTGGCCCGCCTGGCCCTGGAGAAGACCGTGGTGCCCGCCCCCGTGAATGGCTTGGTGGATGGGCTTCAGGTGCGGGTAGGCATGGTGGTGGGCGCCGGGATTCCCCTGCTGAACCTGGTGGATGACGCCAGCCTGGAGGTCCACACGGCGGTGTCCGATGAGGACCGGGCCGCCATGAAGGTGGGGCTTTCGGTGGCCTTCTCGACGGACGCGCTGCCGGGCAAACAGTTCGGCGGCAAGGTGACCTATCTGGGGTCGGTGTTCGACCCGACGGCGGGGGGCTTCCCCGTGCACGTGTCCATTGACTCCGGGGCCACCGAGGGCCTGGGCACTGGCATGTACGTGCGGGGCCGCATCAACCTGGGCCAACGGGACAAGGTGCTGGTGCTGCCCCTGGAGGCGGTGCTGCACCGCGAGGGCAAGCGGGTGGTGTACGTGCACAGCGCGGGCAAGGTGCGCATGCAGGCCGTGGAGATGGGTCAGAAGGACGGGGCCCAGGTGGAGATCCTGGCGGGCCTCAAGGCCACCGACGAGGTGGTGGTGCGCGGGCAGATCAGCCTGGTGGACGGGCTGGCCGTGCTGGTGGACGGGGCGGCCCCGGTCGCGGCCCCCGCAGCCCCCGCAGCGAAACCGGCCCCCGCAGCCCCCGCAGCGAAACCGGCCCCCGCGGCCCCCGCAGCGAAACCGGCGCCCGCAGCGCCCAAAGCGGGGAGGTAACCATGGCCTCTCGCCGCGAACACCTGAACCGCATGGCCAAGCGCTTCATCCTTGAAGCCTGCGCCCGGGTGGTGGCCCAGAAGGGCGCCGCCGCCACCATCGAGGACATCGCCAGGGAGGCCGACTACAGCACCGGCGCCCTGTACAACTACTTCAAGAACAAGGAAGAGATGCTGGCGGAACTGTTCAACTACGTGGCGGAGGAGTTCCAGGAGCAGGTCCTGCGGCCCATGCCCGAGCACTACACCTTCGATCAGGCCATGGGCTTCTTCCAGGAGGAGGCCAACCGCTTCGCCAGCGCGCGCACACCACTGCTGCGCACCCTCATGCTGGACTATCCGGTGGTGCACGGGCGGGTGATGGCCAAGGAGTGCCACCGCGAGCTCGACAGCACCCTGATGGGATCGTTCCAACGCTACCTGTCGGAGCTGTTGGGTCGGGGGGTGCGGGAGGGCATCCTGCGGCCCGACCTGGACACCCGGCTGGCGGCCCTGACCCTCCTGGGGGTGTATCACACGGTGTTCCACCATTACCTGCTGGGCGGGCAGACCCTGGACAGGGATCTGGGTGCGGGCATCACCGACATCATCATGCATGGCATCAGGAAAAGGTAAGTAACCAATGAATATTTCACGGTATTCGATCAAGAATCCTGTAACCGTCATGGTGGTGTTCCTGGCGGCCTGCATGTTCGGCGTCGTGGCCTTCATGAAGATCCCCATCGATATGTTCCCGGAGATCGAGATCCCCTCCATCTCCATCATCACGACCTATGCCGGCGCTGGTGCAGAGGACGTGGAGGACAAGATCACCAAACCCCTGGAGGACGCCCTGGGCGCCACCAAGCAGTTGGACGAGATGAAGTCCACCTCCGCTGAAGGCGTGTCCGTGGTCAGCCTGTCCTTCGACTTTGGCACCAACCTGGACGAGGCCGCCAACGACATCCGGCAGAACCTGGAGTTCGTCAAGGAGAGCCTGCCCGACGACGCCAGCAGCCCCATGCTGTTCCAGTTCGACTTCTCCGACATGCCCGTGCTGATGCTGGCCATCACCAGCAAGACCGGGGACATCAACCAGCAGCAGGACTTCATTCGGGACTACATCTTCGACCCCCTGAACCGCATTGACGGGGTGGGGTCGGTCATCAACTGGTCGGACTTCCCCACGGAGGTCCGGGTGGAGCTGGAGCGGGACAAGCTGGAGCGCTTCGGGCTGGACTTCGACAAGGTGGCCCAGCTCATTCAGGCGCAGAACATCTCGGTGCCCGGCGGCAGCATCCAGGAAGGCCTGATGGACTTCACGATCCGCATGAAGGGCGAGTTCGACAGCGTCCACGACCTGGAGGAGATGGTGCTGTACCGCGCCGGGGATCACACGGTGCGGCTGAAGGACGTGGGGGTGGTGAAGAAGGACCTGCGGGAGCTGCGCATGGTCACCGAGGCCAACGGCAGCAAGGCCATCATCGGAGCCGTGATGAAGCAGTCCGGGGCCAACACCGTGCAGGTGGTGAAGGACGCCAAGCTGGCCCTGGAGGGCATCAAGAAGCGCCTGCCGCCGAACATCGAGATCATCGAGGTGATGGACGGCTCGACCTACATCGTGAACATGATCGACAACCTGAAGTCCACGCTGTTCAGCTCCATCATCCTGGTCATTCTGGTCGTGTTCATGTTCCTCAAGCGCTTCAAGTCCTCCATGATCGTGGCCATCGCGCTGCCGGCGTCCATGGTGCTTGGTTTCCTGGGGATGTACCTGGCCCACTACACGCTGAACATGATCTCCATGATCGCCATGTCGTTGGCCATCGGCATGGTGGTGGACAATGCCATCGTGGTGCTGGAGAACTCCACGCGGCTGAGGACCGCCGGCCTGGGACCCAAGGCTGCGGCGCTGCGCGGGGTGCAGGAGGTGGGCGCCGCCATCACCGGGTCCACGCTGACCACTCTGGCGGTGTTTGGACCCCTCATCTTCGTCAGCGGCATGGTGTCCATCCTGTTCGCCCAGTTGTCCTTCGTCATCGTCATGACCATCGGGTCGTCGCTGCTGGTGGCCCTCACGCTGACGCCCATGATGTGCTCCAAGCTTCTGGAAAAATCCCGGGAGCGTACGCGGCGCGGGCCCGACCTGTATGGGCGGGTGGAGGCCTGGTACGGGCGCTTCCTGGCCTTCTGTCTGGGCCATCGCTGGCCCGTTGTGGGGGTGTCCGCGCTGATGGTGGTGGGGACCTTCGTGATGCTGTCCCAGATGGGCAGCGACTTCATGCCGGCGGATGATCCGGGCATGGCGGAGATCCGGTTCGAGTTCCCCGTGGGCACGCGGCTGGAGAAGACCGTGGAGATCACGCGGACCCTTGCCGAGGAGATGCGCAAGCAGCCCGAGGTGAAGGCCGTGATGTTCCGGGCGGGCGCCGATGAGCAGGGCTTCAGCACGGCCTTCGGGTCGTCCTCTGGACCGCATATCGCCGAGATGAACGTGCTGATGGTGCCCATTGATTTTCGCAAGCGAAACGACCGGGAGGTGGTGGATGTGCTGCGAAAGAAGGCAGCCGAGTACCCCGAGATCAAGAAGCTGACCCTGGCCAGTCAGGACATGTCCGCCATGATGTCCGGCGGCGAGAAGCCCATCACCATCCAGGTTCTGGGCGACAACCTGGACGCCATGGCCCAGACCGCCGAGAAGATCAAGGTGGCCCTCAGCGGCATCGAGGGCGTGTTTGACGCGGCCACGGACGTGCCCGAGAGGCTGCCCGAGTACCGCTTTCTGCTGGACCGCGAGAAGGCGGCGTTCCGTGGGGTGGTGGCGGCCCAGGTGGGCAACGTGCTGCGCAACGCCCTGACGGGTACGCCGGTCAGCCGCTACCGCGGCGAGGACGAGGACATAGACATCCGCATCAAGCTGCGGCAGGGGGACCGCCAGGACTTCACGGGTCTGGAGCGCCTGCGGGTGCCCACCACCACGGGGGGCTTTGTGGAACTGCGGGAGCTGGGCACCTTCGAGCCCACGGATTCGCCCCAGGCCATCAAGCGCGTCAACAAGCAGCGCGTCTACACCGTGGGGGCCAACAAGGGCACCCGGGCCTTGGGCGAAATAGAGGCAGAGTTGGACCAGAAGCTGGTGAAGGCCGGGGCCTTTGCGCGCAACGACATCTTCA
>CAIXZC010000402.1 GCA_903923815.1 uncultured Myxococcales bacterium
CCAGCGGATGGGGGCCTCCGTCAGGCCGTTGAGGGCCGCGTTCTCCTTGGCCCAGTCCACCATTCCGCGGGAGGCATCCAGGTGGCAGACCTGACAGCCCGCCCGGGCCGCCGCCAGGGTGGCGCCGCCGGAGTAGGCAAAGAGGTTCAGCACGCTCAGGGGCCGGGGCGCCTCGCCGCCGGGCAAGGCCTGCAGGCGGGCTTCATGGAGGGTGGCCGTGATCCAGTCCCACAGGGCCCGGGTCTCAGGAAACACCCCCAGGTGGCCGAAGTCCGTGGTGGACAGCTTCATCCGAATGCCGTTGATCTCCGCCACCCAGGAGGGCGGCAGGGCCTCGCGGCCGTGCCAGTTCAGGCCCCCCTCCCGGTCGAAGGTGGCCGTGGCCCGCTCCCACAGCTTGGGCCGCTGGGGCTGCCACAGGGCCTGGGCGCAGGGGCGTGCCAGAATGATCTTGCCGAAGCGCTCCAACTTGGCGCCGTTCCCGCTGTCCAACAGTTCGTAATCACCGACCAAAGTTCAGCCCTTTCCCAGGCAGCCAGCTTCACCCACGAGGCGGGCCGCAGTCTGCCAGAAGGGGGCCCGCTTGGCAAATGCCGCCCCCCTGTGGTAAACGGAGCCCATGAATGCGCGCGCTGACCAGAACCTGATGGACGCCCTGCTGGCCTTTCGGGCCCGCTTTGGCCACCCCGCGCCCGGCACCTCGGTGCTGGTGGCGGTATCCGGCGGGGCCGACTCCCTGGCCCTCCTGGCCCTGCTGGCCCAGCACGCTGGCCAGCTTCAACTGACCGTCGAGGCCGCCACCGTGGACCACGGGGCCCGCCCCTTCTCGCAGGAGACCCAGGCCCTGGCCCAGTGGTGCGCCGACCAACAGGTGCCCTGGACCCTGGTGACCCTGCCCCCTGGCCTGGAACAGCGGGCCGCCGCCGCGGGCACCTCCTTTGAGGCCCAGGCCCGCTGCGAACGCTATGACGCCCTGGAGGCCCTGCGCAGTGCCCGGGGCCTTCGGTACCTGGCCACCGCCCATCACCGCAGCGATCAGGCCGAGACCCTGCTGCTGCGCCTCATGCGTGGGGCGGGACCGGGGGGCCTGGCGGGCATCCGCCCCGTCCTGGACGACCGTATCCTGCGCCCGCTGCTGTTCGCCCAGCGGATGGACCTGCGGCAATACGCCTTCGACCGCAACCTGCCCGTGGTGGAGGACCCCACCAACCGCTCCCCGGCCCACCGCCGCAACCAGGTGCGCCACTCTCTCCTGCCCGCCATGGAGGGCATTTTTCCGGGGGTCACCGGGGTCCTGGCCCGGGGGGCTTCCCTGTTCAGGGGCCACGACCTGCTGGCGGACCGGCTTCTGGCCATCTCCCAGCGCGCTTCCTTCTGCGCCGGGGTCTTGACCTTCGATCGGGGGCCCGGCCCGGAGGGCTTCCAGCGGGAGGAACTGCTGGCCCTGCTGCACCGCGCCCTCTGGGCCTGTCACCTGGGAGAGGGCCTGGACCACGGCCACCTGTGCGACCTGCTGGACCTGGGACGGGGCCAGGCGCTGGACCTGCCCCTGGGCCTTCGGGCCGAGTGTTCGGGGCCCCGCCTCTACGTCTTTCGAGGCAACTCGCGCCTCGTCCCCCCCGCCCCCTTCAGCCTGGAGCTGCCCTCCCCCCAACACCAGCTTGAGACCGTGCTGGGGCGGCTGACCTGCACGCCCTTTGCGTCCCTGCCCTCGGCCCTGGATGGGCAACGCAGGGTGGTCTTCGATGCCGCCTCCCTGGCCTTTCCTCTGCGTCTTCGCGGCTGCCTCAAGGGCGAGCTCTTCCAACCCTGGGGCGCCCACGCCCCCAAGGACTGCGCCGAGGTCCTGGCCGATGCAGGCATTCCCCGTGGGCTGCGGGACCGCCCCCTGCTGCTGGAGGACGCCCGGGGCACCCAGCTTTGGCTGCTGGGCTGCCGCCGCTCCCGCTTCCTGCCCGTCCCCGAAGGCGCCCCAGACCTGCTGTCCCTGGAACTCTCCCCCGTGCCCCCTTCCATTCCACCCCAGGCCAAGGCCTAGCCACCTCCGAACCCCGACCGCAAGG
>CAIXZC010000403.1 GCA_903923815.1 uncultured Myxococcales bacterium
CTGCTGGACGGGCTGGAGGCCAGGGGCGTCTTGCAGAACACGCTGGTGGTCATCGTGTCCGATCACGGCGAGGGTGTGGGCCGCAACGTGGGGCGCAACATCTACCAGTCCGCGGTCCACGTGCCGGCGCTGCTGCTGGGGCCCCAGCTTCCCAGAACGCCACTGCGCGTGAACGTGGCCACCAACCATCTGGATCTGGCGCCCACGCTGCTGGCCCTGGTGGGCCTGCCCGTGACCTGCAACCTGAAGGGCCGCAACCTGCTGCAGGATGGCAACCCCCGGGTGTCCTTCTTCGGTAGCCGCCCCCCCAAGGAGCAGTTCGGGCTGGTGGACGGCCCCTGGAAGTACATCCTGGAGAACGACCGGGTCTCCTTCCTGTTCAACATCCAGGACGACCCCGAAGAGCTGGTGGACGTCTCCCTCGACCACCCCGAGCTGACCGACGCCTTCCGCAACCGCGTCCTCCAGTGGCGCACCCACGCCGAGCACCTGATCGAAAACTACGCCCCCATCCTGAAAACCGCCCACTGCACCCCCTAAGGGGTCAGGACCTTACACATTACACTCGACCCAAAGGGGTCAGGACCTTACACATTACACTCGCCCTCGTTCCCCCAACTCCCCCTTGCCCTCGCATTTTCTTCTTCCCGTTTTCGCCCTCCGTTCGAAACACTAATGCGATGACAAGACAAAGAAGACTCGATCATGCTGGGGCATGGCACCATGTCATGAACCGCGGCGCTCGAAGGGAGTTGATCTTCCGGGACTGGAAGGATCGACTTCTTTTTCAGGACTGCCTCGAGGAGTCAATCCTGCGGACGAGGTTCGAGCTGCACGCATTCTGCCTGATGCCAAACCACTTCCACCTGCTCCTGAGATCCCAGCAAGGTAACGTTTCTGCGGCCATCAAACACCTTTGCGCCTCCTTCACGCAGCGACTCAACATGCGCCACAAGTGGGACGGACCGGTGTTTCGCGGAAGGTTCAGAAGCCAACTGGTCGAGCGCAATGAGCACCTTCTGTGCCTGGTCCCCTATATTCATCTGAACCCGGTCGAGGCTGGGATCGTCACCTCGCCTGAACACGCCCTCTGGAGCAGTTGTGCGCCGTACTACGGGTTGAGGCCAGCCCCGGAATGGCTCCACACCGAGGAGGTGCTTTCCTGGTTCAATGGCGCCAGTGGCCTCCGCCAAGCTACAGACGACCACCGAACGGGCATTGTCTCTTGGCCTGCGGACATGGAACTCGAAACAGGAGTCTTCCGGTCTGTCCCCTGTATTCCCGCGCCATCTCCCGAACCCCAAAGCCGAACTGAAGGCGGTGGCCAGGCGCGCACTTCGCTACTGGCTTCGATTTCGGCTGTCACGCAGATACCCGTGGCTGAACTGACGCACCCGGGACGGCGGCCAACTGCTGTCGAGGCGCGTCGATTCTCGGTGTGGCTGTTGGCCAGGCGCTCGGCGCTGACTTACTCCGAGATCGCCGCTCTGCTGGGGACATCGCCCAACAACATTGCGGTGCTTGTGAACCGCACCGAGAAGGGGCCCTTGTCGCCACTGATGCAGCTTTGGTTGGCGCAGCTGCGGGATGGCGGGGTGGTTGTGTAATGTGTAAGGTCCTGACCCCTAAGGGCTCCCCGGGTGCTTTTCTTTTGCTGCTTCGTGGGTTAAGGTTGCCGGGTTCTGACTTGGAGGACCCATGCGCCGCGTGACCACACGACCGCCTTCTTTCCCTGAGGCCACGCCCAACGTGGCTTTGAATCCCCAGCCCGGCCTTCGCTGGCAGGTCACCTGCGGCGACGCGGGCCACTGGCGCACTGGCATCTACTCCCCCGGCGAGGCCTCCGCCGCCGCCGTCGCCGAGCTCGAGTGGCACGACTGCCCCGAGCTGTTCCTCCTCCTGTCCGGCCGCGTCTCCCTGCTGCTGGCCGACGGCGCCGCCCTGCGCGAGCTGCCCCTGGAACCCGGCAAGCCCGTCCTGGTGACGGCCCCCCACTGCGGCTTCTGCCCCGACGGCCCCCACACCGGCACCGCCTTCGTGGTCGAGCGCGACTCCTTCGACACCGAGTACCGCCTCCCCCGGGAGTGGCTGTCATGAGCCGCCCCTCTGTCCTGGTCACCGGCGGAGCCGGCTTCATCGGCAGCAACACGGCGCACCTCCTGGCCGCCAACGGCTGGCAGGTCACCGTCTTCGACAACCTCTCCACGGGCCACCGCACCCTGGCCGACGGCCTGGATCTGGTCACCGGCGATCTGCTCCACCCCGCGGACCTCGACGCCCTCTTCACCGCCCGCCGCTTCGACGCCGTCGTGCACTTCGCCGCCCTCTCGCTGGTGGGGCAGTCCGTCACCGAGCCCCTGCGCTACTACGAGAACAACGTGGCAGGCTCCCGCAACCTGCTGGACGCCATGCTGCGCCACGGCACCACCCGCCTAGTCTTCTCCAGCACCGCCGCCACCTACGGCGAGCCCGTCACCACCCCCATCACCGAGGACCACCCCCAGCAGCCCATCAACCCCTACGGCCGCACCAAGCTGGCCGTCGAGTGGATGCTGCGCGACGCCGACCTCGCCCACGGCCTGCGCTTCGTCGCCCTGCGCTACTTCAACGCCGCCGGCGCCGACCCCGACGCCCGCTTCGGCGAGTGGCACAACCCCGAAAGCCACCTCATCCCCATTCTCCTGCGCTGCGCCGCTGGCCTCACCGGCCCCGTGAAGGTCCTGGGCACCGACTACCCCACCCCCGACGGCACCTGCGTGCGCGACTACATCCACGTCCACGACCTCGCCCGCGCCCACGCCCTGGCCCTGCGCCACCTGCTGGACGGTGGCCCCAGCGCCGCCCTCAACCTGGGCTGCTCCCGCGGGACCTCCGTGCGCACCATGCTGGACCTCGCCCGCCGCGTCACCGGCGCCCCCATCCCCTCCACCGACGAGCCCCGCCGCCCCGGCGACCCCGCCACCCTCGTGGCCTCCTCCGCCCGCGCCCGCGCCCTCCTTGGCTGGACCCCCGCCCTGGAGGACCCCGAGATCATGCTCCGCCACGCCTGGGCCTTCTTCCAGCGCCGCGGTTTCGCCCCCAAGGATTGACGCATGTCCACCCCCTCTCCCGCCTGGCTGGCCGCCGCCCGCACCCAATTCGTGACGCACTTTGGCGCCGCCCCCACCCGCTTCGCCTTCGCCCCCGGCCGCGTCAATCTCATCGGCGAGCACGTCGATTACCACCAGGGCTTCGTCCTCCCCGCCGCCATCTCCCAGGGCATCCGCGCCCTCGCCCGCCCCCGCCCCGACACCCTGGTCACCCTGCGCTCCGCCACCTTCAACGCCACCCACACCTTCGACCTGGCCGCCCCCTTCGCCGCCACCTCCGGCTGGGCCCGCCGCGCCGAGGGCATCATCCGCACCGTCCTCGCCGACGCCCCCTCCCCCCGGGGCCTGGACCTCTTCGCCGACGCCGACCTCCCCGTGGGCGGTGGCCTCTCCAGCTCCGCCGCCTCCATGGCCGCCCTGGGCGCCCTCGCCGCGGACCTGAACGACCTCCCCCTCGCCCCCACCCCCTTCGCCCTCACCCTCCAGGCCGCCGAGCACCGCTTCGCCGGCGTCAACTGCGGCCTCATGGATCAACTGGCCGTCCTCCAGGGCCGCGCCAACCACGCCCTCCTCATCGACTGCCGCGACCTCTCCTTGCGCCCCGTCCCCATCCCCCCGACCTGGGCCCTGGTGGTCCTGGACAGCGCCATCCGCCACGACCTGGCCACCAGCGAATACAACCGCCGCCAGCAGGAATGCGCCGCCGTCCTCGCCCTCCTTCGCGCCCGTCGCCCCGCCGTCCAGTCCCTGCGCGACGCCACCGACGCCGACCTGGACGCCGTCGCCCCCACCGCCGACCCCGTGGGCCTGCGCCGCTGCCGCCACGTCCTGGCCGAGAACCGCCGCGTCCACGAGGCCGTCGCCGCCCTGGCCGCCCAGGACGCCCCCACCGTGGGCCGCCTCTTCGCCGCCTCCCACGTCAGCCTCCGGGACGACTATCAGGTCTCCTGCCCCGAGCTTGACGCCCTGGCCGAGGCCGCCTGGCAGGCCCCCGGC
Organism: uncultured Myxococcales bacterium; assembly: GCA_903923815.1. GTDB lineage: Bacteria > Myxococcota_A > UBA9042 > CAIXZC01 > CAIXZC01 > CAIXZC01. The sequence goes on from CAIXZC010000403.1 coordinate 4,086, forward strand.
TGCATCGGTGCCCGTATGACCGGTGGGGGCTTCGGGGGCAGCACCGTGAACCTGGTCCAGGCCTCCGAGGTGCGCCCCTTCCTGACCTTCGTAGCGCGCGAGTACAAGCTGCAGACCGGCCGCGACGCCCGGGTCCTGGTGACCCGCGCCTCCGACGGCCTCACCCGCGGCGAGGTCCCATGACCCAGACCACCCTGGCCGCCCTGGCCACCGCCCCCCACCACCGCCGCAACCCCCTCACGGGGGACTGGGTCCTGGTCTCTCCCCACCGCATGCAGCGCCCCTGGCAGGGTCAGGTTGACGCGCCCCCCGGCGCCGCCCTCCCCGCCCACGACCCGGCCTGCTACCTGTGCCCCCGCAACCCTCGGGCTGGCGGCGCCACCAACCCCGACTACCAGGGCACCTTCGTCTTCGACAACGACTTCCCCGCCCTCCTCCCCCACACCCCCACCGCCCACGCCAGCGAGGCCCCCTGGATGGAGGCCCGCTCCGAGACGGGCCTCTGCCGCGTCATCTGCTACTCGCCCCGGCACGACGTCCCCTTCGGCCGCCTCCCCCCGGAGGCCGCCCTGGGCGTCATCCAGACCTGGACCGACCAGGTCCGCGACCTCTACGCCCGCCCAGCCATCAACTGCGTCCAGCTCTTCGAGAACCGCGGCGAGGGCATGGGCGCCTCCAGCCCCCACCCCCACGGCCAGCTCTGGGCCACCAGCCAGCTTTCCAACGAAGTTGACAAGGAAGACCGCGCCCAGGCCGCCTGGTACGCCACCCACGGCAGCCCCCTGCTGACCCAGGTGCTGGACTTCGAGCGCCGCGCCGCTGACCGCCTCGTCTTCGAGAACGATCTCTGGTCCGTCCTGGTCCCCTTCTGGGCCACCTGGCCCTTCGAGACCCTGGTGCTGCCACGCTTTGCGGCCCCCTGTCTGACGGACCTGGACCTGCCCCAGCAGCGCGCCCTGGCGGACATCTGGCAGCGTTTGTGCAACCGCTACGACCAGCTCTTTGGTACCCCCATGCCCCTGTCCTGTGGCCTCCATCTGGCCCCCAAGGCCAGCCCCCACCGACAGGCCTGGCAGCTCCACGCCCACTTCTTCCCGGTGCTGCTGCGCTCGGCCACCGTGCGAAAGTTCATGGTGGGCTACGAGATGCTGGCGGGCCCCCAACGCGACCTCACCCCCGAAGAGGCCGCCAGAAGACTGCGAGGTGACCCATGAAGCCTGCCCTTCTCCTGCTCACCCTGCTGGCCCTCCTGGCCTCCTGTGCCGCCCCCGCCGAGGACTGCAACTGCTGTGACCCAACCTGCCCCTCGGGCGGCTGCAGCACCCCCACCGACACCTCCCCCGACCTGGAGCGCCTCTGCCAGCACCACGTGGACTGCGCGGACCTTCAGATGGCCTGCCTGGACGGCATCTGCGGCCGCGAATGCCTGGACGATTGGCACTGCGACGACCCCGCCAAGGCCTGCCTGCATTACATGTGCGTCCCCAAGGGCAGCGTCCCTGACGACACGGTGGAGGGCGGCGACACGGTCAGCCAGCCCGACCAGACCACCGGCGAGGACACCACCGAATGCACGCCCTTCCCCGGGGCCTACGGCGCCCCCTGCGAGTGCGTCAAACAGTGCGTCACCCAACTATGCCTGCAGAACAGCACCACGGGCACCAACACCTGCACCCAGACCTGCCTGAACCCCGGCGACTGCCCCGGCGCCGATCTGTGCGTCAAGGTCGATGACAATACCTCGGTGTGCGTCGCCAATGACGCAGGCAAGACTGCAAACTGCAGCACCGGCCCCTGCATGCAATACATCCTTGGCCCAAACGCCCTGGGGGCCTGCGCCTGCACCACCACCTGCACCAGCAAGTCGGACTGTCCCACGGGCATGGCCTGCCACAACAACAGCGGCCAGCGCTACTGCGTCAAGGTCGGCGACGCCTGCTCCGAGAACTACAGCGGCTGCTTCGGCTCCTGCCTGTTTGGCGACGCCAGCGGCTTCTGCACCGCCGTGTGTCTGAGCGCCAATGACTGCCCCACCAACTGGACCTGCGAGGCCGTGGACGGATCGGTGAAAGCCTGCCAGCCCCCGGCGTGACAATTCCATGACATTGCCCGTGCACACTGCCCTCGAAAGTGAGGGCAACCATGAGCAACACTCCCAACTCTCCCAAGAAAATCCTTCTCTCCGGTGTGTTCGGTCCCTTCGGCGTGGACGACGAGTTCGGCCGCAAGGAGAACATCATGGAGTTGTTCCATAACCAAGTGACGCGTGAGCAGGGGGAGGCCTCCTTCCGCTCCCACCACCGCAGCTTTGGCCTGTACTTCCTGGCGGAAAACCTGGACGGCGACATCACCGTGCTGGACTTTCCCTCCCGCAAGGCCTTCGAGGCCGAACTGCGCAAGGGCTACGACATCGTGGGCCTGTCCTTCATCGCCCCCAACTTCAAGAAGGCCCAGGCCATGGCCGCCGCCGTGCGCCGCCTCTCCCCCTCCTCCCAGATCGTCCTGGGGGGCCACGGCACCGCCATCGAGGGCATCGAGAAGCTCATCGACCACGACCACATCATCCGCGGCGAAGGCATCCGCCCCTTCCGCAGGCTGCTGGGCCAGAACGCCGACGCCCCCATCGTCCACCCCATCCTTCCCAGCACCGAGCAGTCCTACGTCTTCGGCCTGCCCATCCCCGGCGACAGCGGCAACCTGCTGGTCCCCGGCGTGGGCTGCGTCAACGGCTGCGCCTTCTGCTGCACCACCCACTTCTTCGGCAAGCAAAGCGTCAACTTCTTCTCCAGCGGCAAGGAGCTCTTCGAGACCGCCTGCCGCATCGCCGACGCCCGGGGCTCGGAGGAGTTCTTCGTCATGGACGAGAACTTCCTGAAGGACCGCACCCGCGCCATGGAGTTCCTTGGCGAGATGGAGCGCACGGGCCGCTACTTCGACGAGCTGCACATCTTCAGCAGCGCCGAGGCCATCCTGGCCTTTGGTCTGGACAACATGGTGCGCCTGGGCGTGTCCTTCGTCTGGGTGGGCGTGGAGTCCTCCTCCCCCACGGGCAACTACGAGAAGAACGCCGGCATCGACGCCACCCAACTGGTCAACGACCTGCGCGACCGCGGCATCCTGGTGCTGGCCTCGGGCATCCTCTGCCAGGAGCACCACACCCCCGCCAACATCCAGCGGGATATCGACTTCATGGTGGGCCTGAACGCCGACTTCGTGCAGTTCATGCTGCTGTCCCCCATGCCCACCACCACCCTCTTCAAGCGTCACCAGGAGCTGGGCCTCCTTCGGGAGGACCTGCCCTTTGAGGAGTGGCATGGGCAAAAGGAACTCTGCTACCGCCACCCCGCCTTCCCCGGCGACGCCCCGGCGGTCACCCTCAAGGGCGCCTTCCGCAAGGACTTCGAGGTCAACTCCTCCTCCGCCTACCGCGTCATCGAGACCACCTGGCGCGGCTACCAGCGCCTGCTGAACCTGCCGGTGCGCGACTCCCTGCTGAACTTCCGCCTGCTGAAGATCGGCTCTCGCCTGCGCCGCTGGTCCCCCATGCTGGCGGTGGTGGCCAGCCACGCCGTCAACGACCTGGAGCGCACCCGCGCCCTGGAATTGCGCGCCAAGATTGATGCGGCCCTGGGAGGCAGCCTCAAGTCCCGCGCCATCGGGCTGGCCGCCCGCGCCATCGCCGCCGCCTGGGTCCTGCGCCTGCGCGTGCTGGGCGACGGCCTCCAGCCCAAACAGATCCGCACCCACTACCCCGCCACCGTGCGCCGGGTCCAGGCCGCCGTGCTGACCATGCCCTGCCACCGCAAACCCGCCGCCCAGTGTCCCCAGGCGGCCGTCGCCATGGTCACCGGGGAAAGCTGTTGATCTGAGCCCCCCCGAGGCCCACAATCCGGTCGTCATGAAGGAACCCAAGACCACCTCCAAACGCCCCACGGTCCGCCGCTTTCAGGAGAACCTGCGCCTCACCAAGCCCATCGTCCTGCTGTCCTCCGGCGTGCTGTTCCCCGTGCTGCTGTCCACCACCGTGGGCATCCTCTCCATCGTCTTTGGCCAGCGCTCCCTGGACTTCATCCTGGGGGTCCTGGCCGTGTCCCTCACCTCCGCCGCCATCGGGTTTGGCGTGGTCGTGACCGTGCTGTTGGGCCGCCGCGCCCGCGCCGCCCGCCTCCAGGGGGACCTGCTGGGCAACGTCTCCCACGAGCTCAAGACCCCCCTTGCCGCCATCCGCCTCTACGGCCAGACCATCCAGTCCGGCGTCCTGGACCAGGACCCCGCCCGCCTTCGCCAATGCGCCGACAGCATCGTGCGCGAGACCGAGTGGCTGTCCGTCCTCATAGAACGCCTCCTCACCTGGCGCAGCGCCGCCCGGGACCGCGAGAACTACCAGTTCGTCGCCGCGCCCCTGGGCCCCGTCCTCACGGAGGTGGCGGACCGCTTCGCCCGCATGGTCTCCCCCGACACCGTGACCTTCACGGTCCAGATTGACACCACCCAGCCCGTCCTCCACGACCCCTCGGCCATCGCCTCCGTGGTCCTGAACCTGCTGACCAACGCTTGGAAGTATTCCGGCGAGCATAAGTCCATCCAGCTCACCGCCCGGGACCAGGGGGCCCAGGTCATCATCCTGGTCCAGGACAACGGCATCGGCATCCCCACCCGCGAGCTGAGCCGCATCTTCGAGGCCTTCCACCGGGTCCAGTCCACCACCCTGCGCAGCAGCGCCGGCACGGGCCTGGGCCTGGCCATCGCCAACCACATGATCGACGCCCACGGCGGCACCATCAGCGTCTCCTCCAAGGAGGGTCTGGGCAGCCTCTTCTCCGTCACCCTGCCCACCGCGGAAGCCGCCCCGTCCGAACCGCGCGCGTCAGCAAGCGGGGTCCCCTCCCCATGAACACCCCCCGCGCCCCCCGCCGCATCCTGATCATCGAAGACGACCGCTCCCTGCGCGAGGGGCTGGCCATGAACTTCTCCCTGCGGGGCCACACCGTCCTCACCGCCGCCGACGGCACCAAGGGGCTGGCCATGGCCTTTGGCGAGCACCCCGATCTGCTCATCCTGGACCTCACCCTCCCGGGCTGCGACGGCCTGGACCTGCTGTTCGAGCTGCGGGATCACGGCAATCAGGTGCCCGTCCTAATCCTCTCCGCCCGGGACAGCGTCTCCCAGAAAGTCGAGGGCCTGGAGGTGGGCGCCGACGACTACCTGCCCAAGCCCTTCCACCTGCCCGAATTGCTGGCCCGCGTCGAGGCGCTGCTGCGCCGTCACCCCCCCGCGGCCCCCCCCGCAACCCTTCAGGTGGGCCCCGTCACGCTGGACCTGGACACCCACCGCGCCACCCTCCGTGGCCAGCCCTTGAAGCTGTCCGCCAGGGAGTTCTCCTTGCTGGCCTTCCTGGCCCACGCCCCCGGCAAGGTCTTCTCCCGCGAACAGATCCTGGAACAGGTCTGGGGCTGGGAGTTCGAGGGCACCCCTCGCACCGTGGACAACTACATCCTGGCCCTGCGCCGCCTGCTGGAGGACGACCCCGCCAACCCCCGCCACCTCATCACCGTCCGCCAGCTTGGCTACCGCCTGGACCCCTGACCGCACCCCCACCGAACCGCTTTACATCCAAAAACGCCCGCACTACCATCCGATCCAATTGAGGTTCCGGCCAACGCACAAGAAGGGTTTCCGATGACGGTGAAGCAGTGCAGGAACTACATCAACGGCGAGTGGGTTGACAGCAAGGCCACCCAGACCGTCGACGTCCGCAACCCCGCCACTGGCGAGATAATCGGCAAGGTGCCCCTGTGCGGCCCCTCGGACGTGGACGCCGCCGTGCAGGCCGCCAACCAGGCCTTCCCCGACTGGCGCGGCACCCCCCCCGCCACCCGCGCCCGCGTTCTGTTCCGACTGCGCGAGGTGCTGGAGGCCAACTTCGAAGAATTCTCCCGCGTCGCCACCATGGAGGCCGGCAAGACCATCGACGAGGCCCGCGCCGAGATGCGCCGCGCCTTCGACATGGTGGAGAGAGCCTGCGGCATCCCCGGCCTCATGCTGGGCAGCAACCTGGAGGACGTGGCCCGCGGCGTGGACTGCGTGGCCATCCGTCAGCCCCTGGGCGTCTTCGCCGCCATCAACCCCTTCAACTTCCCCGCCATGGTGCCCTTCTGGTTCTGGCCCTTCGCGGTGGCCTGCGGCAACACCTTCGTGCTGAAGCCCAGCGAGCAAAGCCCCCTGTGCCTGCAGCGCATCCTGGAGGTCATCGACGCCGAGGGCATCTTCCCTCCCGGCGTGCTGAACCTGGTGAACGGCGGCAAGGACGCGGTGAATGCCATCCTCGAACACCCCGTCATCAAGGGCGTGTCCTTCGTGGGCAGCACCAACGTCGCCCGCCTCGTGTACCGCAAGTGCGGCGAAACGGGCAAGCGCGTCCAGGCCTTTGGCGGCGCCAAGAACTTCATGGTCGTCATGCCCGACGCGGACCTGAAGATGACCATCCCCGCCCTGGTCAGCAGCGTGTACGGCTGTGCCGGGCAGCGTTGCCTTGCGGGCAGCGTCGTCCAGACCGTGGGCGCCATCCACGACCCCTTCGTGGCCGCCATGACCGAAGCCGCCGCCAAGTTCAAGGTGGGCAACGGCCTGGACGAGTCCGTCCAGATGGGACCGGTCATCAGCGCCGCCCACCGGGCGCGGGTGCTGGCCTACATTGAGCAGGGTATCGCCGAGGGCGCCGACCTCATCCTGGATGGCCGCAACCCCAAGGTCGCCCCCGGTGGCGAGAACGGCTACTTCATCGGCCCCTGCATCTTCGACAACGTCAAGCCCCACATGACCATCGCCAAGGAAGAAATCTTCGGGCCGGTGCTGGCCATCATGCCCCTGGACAGCTTCGACGAAGCCCTCGACATCATGAACGCCAACCCCTACGGCAACGCCACCTCCATCTTCACCAGCAGCGGCAAGGCCGCCCGCGAGTTCACCTACCGCGCCGACGCCTCCATGGTGGGCGTCAACATCGGCCTGGCCGCCCCCATGAGCTTCTTCCCCTTCGGCGGTGCCAAGGGCAGCTTCTTCGGGGACTTGAAGGCCCACGGCCCGGACGCCATCGAGTTCTTCACCGACCGCAAGGTCGTCACCACCCGCTGGTAACCGGAGGCCCATGGAACTGACCACCTTTGGCAACATCGTCAAGCACGCGGTGGACCTGGAGACGGAGCTTCGCGCTTTGTCCGAAGGTGCCGCCCACCTTGGCCTGTCTGCCGACCGCGGGGACCTGCTGGCCACCATCGGCGCCGCCTCCGCCAAGACCATCAAGCTCATGGAGCGCGCCCGCCAGGAGAACATCAGCGAGTGCGTCCTCGAACCCATCAAGGGCTTCCACAGCGAGTCCTTCGACTTTGCCCGCCCCGCGGCCCTCACGGCGGACAACCTGGGCCCCCACCTGGTCACCCTGTTGACCACCGTGCACCGCTTCTACATTGAGGCCGGGGCGAAGCTGACCATGCACGATTTTCGCGGCGTCCTGGGCCGCTTTGCAAAAGAGCGCGAGGCATTCTTGGTGAACGCCCGCGGCGTGTTCCACTAACCCTTAGGAGGAAGTCATGGCGAGGAAGGTCATCAGTGGTCTCATCCAGTGCGGTCTGCCCGTTCAGGCCGAAGCCGCCCCCATGGATGCCGTGGTCAAGGCCATGCTGGAGAAGCACCTGGGCTTCATTGACGAGGCCGGCAAGAAGGGCGTGCAGGTCCTGTGCATGCAGGAGATCTTCAACACCCCCTACTTCTGTCCCGCCCAGGATCCCAAGTGGTTCCGCACCGCCGAGCGCATCCCCGACGGCCCCACCATCAGCATCCTTCGGGAGTACGCCAAGAAGTACTCCATGGTCATCGTGGCCCCCATCTACGAAGAGCAGATGACCGGCGTGTACTACAACACCGCCGCCGTCATCGACGCCGACGGCAAGTACCTGGGCAAGTACCGCAAGAACCACATCCCCCAGGTGGGCGGCTTCTGGGAGAAGTACTACTTCAAGCCCGGCAACCTGGGCTACCCCACCTTCCAGACGGCCTACTGCAACGTGGGCGTCTACATCTGCTATGACCGCCACTTCCCCGAGGGCGCCCGCCTGCTGGCCCTGAACGGCGCCGAGCTGGTCTTCAACCCCTCCGCCACCGTGGCCGGCATCTCCAAGCACCTGTGGAAGATCGAGCAGCCCGCCCACGCCGTCGCCAACGGCTACTTCATGGGCAACATCAACCGCATCGGCCGGGAGACCCCCTGGAACATCGGCGAGTTCTACGGCAACAGCTACTTCGTGGACCCCCGCGGCAACATCGTGGCCGAGGGCAGCGCCGACAAGGACGAGCTGGTGGTCGCCGAGCTGGACCTGGACTTCATCCGCGAGGTGCGGGACCAGTGGCAGTTCTTCCGGGATCGCCGCCCCGAGACCTACGAGAACATGATCAAGCTTCTGCCCTGACGGCAGGTTTGGAGGGAGCCATGGGAACCATTATCAAGAACGGCACCGTTGTGACCGCGTCCGACACCTACAAGGCGGACGTGCGCATTGACGGCGAGGTGGTGTCCGCCATCGGGGCCAATCTGCCCGTGGGCACCGGGGACACCGTGGTGGAGGCCGAGGGGCGCTATGTGTTCCCCGGCGGCATCGACACCCACACCCACCTGGAGCTGCCCTTCATGGGCACGGTCAGCGCCGACGACTTCGTGACCGGGTCCCGGGCGGCCATCCAGGGTGGCACCACGACCTTCATGGACTTCGTCATCCCCGCCAAGGGCCGGCCCCTGGCGGAGGCCGTGGCGGCCTGGCACAAGAAGGCCGACGGTCGCGCCGTGGCAGACTACGCCTTCCACCTGTGCATCAACGACTTCAACGACGCCATCGCCGCTGAGATCCCCGAGGTCGTGAAGGCCGGCATCCCGTCCTTCAAGTGCTTCATGGCCTACAAGGGCGCGCTGCAGATCGATGATGGCCAGATGATCAACGTGCTGAAGACCGTGGGGCAGGCCGGCGGTCTGGTATCCGTGCACGCTGAGAACGGCGACATGATCGTGGCCCTGACCCAGAAGTACCTGGCGGAGGGCAAGACCGCGCCGGAGTACCACTGGCGGTCCCACCCGTCGGAGGCGGAGGCCGAGGCCGTGCACCGGGGCCTGCGCCTGGCGAAGTTCACGGGGCAGCCTCTGTACATCGTGCACCTGTCGGGCAAAGACGGCCTGGCGGAGGTCAAGCAGGCCATGGCCGAGGGCATCAAGGTCATCGCCGAGACCTGCCCCCAATACCTGCTGCTGCCCGCCGACCTGTACTGCCAGGAGGGCTTCGAGGGCGCCAAGTACGTCATGTCTCCGCCCCTGCGGCCCATTGATCATCTGGAGAAGATGTGGGAGGGCATCGCCAAGGGCTACATCAAGACCGTTGGCACCGACCACTGCCCCTTCAACTTCAAGGGCCAGAAGGACATGGGCAAGGACAGCTTCGCCAAGATCCCCAACGGCATCCCCGCCATCGGGGACCGCTTCAACCTGCTGTACACCTACGGCGTGGCCGCGGGGCGCATCACGTTGAACCAGTTCGTGGAGGTCACCAGCACGAACGCCGCCAAGATCTTCGGCATGTACCCCAAGAAGGGCAGCGTGGCGGTGGGCGGCGACGCGGATCTGGTGATCTTCGACCCCAAGGGCGAGGACATGATCAGCGCCAAGACCACCTATCACAACGTGGATTACAGCGCCTTCGAGGGCTTCCGGCTGGAGGGCCGCTGCGAGCACATCCTCCTGCGGGGCCGCTTCGCCGTGCGCGACGGCAAGTACATCGCCCAGCAGGGCAACGGCAAGTTCATCCCCCGCACCCGCTCGGGCATGATTGAATAACCCCACGAGGTAACATCAATGAACACTTCTGAGATCAAGAAACTGGACCGCGAGCACGTCATCTACCCCTGGGTTGCCCAGAAGCCCGTGGACCCCATCATCATGGACCGGGCCGAGCGCATCTACATGTGGGACACGGACGGCAAGCGCTACATCGACTTCTGCGCCGGCCTGCTGTGCGTCAACATCGGCCATAGCAACCGCCATGTGCTGAAGGCCATGAACGCCCAGATGGAGAAGCTGACCTACGTGGCCTCCATGTTCGGCACCGAGGCCAAGGCCAAGTGCGCCTCCATGGTGGCCGAGGTCACCCCCGGGGACCTGGACTACGTGTTCTTCACCAACGGCGGCGCCGAGGCCGTGGAGAACGCCATCAAGGCCGTGCGCGCCTACACCGGCCGCCACAAGATCTACAGCCGCTGGAACAGCTACCACGGCGCCACCACCGGGGCCATCGCTCTCTCCGGGGACCCCCGCCGCGCCGCCAGCGAGCCCGGCCCCGCCGGCGTCACCAGCTTCTTCGGGCCCTACTGCTACCAGTGCCCGCTGGGCTACGACAGCCACGAGACCTGCAAGCTGGCCTGCCTGGAGCAGCTCAAGAAGCAGGTCCTCTATGACGGCCCCAAGAGCATCGCCGCCATCTTCATGGAGCCCATCGTGGGCACCAACGGCATCCTCATCCCGCCCCCCGGCTACATGAAGGGCGTGCGCCAGCTTTGCGACGAGAACGGCATCCTGCTGGTCTCCGACGAGGTCATGGCGGGCTTCGGCCGCACGGGCAAGTGGTTCGGCATCGAGCACCACGAGGTGCTCCCCGACATCATGACCGTGGCCAAGGGCCTGACCTCCGGCTATGTGCCCCTGGGCGCCATGATCTGGAACAAACGGCTGTGGGATCACTTCGGGGACAAGCCCTTCGTGGGCGGCCTGACCTACGCTGGCCACACCCTGGCCTGCGCCGCCGCGGTGGCCAACATCGAGGTCTACAAGCAGGACAACCTCATCGAGAACAGCCGCGTCCTGGGCCTCCACCTGGCCAAGCGCCTGGAAGCCATCAAGCAGCGCCACCCCTCCGTGGGCGATGTCCGCAACCAGGGCCTCTGGGCCTGCATCGAGCTGACCTCCGACCGCAAGACCCGCGCCCCCCTGGCGGGCTACAACGACTCGGTCCGCAAGGTCTCCGGCGAAATCTCCAAGCGCCTCTACGCCGCCGGCCTCTACCTCTTCAACAAGTGGGACTACATCTTCATCTCCCCGCCCCTGTGCATCAACCAGGCCGAGCTGGACGAGTCCATGGACATCATAGACAAGACCCTGGACTACACCGACAGCCTGCTCAAGTAAGGGACGGTCCTAATATCTTCAACTTCCCGGGGACGGTCCTAATCTCACTCCGTCTTGCTCCCGGGGACGGTCCTAATCTCACTCCGTTTTCCCCCTCCCGCCTCCGGTCGCTCGCTCTCCGGGCGGCCCCTCTCGGACTCCGCCGAGTAGGGGCCCCCTTCGCGCTCCCTCCGGCGGGCCGTCGCCGTCCCGTCCGAACCACGCGCGTCAGGAAGCGGACCC
>CAIXZC010000404.1 GCA_903923815.1 uncultured Myxococcales bacterium
CGAAGCGCCGGATGAGGGGTGTTGTGGCTACCGTCACGCTGCAGCCCCCTCCCTTGCGGTCGGGGTTCGGACGGACAGCGCCCCTACAACTTAGGCAGCACCCACAGCGCCGCCGGGCTCTTGCTTTGGCAGGCGGCCTGGAAGGTGGCGCGAAGCGCCGGATGAGGGGTGTTGTGGCTACCGTCACGCTGCAGCCCCCTCCCTTGCGGTCGGGGTTCGGACGGACAGCGCCCCTACAACTTAGGCAGCACCCAAAGCGCCGCCGGGCTCTTGCTTTGGCAGGCGGCCTGGCAGGTGGCGGCGGGTCTCTTGCAGCGGGTCACCCCTAGCAGGGGTTCGTTGTCGCAGGCCGTGGCTGCTGCTGTGCAGGACTCCTGGCACAGGGCCCGGCGCCAGCCCAGGTCCTGGCCCAGGGCGCTGCGGTAGGCCTTGGCCAGGGCTTGGTGGATCTCGGGCAACCTCTGGGGCAGCAGCTCGGGGGGCAGCAGGTCCACGCTCTTGGCGTCCAGCAGGGGCTCGGCCTCCTGGCCCAGCAGCTGCTCCACGGCGCCCGTGCGGGAGAACTCCTTGAGCATCTTTACGGCCCCCGCCAGGTCCCCCGCGGCCACGGCGCTGCCCGCCGAGTCCAGCAGGCCCTCCAGGCGCGCCCGGTCCTGCTGGGCCACCGCCGGGTGCCCCTCGGGCAGCAGGGCCTCAAAGGCCAGATTGGCCTCCGGGTCCCCCCGCCCATCCAGGAACAGGGCCGCCGCAGCGCCCATCTGCACCTCCACCGACGTGGAGGACAGCACATCAATGAAATAGGAGGACTCGGCCCCGTCCACCGGGTACCAGCGCCCCGCGAAGTACAGCATGGTCAGCAGCCCCGCCACGCGCTTGCCGCAGGCGGACCCGGGCCGGCACAGGTAGGCCAACCCCGCCAGGGTCTCCCCCTGCCCCTCCCCACCAACCGGCGCGCCCCGGGCCCGCTTCATCAAGCCGTCCACCAGACTCGCCCGCATCTTCGCCACCGCCTCGAAGCCCTGCTCGAAGGCCTCCCAGGCCCGGAAGGACTGCAGCGCCTCGTCGGCCCCCTGGGTGGACAGCCCCGCCGCGAACTCCTGCGCCAGGTCCCCCGCGTCGCGCTTCTCCAGCACCATCAGCAGGGCCCCCGAGGCCACCGCCAGCCGTCCATCGGCCAGGGCCACAGGCCCCCGCAGTTCGCCGCTGACCCCGGGCAGCTCCAGGATGCCCACCAGGGCCCCCGTCCCCGCCGCCAGCACCAGCACGCGCCCGCCGCTGCGCAGCACCACCCCCGCCGCCGACAGCCCCGCCACCTCCACGGTCGCAGGGAAGTCCCGGCGCCAGATCTCCTTGCCCCCCGCGGGGTTCAGCATCACCAGACTGGCCCCCCGGGCCTTGGGCTCCAGCAGCATCACGCCGTCGGGGCTCTCCACCACCAGGGTCTCCAGGGAGATCTTGCCGTCCAGGTACCACAGCTTGGGCGCCACCTGACAGTCCACGCTGCCCAGCAGCGTCCCGTCCTCCGAAAAGAAGCGCAGCCCACGTCCCTGGTTCGCCGTGCCAAACCAGTGTCCGCTGCCAGGCCAGGCATGGGCGGGCGCCACGGCCCCGGGATGGCTCACGCTGGTCCGCCCATCGGCGTGCAGGAACACCAGCACATCCCCCTCATCCGCCAGCCCCACGTAGGCCGCCCCCTCCCGCGCCACCCACCACTGCATGGGCAGGGCCGCCTCGGGGGATTGCACCGTCTTCACCGTCGCCCGGGTCCCAAAGTCCACCAGCAGCAGGCGCGCCCGCTCCTCCCGCAGCAGCAGCAAAGCGCCGGCGTCCGCCAGCACGCCCCCTGCCAGGGGCCCCGTCTCCAGCCAGGAGCCCGCGCCCCAGACCTCCCGCCCCGCCGGCAGGGCCAGGGGCATGACGCTGCCCGGCACGGCCCCAAAGCCCGCCAGCAGCACGAACCTGTCGTCCGCATCCAGCACCCGCGCCTGGCACCCGCTGGCGTCGCAGTTCAAGGGGTACTCGAAGGTCGTCTTGCCCGTGCTGGGGTTCAGGAAGTACAGGTGCCGCCCCTCCACCAGCAGCCCCCCCGCCAGCTGCCGCCAGCGCTTCACCGCGCCCAGCTCCTCGCCGCCGTAGCGGGGCAGCCCCGTCAGGGCACTGATGCCCTCGAAGCGGTTGTCCAGCAGCACACCAAGATGTTGGGGGATATCGAACACGGGCCCCAGGACGGGCCGGTCGAAGGTATGGGAGAACACGGGGCGCGCACGGTAGGGCGCCTGGGCCAGGGCCTCCAGGGGCCCGCCCAGAACCATCAGGAACAGCAGCGCAGCAAGGCTAGGCCTCCTGGTCGCGGTCCTTTTCCAGCAGCTTCCAGATGGCCCGAACAAGGTCACTCACCCCTTCCCCGGTGACAGCAGAGATGCGCATCACCTTGCGCTTCCGCCCGAACTTCTTCTTGAGGGCCGCCTCCATGGCGTCCGCGTCCTCCGACGCATCCACCCGGGACAGCGCGATGATCTCGGGGCGCTCCAGCAGCTCCGGGTTGAAGGCCCCCAGCTCGTGCCGGATGGCCTCCCAGTCCTCCAGTGGACTGCGCCCCGACGCGGCGTCCAGCAGATGCACCAGCACCCGCGTGCGCTCCACGTGCTTCAGGAACTGCACCCCCAGCCCGGCCCCCTGCGCAGCCCCCGGGATCAGCCCCGGCACGTCCGCCACCACGAAGGAGCGGCCCATGTCCAGGCTGACCACCCCCAGGTTGGGGATGAGGGTCGTAAACGGATAGTCCGCGATCTTGGGGCGGGCCTTGGAGATCCTGGCGATAAGCGTGCTCTTGCCCACGTTGGGCATGCCGATGAGGCCCACGTCCGCCAGCAGTTTCAGCTCCAGGCGCAGCTTCACCTCCGTCCCCGGCTCCCCGGGCTGGGCCTTTCGAGGCGCGCGGTTGCGGCTGCTGGAGAACTTGGCGTTGCCCTGCCCCCCGCGGCCCCCCTTGGCCACCTGGAAGTCCTGGTCCACCTCGGTGAGGTCGGCCAGCAACTCGCCCGTGTCGGCGTTGAACACCTGGGTCCCCACGGGCACCACCAGCACCTTGGACTGCCCCCGCCTGCCCGTGCAGTTCTTGGAGCCGCCCGCGTGGCCGTTCTCGGCGAAGTGGTAGCGCTCGTAGTGCAGGTCCACCAGGGTGTTGGTGGAGGTGTCGGCCTTGACGATCAGGTGCCCGCCGTCGCCGCCGTCGCCCCCGTCGGGTCCACCCTTGACGATGAACTTCTCCCGAAGGAAGGACACGCAGCCCGGGCCGCCCTTGCCGCTTCTGACCGTGATCTCGACTTCATCTATGAACATGGCAATTCCTTGGCTGGTCCGGGTCCGGGCCCCGAGACGCTAGTCTTAGCCCTTGGAGCCCCTGGATGCAAGCAGACTCCCATTGTTGGTGGGCTGGCGACGTGAATTTCGTGGGGGGGGCCTGGGGGGCCCGAAGGGCGCGGCTCAGGCGAGGGGGACGATGCTGACGGCGATGCGGTCCTTGCGGCCCTTCTTGTAGACGGCCGTGCCGTTCACCTTGGCGTACAGGGTGAAGTCCCTGCCCATGCCCACGTTGGCGCCGGGGTAGATGGTGGTGCCGCACTGGCGAACCAGGATGGACCCCGCAGGCACGATCTCGCTGCCGAACACCTTCACGCCGCGGCGCTGGCTCTGGCTGTCACGACCGTTACGGGAACTGCTCTGTCCTTTTTTGTGCGCCATGGCTCACTCCTTGCCGATTTCAGTGATGCGAAGCTGAGTGTAGTGCTCGCGCTGGCCGTGCCGACGGCGCATGCCGCCGCGACGACGGTAGCGAACCACCAACAGGGTCTTCTCCCGATCCTGCTTGGCGATGGTGGCCTTGACGAACGCACCCTTCACCACGGGCTTGCCAACAGTAATCTCCGCATCGGAGAGCATGAGAACATCATTGAAGCGGATTTCACCGCCCACGTCGCCGGTCAGCCGCTGGGTCTTGATGGTGTCACCCACCGAAACCCGATACTGCGAACCACCGACCTTGACCACCGCAAACATAGGTCACCTCCAAGAGAAGTCGCTTGCGGAGTCTATTTACAGAACCGCAAGTGTCAAGGGAAATCTCCGGGTTACGCCTGTCTACTCTCCCAGGGGGATTCCCAGAAGGGCAGTGCAGGTGGACCCGGGAACATGCCTGGGGTGCAGCACCTTCACCCGGGGAGGCATTCCAAAACTCAAAGGATACTGGTCGCCGCCAAGCTCCACGGGGTGCTTGCGCATCCAGGCGGCCACGATGTCCCGCATGCTCTGCTCGCCCGAGGGGCTGCTGAAGCGCTCCTGGGGCAGCTTGGCCAGCACCTGGCTCCAGTCACTGCCGCCGGCCCCCAGGTAGGAGTTGGTCAGCAGCATGTACTCCTTGTCGGGATCCAGGGGGGTGCCATCATCCAGTTCGATCTTCTGCAGCAGCTTGCGCTCGAACTTCTCGCGCTCGCCGTTGCCGTTCCAGTCCTCGGCGATGCAGTCGTCGGCGGCCTTGTCCACCACCATGCGGATGCCGGAGACCACGGGCAGGCCGTGGGCGCCGGAGGTGGCGATGCGCATCAGATCGGACAGCTCTGCGCCGGTGATGCGGATCATGGTCATGGCGCTGTCGAAGGGCAGCACCTCGAAGAGATCGTCGTAGGTTACCTTGCCCGTGCCCAGGGAGGCGCGGATGCCGCTGCCGTTGGTGATGGCGATGTCAGCGGTGGGGAACTCCTCCAGCATGGCGTCCACGATCAGGATGCCCAGGGGGTTGTCGCCGTAGGTCGTGGAGCGCAGGGGGCGCTTGACCACGGGGCCCAGGACTTCCTTGCCAAGCTGCAGGCCCACCTTCATGGGCTCGGTCAGGATCTTGTCCAGGAAGCGGTCGCGGTGCACGTCCTCGCCCAGCATGAGGGCGGGGCGGAACTTGGACGACACCCGGCGACGGCCCACGCCGATGCAGGTGTCCGTGTCCTCGGGGATCTTGTGGCACATGGCCACGGGGCCCTCGATGCGGCTGTCCACCACGCGGCCCTGGGCGGCGCCCACCTTGAGGCGGTGAAGCCCGAAGTCCCGGCCCTTGGCCCAGACCTCGGAGAGCATGATGCCGTTGACCCGGTGGGACACGTAGGAGTGGGTGTGGCCGCCGATGATCAGGTCCACCGTGCCGGGCTTGAAGGCCTTGGCCAGGGTGAACATCTCGGTGTCCTTCTCGCAGGAGCTCAGATCGTCCGGGGAGGTCCCGGGGCGGCAGCGGCTGCCACTGTGCACCAGGGCGATGACCACCTGGGCACCCTCAGCGCGCATACGCTCGGCCAGGGGCACCAGCACCTCGTCGAGGGGCTTGAACTCCAGCAGCTTGCCCACGTGGGGCCCGGTCACATGGGGGGTGTCCTCGGTGGCGCCGCCGATGATGGCGATCTTCACGCCGCCCCGCTCCACGATCACGTGGTCGGTGAAGTTCTCCCAATCAATCCTGCGCCCCGTGGCGCGATCGAAGATGTTGGCGGCCAGGAAGGGGAACTTGGCCTCCTTGGCGCGGGCCTTGAGGGCCCCAAACATGTCCGTGTCTTCCGGAGTCTCGGTGGTGAAGTCGAACTCGTGGTTGCCCACGGCCGCGGCGGTGTAGCCAAGTTGATTCATGGCGGCCACCACGGAGGCGCCCTTGACGTTGTTGGAGATGAGGGTCCCCTGGAACATGTCGCCCGCGTCCAGCAGCAGCACCCGGCCCGGATCGCGCTTCTCAATCACGGCCTTGTAGCCGGACAGCCACTCCACGCCGCCGATGCCGGCGTCCACTTGCTCGCCTTCCAGGGTCTTCACGAATTGGGTCTGGGGCAGGATGTAGCCGTGCACATCGTTCGTGGACATGACGGAGATCCAGGTCTCCCCGGACTCCAGGTTGCCGCCCTGGTTCATGCCACCAGCGCCCTGGGGACCGCTGGTGCGGGCCGTACAGCACGAGGTGGACACCAGGAACACGACGATCAGCGCACCCAACATTCTCTTCATTAGATACCTCCGGAACCCAACGGGCAGACCGGGCACAGGGAAGCGGAGGATAATGGTCGGGCTAAGGCGGCACAAGGCAAATCTTCGCCACGCCTGCGTTTTTAGCCAATCCCGGTGCGCCCGAACTTTTCCCTTGGGGATTCCCGACCTGGAGGCTACCCTGCGCCCATGAGTGAAACCCTGAACCTTAGAGTCTCCCCCGATGAATCCCTGGAACTGGCCTCCTTCCTGCGTGATCAGGAGGGGCGGCACTTCTCCGAGTTCCGGGTCCTGCGGCGCTCCATCGATGCCCGGGCGGGGCGCCCCTTGAAGCTGCAACTGCGGGTGGAGCTGCGCTCCGAAGATGATCCGCCCTTTGGTCCCCGAGTGGTTCCACCAGTGCCCCAGGTGGCGGTCCCCCGGCCCCAGCCCGTGCTCATCCTGGGGGCCGGACCTGCGGGCCTCTTCTGCGCCCTGGAGCTTGCCCTCCACGGCGTCCCCGTGCGCGTCCTGGAGCAGGGCCAGGACTTCCCCGGCCGCCATCTGGCCGTGCGGGATCTGCGCTACCGCGGCGAGCTGGACCCCAGCAGCAACTATCGCTTCGGCCTGGGTGGGGCGGGCACCTACTCGGACGGCAAGCTCCACAGCCGGGTGGACAGCCCCTGGGTGAAGCGCGCCCTGGGCTACTTCGCCCACTTCGCCAACGACTTCCGGGTGCTGGTGGACTCCCACCCCCACCTGGGCAGCAACAAGCTCATCCCCATGCTCCAGGTCCTGCGCGCCTTCCTGGAGGCCCTGGGCGTCCGGTTCCAGTTCCAGTGTCAAGTCCAGGGCGTCGCCCCCAGCGGCCTGGGCGGAGCCTTTCTGACGGACGCCGGCCCCCTGGAAGCCCCCTTCCTGGTGCTGGCCCCGGGCAACGGCGCCCGCCCCCTCTTTGAGGCCCTGGCCGCCGCCGCCATCCCCCTGGAGGCCAAGCCCTTCGCGGTGGGTTTTCGCGTCGAGCACCCCCGGGCCCTCATCGACCACCAGCAGTTCGGCCCCCTGGCGGGCCACCCCGCCCTTGGCGCCGCCGAGTACCGCGTGGCCCACCAGCTTGGCGATCGGGCCGTCTATTCCTTCTGTATGTGCCCCGGGGGCCAGGTCCTGCCCACCTCCTGCGAGCCCGAGCGCCTCTGCGTCAACGGCGCCAGCCACTCCCATCGCAACAGCCCCTGGTCCAACGCCGCCATGGTGGTGAACCTGGAGCCCTCGGACACGGGCCCCGACCTCCTCTCTTCCCTGGACTTCCTGCGCCGCCTGGAGGAGGCCGCCTTCCTCCTTGGCGGCAAGGGCTACCACGCCCCCGCCCAGCGCCTCACGGACTTCCTGGGGGACCGCCCCTCCCGCACCCTGCCCGCCTCCAGCTACCGCCCCGGCCTCTGCCCCGCCGATCTGCGCCGCCTGCTGCCCCAGCCCCTGACCCGTGCCCTCAAGGGCGGCCTCCAGCGCACCTGCGGCCTCCTGCGCGGCTACGACCACCCCGACGCCATCCTCATCGGCGTGGAGACCAGCACCTCCAGCCCCCTGCGCATCCTGCGAGACCCCGACGGCGCCTCCCCCGGCCACCCCTGGCTGTTCCCCTGCGGCGAAGGCTCGGGCTACGCCGGCGGCATCAGCAGCTCCGCCGGCGATGGCCTGCGCACCGCCCACGCCCTCCTACGAAGAATGGGCGCCGCCCCCGAAGCAAACCGTTGAACTCCCAACGATCGGGCCTATACTTCCGTCGGGTCCTGCAGAGTGCGCGGGAGGTATATGCTGATTCCCTAAGACGTTTACCGGGACTTGCCTCTGTCTGAGGCGCGCAAGCCCACCTCGAGTGGGAAGCCCAAACCAGACATCGCGAGGCCCACCTTCGGGGTTTGGGGTATCCGTCTTTACCTCCCATCGGCTCAGGTGGGACCCACTTTTTTTGGTTCCGCTCCGGGGTGCCCGGGGCCCGCGGGAAAGGTCCCTTGCAGGATGCACACCACCACGCCCTCCCAGCCCTTCCCCCAGCTCAGCGTCGTGATGATGGCCTACAACGAGTTGGCCTGCGCCGCCACCACCGTTGGCGCCACCTGCCAGTGGCTGGACGCCAACGTGCAGGACTGGGAGCTGTGCTTCGTGGACGACGGCTCCACGGACGGCACCGGCGACTCCATCCAGGCCCTGGCCGACGGCGATCCTCGCATCCGGGTCCTGCGCCACGACCGCAACCGGGGCATGGGCGCCGCCATCCGCACGGGTTACGCCGCCGCCACCAAGGCCTGGGTCACCCAGCTCCCCGCGGACGGCCAGGTCCCCCCCGAAACCTTTGCCCGCTTCTTCGCCTGCCTGCCCGGCCCGGACCTGGTCCTGTCCGTCTACGACAAGCGGGGGGACGGCCTGCTGCGCACCATCCTCTCCGGCGGCTATGCCACCCTGGGCCGCCTCATCCTGGGCCGCCGCTCCGACTACACCGGCACCATGCTCATCCGGCGCAAGCTGCTGGACGGCCTGCCCATCCGCTCGGACACCTTCCTGGCCAACCTGGAGGTCCCACTGCGCCTCATTGAGCGGGGCGCCACCTTCAAAGTGGTGACCTTCCGCTGCTCCCCCCGCATCGCCGGCCAGTCCAAGGTCCTGGGCCTGGGCCGCATCGCCCGCGTGGCCACCGAGATGCTGCGCCTGCGCCTCCACTGGAACCAGCCCC
Organism: uncultured Myxococcales bacterium; assembly: GCA_903923815.1. GTDB lineage: Bacteria > Myxococcota_A > UBA9042 > CAIXZC01 > CAIXZC01 > CAIXZC01. Next base: position 8,726 of record CAIXZC010000404.1, read on the forward strand.
TATGAGCGCCCCAGACCGCCCCCGCCACGACGCCGAGCAGCGCCTGCACCTTGTGGTGGGCGCCACCTGCAACAACAACTGCATCTTTTGTATGGAAGAGGACCGGGTCACCCGCCAGCACCGCGTGGAGGCCTTCACCCGCCAGGACTTCGAGACCATCCTGCAGACCAACGCAGGCCGTGGCGAGGTCATGTTCGTCAGCGCCGAGCCCACCTTGAGCCCCTGGTTCCTGCCCCTGGTGGCCCTGGCCCGGGACCTGGGCTACCACACCATCGGGATCATCAGCAACGGCCGCCTCTTCGCCTACCCCCAGTTCACCCGCCGCGCCCTGGACGCGGGCCTCAACCTCGTCATGCTCTCCATCCACGGCCCCAACGCCCGCCTCCACGACGGCCTCACCCGCACTCCCGGGTCCTTCGATCAGGTCATGCAGGGTCTTGCCAACCTGGCCGCCCTTGGCCGGGATCGGGTGGTCCTGCGCACCAGCACCGTGGTGTGTCGCCGCAACTGGGAGCCCGAGACCCTGCTGGAGCACAGCCGCCTGCTGGGCCCCCGGGTGCAGCAGATGGTCCTCAACGTCATGCAGCCCTTCGGCCGCGGCCTGGCCCACCTGGACAGCCTCATGCCCCCCTATTCCGAGCTGGTCCCCCGCCTGGCCCGCTTCTACGCCGCCCGCCAGCCCGGCATGCCCCCCGCCTATCTGGTGGACATCCCCTACTGCTGCACCGAGGCCGCCGGCATCCCCGAGGAGTTCCGCGGCTTCGTGGAGCGCTACATCTATTATGATCGCAAGGTCCTGGAGGGCCCCCCCCCGACCCCCCTGGCCCCCGACGCCCCCCCCGCCCAGGGGCCCCTGGAGCTGCTGACCCGGGACCACGAGGACTCCTGCAACAAGGTGCGCTTCCCCTTCTGCCAGCAGTGCCGCCATGGGGCCATCTGCGACGGCGTCTGGCGGGGCTACGTGGCGCGCTTCGGGCAGGCCGAATTCGCCGCAGTGCCGGCCCCCGCCAAACTTTAGGCTTCCGAAAAACCGCCCCCCCCGGTTAGAATGCGCCCCCGATACTGATGGAGGCGTCCATGAGAAGCACCCTTGCACTGATCATCCTGGCGGCGGCCCTGCTGCTGCTTCCCGGTTGCCGCAAACCCGTCACCAAGGCCAAGACCCAGGCCCAGGAGGCGCCCGCTGAGGTGTCTTCGGGTGGGGGGCTGCGGGGGGAGCCTGAGATGGTCCCCCAGGGTGAGGTCCCGGCCCTGCCCGACGGCGTGGCCGCCATGGTGGAGGGCAACCCCGTGACAGAGGCGCGGCTGGACGAGCTGCTGGCCCGCAGGCCCCAGGCGGCCAAGCTGGACCCCTCGGCGCGGGACCGCATCCGGGGCAAGCTGCTCCAGCGGGAGATTGACGCCGTGCTGCAGCGGCTGGCCCTGGCCAAGGCGGGGCTGGAGATCACCATGGACGAGCTGGACGCCGAGGTGGCCAAACAGACCGCCGAGCAGGGCGGCCCCGAGAAGTTCCAGGCCGGACTGGATGGCGCCTTCACCAACATCTCTGAATACCGCGAGGCCCTGGCGCGGCAGCTTGCCATGAATCGCCTGCTGGACCAGCAGTCGCCGGTGCTGGTGACGGACGAGGACCTGGAGAAGGCCTTCAAGGTGCGGCGGCGCTTCCCCAGCAGCCGGACCCTGGAGTTCAAGTACTCCCTGATCCTGCGGCGGGTGGCCCAGGACGCCGCGCCCGAAATAGTGGAGGCTCAGCGCAAGCACCTGGAGGAGCTGCGGGGGCGCATCCCCGGCGGCCTGACCTTTGAGGAGGCCGTGACCAAGCACTCCCAGCACTTCAACAAGGAAAAGGCAGGGCTGGTGGACTTCACACCCGCGGCCTCCGTGGAGCCTGCGGTGTCCAAGACCCTGGCGCGCCTCAAGCCCGGCGAGGTCAGCGAGCCTTTGCGGGTGAACGACGGCTGGATGCTGCTGCGGTTGGAGGCCAAGCGCCACGCCGTGGACCCGGACAGCCAGAAGCAGAAAGAGCGGCTGCGGACCCAGCTTTCCGAGAGCAAGAAGACCCAGCGCTACGAGAAGTTCATGCGGCAGGCCCGGGAGCAGGCCGCCATCCAGTTGGCCCCCATCTACGAGTGAGGCCCCCATGTTGACCCTTGGATTTGAGAGCTCCTGTGACGAGACCGCCGTGGCCCTGGTGGACGGCCAGGGGCGGGTGCTGGCGTCGCAGATTTCCTCCCAGGTGCCCATCCACGCCCGCTACGGCGGCGTGGTGCCCGAGTTGGCCTCCCGCAACCACCTGATGGCCATGCTGCCCCTGCTGGAGCGGGCCCTGGAGACGGCCGGCGTGACCCTGGCCCAGGTGGACCGGATCGCCGTCACCAACGGCCCGGGCCTCATGGGCGCGCTGCTCATGGGGGTGCAGGCGGCCAAGACCCTGGCCCTCACCACGGGCAAGGAACTGGTGCCCATCCACCACGTGGAGGCCCACATCACGGCGGTGTTCCTGGCGGACGGGGACGACTCGGGGACGGCGCCGGGCTTTCCCTACATCGCGCTGGCGGTGTCCGGGGGTCACAGCAGCATCTACGAAGTGCGCGCCATCGGGGACTACCGGCGCCTGGGCTCCACCCTGGACGACGCCGCCGGGGAGGCCTTCGACAAGGTGGCCCGGCTGCTGGGCCTGCCCTACCCCGGGGGGGTCTCCATCGATCGCATCTCCAAGACGGGCAACCCCAAGGCCTTCGACTTCCCGCGGGCCATGCGGCGCAAGGATAACTTCTCCTTCTCCTTCAGCGGCCTGAAGACCGCGGTGCGCAACCAGCTTGCCCAGCTTGGGGCGGTGGACGAGGCCCAGCGGGCGGATCTGGCCGCCAGCTTCCAGGAGGCGGTGGTGGACTCCCTGGTGGAGAAGACCCTCCAGGCGGCGCGCTTCTGCGGCATCCGCGAGGTCGTCGTGGCGGGGGGCGTGGCGGCCAACTCCAGGCTGCGCTCCAAGTTCACGGCGGCCTGCCAGGAGCAGGACGTGAAGCTGCACCTGACGGCCTTCAAGTACTGCGGCGACAACGCCGCCATGGTGGCGGGGCTGGGGCTGCTGCGGGCGCCCATCCCCCAGGACCAGGTGGCGGGGCTGGAGCCCTTCGCCAGCGGCGAGATTGGCACGGCCTTCGTGCCCCCGGACCTTCCATGAGCGGCCACGGCAACAGCGGCCAGGACAACCCCGCCCCCAAAAAATCCCTGGGGCAGCATTTTCTGCACGACCGGGGCGTCCTGAACGACATCGTGGACGCGGCGGACGTGCAGGCCGGCGAGGCCGTGCTGGAGATTGGCCCCGGAGCCGGGGCCCTGACGGAGATTCTGCTCCAACGTGGTGCCCGGGTGACGGCGGTGGAGCTGGACCAGCGCATGCCCGAGCACCTGGCCCAGCGCTTCCCCGGCGCGCCCCTGGAGGTCCTCCACGCGGACTTCCTGGAGCTGGACGCCCAGGCCCTGGCCCGCCTGCCCCGCAAGGTCCTCTCCAACCTGCCCTACAACGCCGCCACCGCCATCCTCCAGCGCCTGCTGCTGGCGGAGCCCGCCTTTGGCCCCCAGGTCCTGATGTTCCAGCTCGAGGTGGCCAAGCGCCTCTGCGCGGGCCCCGGCTCCGGGGACTTTGGCATCCCCAGCATCATGGCGGCCCTGCTGGCCCGCACCCAGATGGTCCGCAAGGTCGAGCCGGGCTCCTTCTTTCCGCCCCCCAAGGTGCGCTCCGCGGTGCTGCGCCTGGACCCCCTGCCCCTGGCCCCCGAGCAGCGCGCCGAGATCGGCCGCTTCCTGGACATCGCCGGGGGCTGGTTCCGCTTCCGGCGCAAGACCATCCAGAACGCCATGAAGAACGCCGGCCACCCCGCCGAGGCCATCACCCGCGCCCTGGAGTCCTGCCAGATTGACCCCCGCACCCGCCCCGAACAGCTCCCCGCCCAGACCCTCCTGGACCTGGCGCGGCTGCTGTAGGGCAACCCTGGCTCTCCGAACCGCGCGCGCCAGCAAGCGGGCCTTGGGGGGTGTGATCCAAACCAGTGGGTATTCAGGCGGCAGCCTGGGTTTGGATTGAGGGCCCGCCCTATCCCGGGCCGGCCCTCATGAGGCCGGAGAGGAGGGCGCCGACCCTTCTGGCCACGGCCACAAGGCGTTCAGTTTCCGGCGGATCCAGTAGCCCCCTGGCGCTGGCCAGGTCGAGAACCGCCGCGGATTCCGCCAGGGAGCCCAGCGCAATTGAGAAGAAGTGGCGCTTCTCCTTCCAGGAGGTCCTGCCCGCCCCTTCCACTATGTTGAGGACGACGCTCAGGGCGGCCCGTTCGAGCTGATCGCCCAGGTGACCGGCCGTCCGCGGCAGTCCGTGCAGCGCCCCGCAGCCAAGGTAGAACGACCGGGCCTGCCGCCAAGCTTCCAGGCGTTCATGAGGGAAGAGCCTGGCAGGTGGGCAGGTGGTGGTGATGGAGGGAGTGATGGTGATGGTTGAGGCAGCGCCGCTGCCACCGTGGAGGGACTGGGAACCGAGGTTGCTGACTTGGCTGGACATCTGGGCCTCCTGTGCCGGCCGCGTTTTTGCGGCCTCTCACCCGAAGGTCGAGGTCCAAAAACGCGGCTGACACAAAAAGGAGGCC
>CAIXZC010000405.1 GCA_903923815.1 uncultured Myxococcales bacterium
AAGCAATGCCGCTTAGGCAGGAGGCGTCAGTTCCGCAGTAGTACCTGGTTGCGGTTCCGCCCCGCGCGGCATATTCCCACTCGGCCTCGGTCGGCAGACGGCCACCGATGGCGGTGCAGAATGCCTTGGCCTGGGACCAGTTGATGGTTTCCACGGGGTGATTCGCCCCAAGTTTGTTGCCTGACGGGTTGCTGCCCATCACAGCCAGGTACTGACCTTCCGTGATCTCCGTCTCCAGCATGTCGAAGCCAGTCAAGGTCACTTGGTGCACAGGATTTTCGTCCGAGCCGCAATTGCTATCCCCAGCCGAGCACCCCATCTGGAAGATCCCGCCCGGGATGGCCACCCACTTGTTGCCCAAGACCTCAATGTCAAAGACGCAGCTCCCGGCCAGACTACAGGCTTTCCCCGCCCCGCAGGTCCCGCAACTGCCCCCGCAGCCGTCGTCGCCGCAGACCTTGCCCGTGCAGTTGGGGGCGCAGGTGGTGCAGGCGCCGGCCTGACAGAACGGGGTTGCTGGCAGGGTCTGGCAGTCGGTGTAGCCGGGCAGCAGGGCGCTGCCCTTGGCGTCGCAGGTGCCGGCGAGGCGGCCCACGCAGGCGGCCTGATTTGGGGTGCAGACCTGGGCCTTGCAGTCGCCGTTGTCGCAGTACTTGCTGGCGCCGCAGGGCGTGGAGGAGGACCAGCCGTTGCCGGTGCCGTTGCAGGTCAGGTAGGCGAAGTTGCCGTCGCAGGTGCGGCTGTTGGCCGTGCAGGTGTTGCTTAGGCAGACGCCCCCGGCGCAGGTCATGTTGAGGGCGCTGCAAGCGGTGCCCTTGCACTGGCCCGCCTGACAGGTGGGGTTCAAGGTGCAGGTGGCCGCGCAGCCCAGCCCTTCGTTTCTGCCCGAGGCCCGGCAGATGCCGTCCGCGGGGGTGCAGGTCTGCACCGAACAGAAGCTGTCCTTGTCCGTGGGACACTTGACGGCCGAGCCGGGCAGCAGCTCGCAGACCGCGGGGGTCTTGCCCTTGTTGCAGTACAGATAGCCGTTGCACCAATCGGCGTCGTTCTGAGGAAAGCAGTCGTCGTCGTTGGTGCAGCCACAGCTATTGCTGCCGCCGGTGCAGACGCCGTTCAGGCAGTAGTCCTCGCTGGTGCAGTCGTCCCCGTCATCGCAGAAGCCCTGCCTTGGGGGGTTCTTGCAGCCCTTGCCCGCCTCGCACTGGTCCGTGGTGCAGTCGTTGTTATCGCCGCAGGCCAGCTTCCCGGCGCCGGCCTGGCACTGACCGGCCTGACAGAAGTCCTCGGTGCTGCAGGGGTCGGCGTCCTCGCAGGGGCCGTCCACATCCTGGTGTTCGCAGGCGCCGCTGAGGGCGTTGCACAGATCCGAGGTGCAGGGGTTGCCGTCGTCGCAGGCGTTGACCATGCCCAGGCAGGCTCCGTCAAGGCAGGAGTCCGAGATGGTACAGGGGTCGGCGTCGTCGCAGTCCCCATCACGGTTGGAGTACAGGCAACCGCTGGCCGGGGCGCAGGAGTCCGTCGTGCATTCGCTCTGGTCGTCGCAGGCCACGGCCTCGTGCGTGCAGGCCTTGGCCTCAAGGTCGCAGGCGTCGGTGGTGCAGGCACTGGAGTCGTCGCAGACGGTGGGCGAAAGCTGCTCGTCGTTGTTGCCATCGCAGTCGTTGTCCTGGCCGTCGCAGCGCTCGGGGGCGCCGGGGAAGGTCAGGGGGTTGGCGTCGTCGCAGTCGGTCCCGCCGCTTTCCAAGCTGACCACCCCGTCTTGGTCCTGGTCGCTGCCGTCCACGCCGTCGCAGTCGGCGTCCACGCCGTCCCCAAGTTGGTCCTCCGCCCCGGGGGTGGATGGACCCGGACTTGTCGTTGCAGTCCGTGCAGGTGTTGAAGTCATCCTGGTCCGCGTCCTCGGTGTTGTCCGTCTGGCCGTCGCAGTCGTCATCCAGGCCGTTGCAGACTTCGTCCTCGCCGGGCTTGACCTGGTCGTTGGTGTCGTCGCAGTCCAGGCTGGCCTGCACCCCGTCCCCGTCCAGGTCGTCCGTGGGGGACAGGCAGCAGCGAAGGCCCAGCAGGGCCGTGTCGGCATAGTCCCCGGGGGCCGCCAGCCGGGCGCAGGTCCCGTCCAGGCCTTCCTTCACCGTGCCCCCGAACAGCTTGCCCTCGGCGCTCCACTCGGCCAGGTTCCCGGCCAGATCGTAGATGCCGCTGGCGGCCGCATGGCAGCCCTCGTTGGCCCCGCTGGGGTCCGCGGCCCAGGGCAGCTCGGTGTTGCAGGCGGTCTGGTTGTAGGCGTTGCCGTAGGGGTAGGTCTGCCCCTCGGGCGAGCAGGCAATGGCAAGCTCCAGCCCGGTGCACAGACGCTTGCCCACGGACAGGCACTTCTGGGTCGCGGCCCCAAGGTCGGCCACCGCTCCTTCGGGCACCACGCCCTCACGGTTGGGCCACTCGAAGCGATCCATGTAGTACGGCGCCAGGCCCTGGACCTTCTCCATGTCGGCGTCCTCACCGGCGCAGAACTCGGTCTGGCAAAGGGCGTTGGGTTCGCAGTGCAGACTGTCGAGGTTGCAAAGCTGATAGGGGCCGCAGGGCGGGATGCAGGTGGGGATGGTGTCGGGCATGGTGTCGGTGGTGTCGGGGTGGAGGGTGTCTTGGGTGTCGGGGGTGATGGTGTCGGAGGTGATGGTGTCCTGGGTGTCGGGGTGGCCGGTGTCCAAGGCGTCCGACTGGTCCGGCAGGGCCAACTGGTCCGCATCCGGCGTGACCCCGTCCTTGCCAAGGTCGGGCCCGGTGTCGGCAAGGTCCAGGTGGGACCCATCCAAAAGGTCCACCGCCCCGTCCAACAGCAACCCAGCATCCTGACCCGCCGTGCCACCACCGCAGGCCCCAAGTACCAAGACCATGCCCAAGGCCATCCACAACTGACGCATACGCAGCTCCGAAAACGGGGTCCTAAGAACCTGACTGTGGCGTGGATAGTAGCCTGGAAGGGTTTGGGAATCACGAAGAATGTCGCGGGCACGCTTGCACAACCGACCCACGCTACCGCTGGAGCAGGCGCGCCGGGAAGGGCGAAGCCAGCGCGGCTTGGACGGGGATCGCCCCAGTAGCCACGACACCCCTCATCCGGCGCTGCGC
>CAIXZC010000406.1 GCA_903923815.1 uncultured Myxococcales bacterium
ACCTGGAGGACCCCACGGACAAGCTGGACAACGACTGCGACGGCAAGACCGACGAGTTGGACGGCTGCCCCGGGGCCTGCACCGGCAACACCGTGGACGCCTACCTGTGCGCCATCGACCTGTGCTACCCGTCCCTCACCAAGAAGGCCGAGTTCGTGTCCCCCACGGGTTCTTCCATCTCCTCCGCCTGGGCCGCCGTGCCCCGCTTCGGCTACGCCAACAACGACCTGGCGCCTCTGCGCGGCCAGTCCTACGGCCTGCTGGCCACCGGCCCCGCCACGGGCACCTATCACAGCTCGGACATGGGCGGCTACGGCGAATACGACCCCTTCTCGGAAGACCAGGCCAACGACGTCATGGAGTTCCGCCTGACCCTCAAGGCCCCCCCGGACGCCAAGGGCTTCTCCATGGACTACGTGTTCTTCTCCGAGGAGTACGAGGAGTACATCGGCAGCGCCTACAACGACAAGTTCTACATGATCCTCACGGCCCCCACGACCACCAACGGTCAGGCCACGGTCATCAACTACACCAAGTGCCGCAGCCCCAACGAGTACTTCGACTTCCAGGACGCCAACGGCCGCTGGTGCTACATCGCCATCAACACCGCCTTCTCGGAGCCCTGTACCCATCCGGTGACGGACATCTCAGGTACGGGTTTCGAGTGCTGCCCCAACTACCTGGACTGTGGCATTGACGACTACTACGGAGGTGGCAGCGGCGAGGCCTACGGCTCCAGCACCGGCTGGCTCCTCACCTCCTGGCCCATCCAGGGCGGCGAGCAGTTCGACCTGGTCTTCCACATCCACGACACCTCCGACGGCATCTACGACTCGGAGGTCATCCTGGACAACTTCCGCTGGCTGACCAAGCCCTTCACCCCCGGCACCACGACCCACAAGTAAGCATCAGTTTTTTTGTCTTGGCGCAGCCGCGAGCATAATCCCAGGTGCCCCACTTTGGGGGCCCATCGCCAGAGGTGCGCCATGAGTCCCGTGCCCTTTCTGAAGCCCGAGAAGCTGTACTCCAAGGACTGGTGGTTCAACTACGTGCGCCTGCTGCTGGGCGCCATCATCATGGCCCTGGGCTACGTCCTGTTCATCGTGCCCTACAACATCGTCCCCGGGGGCGTGTACGGCGTCGCCATCATCCTTCACGCCTTCTATGGCCTGCCCGTGGGCACCATGGGCCTCATCATGAACATCCCGTTGCTGATCTGGGGCATCAAGGAGTTGGGGCCCCGCTTCGGCGCCAAGACCGTGGTAGGCCTGTTCCTGGTGTCGGGCCTCATCGACCTGTTCACCTACTGGTACGGTAGCGAGCCCCTGACCAAGGACATCCTCATGTCCTCCGTCTTCGGCGGCATCTTCATTGGCGTGGGTCTGGGCCTCATCTTCCAGTCCAAGGCCACCACTGCGGGCAGCGACATCATCGCCCAGATCATGAACAAGCGCCTGAAGTTCCCCCTGGGTCAGGCCCTCATCCTCATCGACACCGCCGTGGTGACCATTGGCATCGTGGCCTTCAAGGACGTCAACCTGGCCCTCTACGCCGTGGTCACCATCGTGGTCACGGGCAAGGTCATCGACATGGTCATGTCGGGCCTGCAGGTCTACAAGTCAGCCATGATCGTGACCTCCCGCCCGGAGGAACTGAAGCACCGCATCCTCTACAGCATGGTCCGGGGCGGCACCTTCTTCCAGGCCGAGGGCATGTACAGCGGCAAGCCCTGGCGAGTGGTCTTCTGCACCCTCACCCGCCGCGAGATGGTCATCCTGCAAGAGCACGTCCGCGAGGTCGACCCCAACGCCTTCATGACGGTGTTCGATTCTTCTGAAGTCCTGGGCGAAGGCTTCAAGGCCCTCCTCGAGGAACCCAAGTTCGGCGAAAAACCCCCAGCATAGCGCATTCCGAACCGCGCGCGTCAGCAAGCGGGCCTGGGTGTGGCTTGTCTCAGTCGTACAGGCAGATGACGCCCGCCATGGTGGCAGCATTCCACAGGGCGTGCAGGAGGACCGGAGCCCACAGGCCGCCGGAGGCTCGGGCCACCACCGCCAGGATGATGCCCAGGCCGGTGAGGGGCAGGAGGGCGTCGGGGGACATGTGCATGGCCCCGAACAGCAGGGAGGACAGCATGACGGCCCCCGTCTCGCCGGCGTAGCGGCGGAACTGGCTAAGCAGGAAGCCGCGGAACAGGAACTCCTCGAAGAGGGGCGCCAGCAGCACCACGTTCAGCAGCAGGGGCAGGCGGGTCTCCCAGTCGGTGCCGGCCACCAGCATGGGAATCAGCGGGTTGGCCTCCCCCACGCCCCCACCCAACAACAACTGCGACAGGACCGTCAGGCCGAACACCGTGGGCAGGGCGGCGGCGAAGCCTCCCAGGGCCCAGTAGAGGGTCCGCAGGCGGATGTCCGACAGGCCCAGCCCCACGGCGCGCATGAAGGCACCGGGCTCGATGGGTTGACGCTTCAGGCCGCCCTGGACGCCTCCCGTGCCAAGGCGATAGATCAGCAGGAAGCCCAGCAGCGCCTGGGCCGAGTAGACCAGCAGGATCTGGCGGGGCGCGCCGGGGTCATCGGGGGCCATGGCCGGCCCGATGGAGCTGATCAGGAACGCCGAGAACAGCCAGAAGGAGAAGATGCTGGCGGTCTCCAGGGGGCCCACGCGGAACAGGGACACGGCCAGGGAGGAGGCGGGCTCGGAGTGGCGGGACAGCAGCGACGCCGAGCGGTACAGGAACACCACGCCGGCGGCAAAGAACACCAGATACAGCAGGGTCAGCATGGCTATGCGCGCCACCAAGGTGGCCTCCGAGGACTTGGCCAGTTCAACCTGGGTGGCGGCCTCGGCCGTGTTCCCTTGGCGCTGGTACCAGGCCCCCAGCACCTTGTAGCGGGTCCAGGCAGTGAAGGGCAGCAGGTCCAGCTCCGCCTTCAATAGGTGTATGGACGGCGCCAGGGCCTTGGGGTTCCACAGGAAGGCCAGGGGGTCGGGGGCGGTGGGGGCCTTGGCCAGGCTGGCATCCAGGGTCAGCAGGTCAATGGTGTCCTGGCGGCCTAGGGTCGCGGCCAGGGCCAGGACGCAGCGGTCGAAGCGCAGGCGCTGGGGGTCGTCCAGCCCTCCCCGCGCATTGGCCAGCCAGCGCTTGTCCAGGGGGTCCAGGATGGCCAGGGCACCCTTGGGGCTTTGGTCTGAGATGGTCTGCAGCAGCCGCGCCTCCGCCTGGAGGGACAGGGCCTGGAAGTCCCCACGGTGGGGATCCTTCTGCTGGTCGGAGGCCAGGGGGCCCACCAGCAGCAGGCCAACAAGGATGAACATGCCAAGGGCAATCAGGACTTCTCTGCGGTCGGGCACGGGTGACTCCATACAAATGCGGGCCCCAGTCTAGGGCCCTTCCGGGGCCTTTGCAATGCCTGCCTCCTGGTGTATCTTGGGCGGCGTCTGCCCGGGGTGGTCCGGGAGTGTAATGTGAAAGGTCCTGACCCCATGCGTTCCCTGCTGGTGCTGCTGCTGCTTGGGCTGGCTGCCTGCGACAATCCGCTGGCGGAGTGGCAGACCGACCGGCTTGCGACGGCGGGCTTCGCATCTCTGGAAGCGGGCCTCCATCCCCAGGCCCTGGAACAGTGTCAGGCGGCCTCGCGGCTTGCCCCCCAACGCGGCGACCTGCGGGTCTGCGTGGCCCTGGCGGCGCTGGGGATGCAGCGCACCGACCTCTTCGTGGCGGAGGTCGATGGGCTGGTGGCCACCAAGGGGCTCCAGCGTTACCCCTGGCTGCACCAGGCCGTGGTGCTGGCCTTCCTGGAGCAGCGCCTGCCCCCGGGGCGTCTGCCCTTCGCCATCCCGCCCGCCACCGAGTTGGATGGCATCCTCCAGTTGCTGCTGACCCGGGCCGACCTCACTGGCCCCTGGGGGCCCTACGGGGACGCCCTGTCCAAGGAGGCCAGCCCCGCCCTTCAGGATGCCTGGCGTCTGGCCCGCGGGGGTCCGCTGACGGCCACCGCCCCCGCCGTGGACTGTGCCGCCGCCGGCCTGCTTGAAGGCGACCTGCCTTCCGACCCCTGGCAGGCCCTGGCCCGGGGCGTGTGCCAATGGCGCGCCGGCAATCCCCTGGGTGCCCTGGACAGCTTCTCGGCGGTGCAGGAGCGCCGCCCCGACATCCTGCTGGCTTCCTTCAACAAGGCTCTGGTGCTGGCGCACCTTGGCAGGGTAGGGGAGGCCCAGACGGCGCTGGCGGTGATGGGCCCGGCGGCCCTGGCGTTGTCGGACACGGCCACCTTCGTCGCCCGGACCCTGGAGCTGTTTGGCGGCCCCCTGGGGCCCATGTCTCCCCGCGGCGATCTGCCCGAGACCCTGTCGGCCCGCCTCCGGGGCCTGGAGGAGTACCGCGCTTTTGCGCCTTGATTTGGCTTCGGGGTGCAAGTATCGTCGGCCCCAGCGATTGGCAACCAGCAGGCACAACCCATGCCCTTGTTCGAAGAGTTCAGAATAGAGCGCTCCCACCGGCCCTACCGGCTGGCAGTGCTTTGTTCTGTGCTGGTCTTCCTGGTGGCCTTCCTGATGCACCCCGAGAAGGCCCCGGACCCGCGCTCTGCGGCCATGGAGGAGGCGGTCTTCGCCATCTCCCCGCTGAAGGCCAAGGCCGAGTACTTCGAGGGTTCGGGCATCACCCTGCGGGCGGACTTCCGTTCGGTGTGGGAGAAGTACCCCGTGGCCCACCGCCCCGAGCCCCTGCCCGTGATGCTGTCCATCCTGCCCGCCAAGGTCTTCGGCGCGGCCAGTTCCCGTGTGTTCTACGCCTTCTCCATGGCGCTGCTGTCGTTGCTGTTCTTCGCGGTGACCATGCAGCTCTTCTCGCGCCTTTGGCTGGGCGTGGCGGTGCAGTTGCTGGCCACCCTCAACCCCTTCATGTCCATCTGGCCCTACTTCAGCGGCGACCTGCTGGCGGGCCTGGTGCTGGGGGGCATCCTGGTGTTGCTGATGGGGACGGGCAGCTTCCCGGTGCTGCTGGGGCTGCTGTTTTCGGCCCTGCTGTCCCTGCGCGTGGAGGCCCTGGTGCTGCTGCCCCTGGCCGTGGTGCGCCTGTGGAGCATGAGCCACGAGTCCTTCGGCACCCGCGTCTACAGCCTGTTCCGCTTCACGCTGGCGGCCCTGGGCTTTGGTGCGGCCTTCGCCTGGATCAACTTCTTCTTCATCGGCCTGCCCACCAGCGACCCCCTGGTGCTGGTCCACCTGCAGCAGGGTTCCCACACCTTCCTTCACGGCTTCATGGGCTTCACCTTCCAGTGGCCCTATCCGCTGTCCTTCCCCTTCGTGTTCGACCTGCTGTCCGCGCCCTGCATGGCCTTCCCCACGATGCTGCAGATCCTGCTGCTGCTGCTTGGCTCCCTGGGCCTGCTGCTGGTTTCCATGCTGGTGCTGGGCGTGTCCCAGTTGCTGGGGGAGGCGCGGGGGCGTGCCATGCTGCTGCTGTTCTTTGCGCTGGCCTGTCTGCTGTTTGCCTTCTCCAAGGCGGACTTCGAGGGCCCCGAGCTGCAACGCCTGTTGCTGGTCTACCCCTGCTTCTGGGTCTTCATCGCGGCGGGTCTGGCGCGCTTCACGGTCATCGGCAAGCTGCGCTCCAACATCATCAAGCTGCTGCTGCTGGCCTTCTTCCTGGCCATGGGCGTGGGCATCTCGCGGCATCTGGAGTTCGACGTGGATACCCGCGTCCGGGGCGGCTGCTCGGGCAGTGGCGTCTACTGCGAGTCCCGGGGCAACTGCGGTGCCAACAAGTCCGCCATGACGCGCAGCTCCATCCTGCCCCGCAGCGTGGTGGGCGTGCGCTGGAACCCCAGCAAGTCCTGGGATGACTTCCTGGCCGATCTGACCCGGGGACGGCGCCGTTAGGCCTTCCGGTTGGGGGCAAACCCTTGCTTGCACAACCCTCCGATTCTGTTATATTATCGCCCGGTTTTACGCCCAGAGGTCCCCATGAATCCCCAGCCCCCGCTGGTAAATCTCAGTCTCCAGAGCCTGCTGCAGGCTGAGAATCTATCCCAGGGGGACCTGAAGGAAATCGCCACCTTTGTCACGGGCACCAGCGTCGTGGACTGGAGCCGCCTGCACCTGGAGACGGTCCCCGCGGTGAACGAGTTCCTGCGCGTCAACGGCTTCAACCCCAACAACCTGGACGACCGGGAGCGCGTGGCCGCCATCCATCAGGCCGCGGTGGAGTACCTGATCTCCGAGTTCAAGGTCCGGCTGCCTGCGCCGCTGCTGAACCCCGAGCGCATCCAGCAGGTGTTCCTCATCGCGTCGGGCAACAGCACCATGCAACGCAAGGCTTGCATGCTGCTGAAGGTCATGCTGGTCATCAACCACATGGAGGCCCGCAAGCTGCTGTACCGCCTGACGGTCAGCGAGCGCATGTTGTTCAAGGAGGTGGAGACCAAGGTCGAGGCCGCCGTGGAGAACATGAAGGATCTGGGCTTCCCCATTGAGGACTTCGCCAAGAGCCGCAAGACGCGCAAGAGCATCATCACGAAGATCCTCACCAAGGAGAAGAACACCGCCGCCCAGGTCTTTGACCGGGTGCGCTTCCGCATCGTCATGAAGGAACCCAAGGACATCATCCCCGCGATGTACTACCTGAAGAAGAAGCTGATTCCCTTCAACTACGTCATCCCCGGGGAGTCCCGCAACAACCTGCTGACGCGGGAGACCATCTTCCCCCAGCCCGCCGATGGCGAGGTCAAGGGGCTGGATGATGCCGCCAAGCTGGCCCTGTTCGAAAACGAGTTCACCCACCCGGAGTACAAGGTCCTCAGCTTCGTGGCGGACATCCCGCTGCGCATCGACCGCCTGCTGGGGGACATTGATGACGCCTCCACGCTGAAGCTGGGGAACCTGGTGTTCATCCCGGCGGAGTTCCAGTTGTATGACGCCGTCACGTGGCAGAACAACGAGTCCGGTCCCGCCAGCCACGAGCTCTACAAAGAGCGCCAGAAGGACCAGGTCTGGGGCCGCCTGCTGGCCAATCCCGGGGCCAAGTTCGGCGATGCCGACGACAACGACCCCGAGGACCCCGACGACACCCCAAAACGGTGAAGCCAACCAGCGCCAGTTCTTCCAAGCCGCGCACGAAGTAAGCGGGCCTTGTCTTGTTATTCCACGCTGACTGTGGGCAGGGGGCAGGAGAACACTGCGGCCGTTAGCTGCTTTTGCGACTCTTCCTTGGAGCGGCCAACGATGCAGGCGGCCAGGTCGCGGCCCAGGTCGGCGGCGTTGTTGTAGTTGTACAGGCCACCCCGGTCCACGGCCCGCGCCAGGATCTCCTGAAGCTCGGCGCTGTAACCCTCCCGGTGCACCTTGTCCGGCTCCCCGGCGCCCAGGCACTCCAGCAGGCAGCGCCCGATGGCGTAGGTGTCCAGCACGGTGCTGGGGGCCTTCTCAATGATGAAAGGCGCCTGGAAGTCGTTGCTGCGGCGCTGCAGCTTGAAGTCCTTGCGGCTGATCAGGGACGCGATGCCCAGGTCCAGCAGGCGCACCTGCCCGTCGTGGGACACCAGCACGTTGGAGGGGTGGATGTCGCCGTGCAGCGTGGGGCTGCCGTCGCTGGTCTTCAGTTGGTGCAGGTAGGCCACGGCGTCACACAGGTCCACGGCCAGCCCAATCCAGGTGGGCAGGTCCACCCGCTTGGCCGCCGGTTCGCAGCGCAGCAGTTGGCCCAGGGAGCGCCCCTTGATGAACTCCATGGCCAGGAAGGGCATGGTGCCCGAGATGCCCGCCTCGATGAAGCGCGGGAAGGCCGGGTGCTTGATGCGCTCCAGCAGGTGGCACTCGTCCCAGAAGTGTTCGACGAAGTCGGGGATCTCGGCCACGGAGGGGAGGGGGCGCTTGATGGCCGCCCGGGCGATGTCACCCTCGCCGTCCACGTATTGGGCGTACAACAGCTCGCCCATGCCGCCCACACGGATGCGGTCGATGACGGCGTATTTCCCAATCTGGAAGGGCACGAACATCCAAGCCTCTCAGTCAGTGGGTAGACCGAAGTCCTCTCGCAAACCCTCAACGACTTTGCGCTGGGTCCGGCTGAGCTTGCGGGGAATGTCCACCCGCACCCTCACCAGCAGGTCCCCGGCACCACGCTCGTTGAGGCGCGGCACGCCCTTGCCCTTGATCCTGATGACCTCGCCGGGCTGGGTCCCCTCTTTGATGGTGACGTGTTCCTCACCGCGGGGGGTGTCCAGGGAGACGCGGGTTCCCAGGATGGCATCCACGAAAGATACCGGTATCTCTGTCAGCAGGTCAAAGCCATTCCTCTGGAAGTCGTCCTGGGGCTTGACCCGGATGGTGATGTAGAGGTTGCCGTTGGGGCCCCCGTTGGCGCCCGGCTCGCCCTTGGCGGCCACGCGCAGGGTGTCGCCTTCGTCTATGCCCGGCGGGACCTTCAGCTTCACCTTGTCCAGCACCCGGATGGCGCCCTGGCCCGAGCAGCGCGGGCAGCGCCGCACCGCCTGTCGCCCCGTCCCACCGCAGCGACCACAGGCCTGGGCAAGCCGCAGGAAGCCCTGCTGGTAGATGACCTGGCCCCGCCCCTGGCACTGGAGGCAGGTCTGCAGGCGGCCACCCTCGGCGCCCGTGCCCTCGCAGTCGGGGCACTTGTCGTGGCGCGGGATCTCCACCTCGCCCTCGAAGCCGTCGAAGGCGTCCTGAAGGGTCACCACGTGTTCCATTCGCAGGTCCGCCCCGCGGCGCGGCCCGTTGGGGTTGGAGCGCCCCCCGAAGAAGTCCTGGAAGATGTCTCCAAAGACGTCCCCGAAGCTGCTGAAGATGTCGCCCATGTCGTTGAAGCCCTGGTACCCGCTGCCCCGCAGGCCCTCGTGGCCGAAGCGGTCGTAGGTGCGGCGCTTCTCGGCGTCGCTGAGGACCTGATAGGCCTCCGCGGCCTCCTTGAAGGACTCCTCGGCTTCCTTGTCGCCAGGGTTCTTGTCCGGGTGGAACTTGACGGCCAGCCTGCGGTAGGCGCGCTTGATGTCCTCGGG
>CAIXZC010000407.1 GCA_903923815.1 uncultured Myxococcales bacterium
ACCCCGGGCCACGGTTTTCCCAGGGGCCGGGACGGGGGTGACGCCTCGGAGAGCCGGCGGCCGGGGGCATTGAGCACCTGGGGGTCAGGACCTTACACATTACACTCGCCCTTCGCCCGCCCTCCCCCGCAGGAATGCTGGGGTTGCGATCAATCCCTTGACACCGGGGGCGGCGTGCCTAGGATGCCGCGTTAACTAACTTGTTAGTGCGGGTAACCCATGAGCAAGCCCAGTGAAGACAAGAACCGCCCTGACCGTGGCCGGGACCGCCTCCTTGATGAGGCCGAGCGCTGCTTCGCCCAGAAGGGCTTTGCGGGTGCCCGCACCAAGGAGATTGCCGCCAACGTGGGCGTGAACACCGCCATGATCCACTACTGGTTCGGCACCAAGGAGCGCCTCTTCTTCGAGGTCATCGCCCGCATGATCGCGGACGTCATGCGCCTGGTGGACCAGGTCAACCCCCACGACATGAGCACGGAGGAGAAGCTGGAGGCCTTCCTGGTGGCCTACTTCGAATGCATGAAGCGCCACCCCCACTTCCCCCAGTTGACCAAGATGGCCGTGGGCTTTGACGCCGCGGACAGCTTCGAGGACACCATCCACCGCTTCTTCCACCCGCTGCTGGCCGCCGGCGAGCGCTTCATCGAAGACGGCATCCGGGAGGGCGTGTTCCGCCCCGTGGACCCTCGGCACTTCGTCCTGTTCATCTACGGCGCCGTGGTGTCCCACTTCTCCGAGGGCCGCTTCCTGTCCATGGTCATCGGCGAGGACGCCCTGGCCCCCCAGGCCCTGGATCGCCGCCTGGACACCATGATTGACACGGTCTTCGCGGCCCTGGGCGCCACCCGCCCGCACCGCGCCTCCATCACCCCCGGGACTCTCTCCCCCGACGCTCACGCAGGAAGACTGAAAAATGCCCACTGACAACCTGAGGCTTGGCCTCGACATAGGTGCCATCTTCGCCAAGGCCGCCCTGCTGGACGCCCAGGGGACGCTGCTGGAGGCCCGCGTCGTGGAGCACCACGGCGACCCCACCGCCGTGACCCGCGCGCTGCTTCAAGAACTGGCCGCCCAGCGCCCCCATCTGGCCATCGGCGTCACCGGCAGCATCGGCCAGAACCTGGCCCCCCGCCTGGGCCTGACGCCCGTGAACGAGGTGACCGCCCTGATGGCCGCCGCCGCCCGGGCGGACCACAACGCGGACTTCATCATCGACGCCGGCGGAGCCTCCCTGTCCCTGTTGGAACTGGGGGCGGGCGGGCGCCTGCGTTCCTTTGAGACCAACTCGCTGTGCGCCGCCGGCACGGGCAGCTTCCTGGACGAGCAGGCCGTGCGCCTGGGCATTGACCCCCGCGCTACGCCCGCCTCGCCGGAGGCCGCCGCCGAGCCCCCCGCCATCGCCGCCCGCTGCAGCGTCTTCGCCAAGTCAGACCTCATCCACCGCCAGCAGGAGGGCTACGGCCGCGAGGACCTCTGGCGGGGCCTGTGCAAGGGCCTGTCGCGCACCATGGCGACCACGCTGTTCAAGGGTCGCAGCCCCTCCGGGCGCGGCCTGCTGCTAGGTGGCGTGGCGCTGAACCAGGAGGTCGTCGCGCGCCTCCAGCAGACCCTGGGCACCCCCCTTAGCGTGCCCCCCCAACCCCAGCTTCAGGCCGCCATCGGCGCCGCCCTGGAGGCCTGCGTCCCCCCCACCGCCCTGCACCTGGGCGCCCTGGCCACCGACGCCTCCCGGGACGACGAACCGCGCCGCCCCGCCCTGGCCCTGGACCTCAGCACCTTCCCCGACTTCAGCACCTTGGATGAATTCACCGACGACGACGGCAACGAGCTGCGCCTCAGCCACAACCCCGGCCCCGTCTGGCGCTGCTACCTGGGCCTGGACATCGGCAGCACCTCCACCAAGCTGCTGCTGCTGGGCGAGGACCTGCGCGTGCTGGCGGACGTCTACCGCCGCACCTCCGGGGACCCCATCGGCGCCGCCGGCAAGCTGTTCGCGGCCCTGCGCCGCCTGGAGACCCGCCTGGGCATGCGCCTGGAGATCCTGGGCTCGGCCACCACCGGCTCGGGCCGCACCCTGGTGGGCGCCGTCATCGGGGCGGACCTCCAAGTGAACGAGATCAGCGCCCACGTCCGGGGCGCCCTGCACACCGACCCCCAGGTGGAGACCATCTTTGAAATCGGCGGCCAGGACGCCAAGTACATCCAGGCCCAGAACGGCCGCCTGCGCAACTCCAACATGAACTTCGTGTGCGCCGCCGGCACGGGCAGCTTCGTCGAAGAGGTCTGCCGCAAGCTGGGCTTCGGCCTGACCGAACTGGGCGACGCCGTCATGGGCGTCCAGCCCCCGCTGACCTCCGAGCGCTGCACCGTCTTCATGGAACAGGACGCCGCGCGCCTGCTGCGCTCCGGCTACGACCGCCGGGAGGTCATGGGCGCCGTGCTGTACTCCGTGGCCTCCAACTACCTGAACAAGGTGGTGGGCAAGCGCCCCGTGTCCCGCAAGCGCGTCTTCTTCCAGGGCGCCACCGCCCGCAACCGCGGCCTCGTCGCCGCCTTCGAAAAACTGCTGGGCGTCCCCGTGGTGGTCAGCCCCTTCTGCCACGTCATGGGGGCCTTTGGCGCTGCCCTGCTGCTGCGCGAGCACCTTGCCGCCACGGGCCGCCCCACCACCTTCGCCGGCCTGGACCTGCCCACCGACGCCGTCACCCTCAGCCACGACACCTGCACCCTGTGCGTCAACAACTGCGCCATCACCACGGCCTCCGTCCCCGGTCGCGCCGAGCACCCCTCCTGGGGCTACCTTTGCGGCCGCGAGCCCGGCCAGCCCATGAAGACCAACGCCGTGGAGTACGCCCTCTTCCGCCGCCAGTCCCAGGCCTTCTGGCGCGACCGTGGCCCCGCCCTGCCCGTGGACGCCCCCGTGCTGCACATGCCCCGGGCCCTGTTGCACTTCTCGCTGCACCCCTTCTGGAAGGCCTTCTTCGCCTCCCTCGGGGTGCGCCTTGCCCTGTCCGCCACCACGGACCGCCAGATCATCGACCAGTCCGCCGACTGGTGCGCCTCCGACTACTGCCTCCCCGTCAAGCTGGCCCACGGCCACCTGCGCAACCTTGTGGAGGCCGGCGCCCAGCGCATCTTCGTGCCCTATCTCATCTCCGACGAGCCCAACCCCAAGACCACCCAGTCCCACTATTGCCCCTACAACCTGGGCCTCCCCGGCATGCTGCGCGCCGCCCTCGAGCTGAACGGCCTGCCCGGCAGCCTCATCCTGGGCGCCACCATCGACTTCCGCTGGACCGCCGACATCGCCGCCCGCCGCCTCCAGGAGGACCTGGGTGCCGCCCTGGGTCGCACCCGCAAGGACTTCGCCCGCGCCTGGACCGAGGGCCTGGCCGCCCGCGCCGCCTACGCCGCCGAACTGGAGGACGCGGGCCGCCAACGCCTCCAGGAGATCATCGCCAGCGGCCGCCCCGCCGTGGTCATCCTGGGCCGCCCCTACAACCTGTACGACCGCGGCGCCAACCTGGACCTGCCCGCCAAGCTGGCCCGTCTGGGCGTCGAGGTCATCCCCATGGACGCCCTCCCCCTGGCCGACCAGCCCCTGGACCCCGACTACCGCAACATGTTCTGGAACTTCGGCCGCCGCGTCCTGGAGGCCGCCACCCTGGTCGCCAACACGCCCAACCTCTTCGCCCTCTACCTGTCCAACTTCTCCTGCGGCCCGGACAGCTTCGTCCAGACCTACGCCGAGCGCGTCATGGCCGGCAATCCCATGCTGATCCTGGAGGTGGACGAGCACGGCGCCGACGCCGGCTACCTGACCCGCCTGGAAGCCTTCCGCGATGTGATTCTGGGGGCCGCGGGGGCGTCGTCCGTCCCAGCCGCGCACC
>CAIXZC010000408.1 GCA_903923815.1 uncultured Myxococcales bacterium
CCACCCAGTTCCTGGCCCAAAGCTCCGACGGCAGCGTCCTGGTCCTGTCCGAAAACTGGCCCAACCTCCAGTTCACCCGCCTGGCCTACTGAACGCCCCTCCCCAAGGTTGACACTGCTGCCCCGCCGCCCTATCCTTCACGCGTTTCCAGTTCCGGGAAGGCCCGGGAAGAGAAGAAGATGCCCACGCGCCTCAAACTCTGTGACCTCAAGACCGGCTGCTGCGGGAAGGTCTGCGACATTCCCGAATCCTGCCCCCTGCGGGACCGGCTGCTGGACCTGGGCGTTTATCCAGGGTGCAAGGTCGTGTTGGAACGCCGCGCCCCCCTGGGAGGCCCCCTGGCGGTGACCGTCTGCGGCAAGAAGCTGTCCCTGCGCGAAGGTGAAGCCGCGTGGGTGGAAGTGGAAGCCACCTGATCCCTACCGGAGCAGCCATGTATGAAGTGCTGGTGGCAGGAATACCAGGGGCTGGCCAGGACCGGATCCTGAGGCGCTTGGCGCAGTCCGCCGGGGTCCTGCCGCCCTCCCCCGAGACCCCCCACCCGGAACTTCTTCTGGACCAAAGTGGCAGCCGCATCAGGGTGCAGACCATGGCGCCCTGCTCGGCCCTTGGGGTTCTGCCCCAGGAGGAGCTGGATCGCTTCCTTCAAAATCTGGCCCACCCACCCCACCGGATCCTCCTGGTGCTGGACCGCCAGGATCCCCGTCAAAGCCTTTATCTGTTGATGCAACTGCTGGACCTGGGCCTGTCCTGCGCCCTGGTGGACGGGGACCCCCGGCGACGCCGCGGGCCCTCCCTGCGCGTCGTGGCCGCCCAGCTTGGGGTGCCCCTGCTGGAAGAGCACGGCCACACCGGCCAAAGCCTCTCCCAGGAACTGCTAAGCATCCTGCTACCCGGCGGCGCGGACTTCGCCAGCCCGCCTCCATCCCCCACCGAAGCCATGGCGCGCCTGCGCACCCCGGACGCGGTGCGCACCCGCTGGGAGAAGGTGGACGCCGTGCTGGCCGCCGCCCAGGAGGCCGCCGACCCCCACCTGGACCGGGCCGCCCGACTGGACACCTTCCTGCTGCACCGCTTCCTGGGCCTGCCCCTCTTTCTGCTGAGCATGCTGGCCCTCTTCGTGCTGACCTTCGAGCTGGGCAAGTACCCCGTGGCCCTGCTGGAGCACGGCCTCCAGGCCCTGCGCTCCGGCCTACACGCCGTCTGGCCCGCCCTGCTGCCCGACTGGACCCGCTCCCTGCTGCTGGACGGCCTGCTGGAGGGCGTGGGCGGCGTGCTGGTCTACATCCCCAACATCATGCTGCTGTTCTTCGGCCTCTCCATCATGGAGACCAGCGGCTACATGGCCCGCTCCGCCTTCCTGATGGATGCCCTGATGTCCCGCATGGGGCTCCAGGGCAAAAGCTTCCTGCCCATGCTGATGGGCCTGGGTTGCAGCGTCCCCGCCATCATGGCCGCCCGCCGCCTGGAGAACCGGCACGATCGGCTGATCACCATCCTGGTCATCCCCTTCGTCCCCTGCGGCGCCCGCCTGCCCATCTTCATGCTGCTCATCCCAGCCTTCATCCCCGAGGTCTTCCGGGGGCCCGCCCTCTTCCTGGTCTACCTGACGGGCATGGCCTTTGCCTTCCTGGCCGCCGCCATCCTGAACCGCACCCTGGTGACCTCTGGCGCCGAGCCCTTCCTGCTGGAATTGCCCACCTACCGCCGCCCCAGCCTGCGCGCCGCCCTCGGGTCCATGTGGTTCAACGCCCGCGAGTACCTGAAGAAGGCGGGCACCGTCCTGCTGCTGGCCACCGCCATCCTGTGGGCCGCCGCCTCCTACCACCCGGGGGAACAGAGCCCCGGCCCCGAAAGCTCGCTCATGGGTCACCTTGGCCGAGCCATCGAGCCCGTCCTGGCCCCCATCGGCTTTGATTGGCGCCTCTCCACCGCCGCCGTGGGCGCCGTGGCAGCCAAGGAGGTCTTCGTCTCCCAGCTTGCCGTCCTCTTCGCCATCGAGGGGGAGGGCGACAGTCACCTCAGCACCATCATCGCCCGCCACTACTCCGTGGCTACGGGCCTGTCGGTGCTGCTGTTCATGCTGCTGACCTTCCCCTGCACCACCACCCTCATCGTCACCGCCCGAGAGACGGGCAGCTGGCGCTGGTCGGTGCTGCAGTTCGTCCTGCTGGCCGTCACCGCCTGGGTGGTGGCCTTCCTGGTCTACAACGTGGCTTGCTTGTTCGCGTAGGCGTTACGAAAGCCTTGGCAGCATCTTGGCAAGCCGCTGGCTGGTAGCCCGGGGGACCCCAGCCTTGGCCGCATGACGGGTCCAGCGGGCCACCGCGGCCTGCACCTCTTCGATGATCTGACTGGCCTCGCCGCTGGACACCTGGGCCTGCGCCGCAAGCTTCAGCAGGTGCGGGCGGCCCGGGTTCTTGCCCTCGCCGGCGACGGTCATCGTGTGCTCGCCGCCGGGGCCGGGGGTGAACAACAGGTCATAGGAGGGGGACAGCTCCCAGTCGCCGCTGCGGTCGTCCAGCAGGAAAGCGAAGTTCTTCACATGGTCATCCCGGTTGTGCGCCAGCACATTGAAGACCATGCAGCGAAAGGCCCGCAGCACCTCGCGATGGTTCCGCGTCAGCAGCCTGGTGGCCTTCAGCAGGTCCCCGTAGTCGGCCGAGGGAACGCGAAAGTTCAGGTGCAGCAGGTTTCCAAAGGTGTGCATGTGGCGGCGCTGATTGCCCGCCTCCCCGCGGGGCCCCCGGTCAAAGCGCCGCACCCCGAAGAAGCGGTCCCCCTCGGGGGTCTCAAACAGCCGGGTCGGCGGCAGCTCCAGGCCGGCCTCCCGGGCCATCAGCGAGTAGGCGTACTCCAGGCTTCCCGTCTCCGCTAAGTCGGCCTCGGCGGCGAACTTCACCATCCAGTGTTCAAAACCCAAGGGCAGGTCGTCCCCCCCAAAGACCACCGCTTCGGTATCCGGGTTGTAGCCCACCAGCACCTTGGGCCGGGCCCCGCCGGGAGAACCTCCAGCGCTTAGCAACTGCGGCAGCACCTCCCTGGCAGCCCCAGCCAGGACCGCCTGCGACTGCCGCTCCAGGTCATGCAGATCCAGCACCTTGAGGCCCCCGGCGTCGGGGCCAGCGGGGGGGTGGTAGGTCAGGGCCCCCATCGTCCGACTGCCCAGCCAGGCCAGCCGCTCCAGAGGTCCAAACTGCGCCGGGTCCTGCCCTCGCCCGCGAAGGTATCGGTCCAGCAGCAGCCGCCCCCAACCGTCCGGCAGCGAGTCATCAAAGACGCCCGGCAGGGGACCAAACTCGCGGTCACGGTGTTCGAACAGCCCGGGCTCGAAGGGCAGCCGGAAGGGAGACAGGTCCAGGCCCGTGGCCAGGAAGCTGCCGGCGTACTCAAAGAACACCCGCCCCCGCTGCTCGGCCAGGATCCCCACCGGAACCCCTTGGCCAGCGCTGGTCGTGAAACGGACCTCCAGCTTCTTCATCGGGACCCTCGCCGGGGCAGGAGGCCTTCGCTTTGCTCCTCAAGCTGGGCCAGGCTCCGCGCCGGCGCCGGCTGGAACAAAAGGTCGAACTCCTCCAGTCGCGCCAGCGCGTGGGCGACCTTCAGGACCAGGTCCAGCGACGCCTTGCCGCTGGTCTCAAACCGGCGATACGAAGCCAGGGTCACCCCCGCCCGCTGGGCCAGCGTGGCCTGCTTCCAACCTCGCTGCAGGCGAAGCTCCCTCACCCGCCCCGCCAAAGAGCGGGCCAGGTCCAAGGGTCCTGCCATGGTAAGTCTTGCGGCGCTCATGGGGGCAATCTACCCCAATCCAGTTTTGTCGGCAATATGTTACTGCTAACAGCCAGAACGGCCGGTCTAATCACAATATGTTGGCGATAACATGTAGGCTACTTCGCTTTGGTGCCGATGGCCAGGGCCCGCAGCTTGTACAGCTCTTCCAGGGCCAGGAGGGGCGTGAGGGTGTCGGGCTGGAGGGCCCACAGCCTTTGCTCCAGCTCGGAGGGCTGGTCGCCGGATTGGGTTTCGTCGGGGGCCTCGGGGGCGCCGGGGCCTTCAAACAGCCCCCGTCCCTGGGTGCCGGGCTTCTTCTTGCGGGGCCGCAGCCCCTGGATGCCCCCCGCGCCCCCCCCCTCTTCCAGGGACCGCAGCAGCTCTTTGGCGCGCTCTATCACGGGCGCCGGCAGCCCCGCCAGGCGGGCCACCTGGACCCCGTAGGAGCGGCTGGTGGCGCCCTCCACCAGTTGGTGCAGGAAG
>CAIXZC010000409.1 GCA_903923815.1 uncultured Myxococcales bacterium
CGGCGGCGTCTGCCTGTTCGGCAACGAATACAACTGCGACACCCCTCCCAGCAAGTGCGACGCCGATGGCGTCTGCGACGGCGAGGGCGGCTGCATCTGGAAGCTGGCCGCGGGGTTCTGCCGCATCGACGGCGTGTGCGTGGACGCCGAGGCCACCCAGGGGGACAACCCCTGCATGAAGTGCCTGCCGGACCAGAACCGCTCCACCTGGACCCCCGTGGACGGCGACACCTGCGCCCCCGCCGACAAGACCTGCACCCCCGTGGGCATCTGCGAGGCGGGCTTCTGCGCCCCCAAGGTCACCACCGCCGAGTGCGCCCTGGACGCCGACTGCGCCAAGAAGGACGACGGCAACCTTTGCAACGGCGTGTTCAAGTGCCTCAGTTGCTCCTGCACCTTTGACGCGGGCTCGGTGGTGAGCTGCGACACCAGCTCCGACACCCCCTGCGCCCAGAACACCTGCAGCCCGGCCTCCGGCAAGTGCTCCGTGCTTGTCACCAAGGACGGCAACGGCTGCGAGGACGGGGACATCTGCACCAGCAACGACTACTGCTCCGCCGGCAAGTGCATCCCCGGCCCCGTGACCGAGCACTCCTGGACCAGGCTGGCGGGCCCCACGGGCGCCTGGATGGACGAGATCGCGGCCTGGCCCCTGGCCAATGATCGCCTTTTTGCGGCGGGCAAAGGTGGCTCGGTGTATGTCAGCAACGACTCTGGCACCACGTGGACTTCGGGGCCCATTATGGCCCGCGGGGACGCCAGCGCCGACTGGCTGACCATGGGCAGCGGCCAGAACCCCATCATCCTGGTCATCATCAACAAGACCATCTTCCGCTCGGCGGATGGCGGGGCCCAGTGGTCGGCCCGGGCGGACAACTGCGAGGCCCTGGTGGAGTACTACGACAACGCCGACAACTTCATCGCCATCTGCGGCAAGCGCGTGAAGCTGTCCTCCGTTGGCGGCGCCGACTGGACGGACAGCGGCTTCGCAGCACCGGGCACCTTCAAGACCGTCATCTCGGGGTTGTTGGCCGGCAAGGATGGCATCTGGTTCCTGGGCACCTCCCGGGAGGACACCAGCGGCCGTGGCCGGCTGTACACGTCCCCCAACAGAGGCCAGAACTGGACCGCCGTGGACCTGCTGGATCAGCCCGTCTATTCGGCCATCGCCCCCCACGGCATCCTGCGCATCGGCGGGGACAGCCCCAAGTTGTTCGTGGGCCTGGCCGCCACCCGCACCGGCGTCTTTGAAGAGGGTCGGCCGCGCTTCTTCCGCAGCGACGACGGGGGCGAGACCTTCAACACCATGAACACCACCCTGGTGGGCAGCTCCTTCGTGCCCCTGGCCATGGACAATCAGGGCCGGCTGCTGCTGGCCGTGGATGACAGCATCTACGCCATCCCCGACGGTGGCTCCGGGGAACCCCACCTGGTGACCCGCCCCGACCCCGGCCTGGGCCTGCGCCTGCACAACATCGAACGCCTGCTGATTGACCCCGCCGACCCCTTCCGCTACCTGGTGCCGGTGTCCGACGGCATCGCCAGCGTGGAGAACGACGGCCTGGTCTGGGCCCTCTCGAACCAGGGCATGCAGGCGGGCGCCTTTGACGCCGTGTTCCAGACCGCCGCTGGTGCCATCATCGGGGCTGAGGCCCAGTCCGCCCTGCTGTACCGCAGCGTGGATACCCAGGGGAACTGGAGCCCCACGGACCTGGCCGCCGAGCACGACCTGCACCATGTGGACTCCATCGCCCAGTCCTCCGACGGCCTGCTGGCCGCCACCACCATGGAGGGTGGCCTGGCCATGTCCCAGGACGGCGGCAACACCTGGTCCTACCGCGACCCCACCACGGACCCGCCCTTCGCCCCCGTGTCCGCCATGGCCCTGGGCGTCCCCCCCGTGGAGGGTGATCCCAACTACCTGTACTCCTTCGTGCAGGGCATTGGCCTGTGGCGCCACGAGAACGGCGGCCTGCCCAAGGAGGACTATGCCTGGAAGCTGCTGCCCGTGCCCGTCTCCGAGGCGGGCTCCGTGGTCACCGACCCGCGGGTGGCGGGGGCGCTGTATGTCAGCTCCATGAACCTGGGCTCGGGCAATGCCCGCCTGTACCGCAGCGCCGACTTCGGGGACACCTGGTCCCTCAAGCTGGAGGCTGAGGGCGTGGGCTTCAAGGTCTTCGCCGAGCAGGGCGGCCTGTACCGCTATCTGGCGGCCCTCCTGGGCAGCAAGCCGGCCATCTACCAGAGCGGCAGTTCGGGCTCCACCTGGTCCATCCTGGGCAAGGCGCCCACCTTCGCGAACGTCCGCCAGGACACCTGCATCCTGCCCCCCTCTGACGGCACCCTGAGCCCCCTGGCGGCCCTGTGGCTGTCTGGCCTCTGGCGCTTCGATCCGGATCTGGGCGAGTGGGTCCTGCTGAAGGGCTCCCCCAAGACCGTGGTCTCCCTGGCCCGGGACAAGGTCAACAAGGACACCATCTACGCCGCCGACGGGGCCGGCCCCCGGCTGCTGGTCAGCAACGACGAGGGCGCCAGCTTCCAGGTCATGAAGGACTTCGGCACCGGCTTCGTGCGGGTCCGCAAGGTGGTCACCACGTCCACCACCGTGGCCGCCATGCTGGACACGTCGGATGCCTTCGGCGGCAAGCTGTTCCTGCTGGAGAACGGCACCTGGAAAGAGCGCTCCTCGGGGCTGCCCGGGGCGGTTCTTGATCTGGAAGAACGTACGCTTGAGGACGACAGCACCGAACTGCTGGTCTCCGTGTTGCCCGCGGGCCTCTTCCGCAGCACCAATGGTGGCGTGGCCTGGACCGCCGTGGAGACCTTCCCCGTGACGGCCGCCCTGGACCTGGCCATCAGCCCCACGGACCCCAAGGTGATCCTGGCCTCCGTGACCTGCGGCTCCGTGCCAGAGGGCGCTGTCCCTGGCGACGAATACCAGACCGCCTGTGGCGTGTTGCGCAGCGACGACGCCGGCCTGACCTGGGCCCAGAAGGTGGCCACCATCCGCCCCTGCAACGCCCTGGACGTGCGCGCCGCTGGCGACACCACCGAGATGTACGCGGCCTGCGACGGAGCGGGTCTCTTCCGCTCCATCAATGAAGGAACCTCTTGGCAGAACATCACCCTCTCCGTGGCCATGTTCTCCACCGCCTCCCTGACCCTCAGTGACGTGGCGGTGTGGGGCAACCATCTGGCCCTGGGCTCCTCCGACGCCGGCCCCTATCTGGCCAGCGGTCCCGTGGAGACCCCCTCCTCCATCACCTGGGTGTCCGACGCCAAGGCCCGGGTGCGCCCCAGCCTTCAGGACATCGAGATCACGGTGGACCCGCTGGACTCCGCCCGCTTCATCATCAATGCCATCCCCGGCGGTATCTACATCTCCGACGACAACGCGTCCCATTGGTCCGACGGCAACGGCAAGATCCCACCGGATCTGACCATCGCCAAGACGGGCCTGCCCGTGCGCATCAACTTCGTCCACTTCCTGGGCAACACCCGCTTCTGGGCTTCCGCCGCTGGCGGTGGCCTGTGGACCAGCGCTGACGGCTTCTTCTGGCACTCCATCAACACCGGTGACCCCCAGATCGACGACGGCGTCCCCGTGCGCCTCCAGGAGGCCCGCAGCAACTGGCTTGGGGAGACCCGGCGGGTCTGGTTGCTGAACGAGAACGGCGTGTTCCTCACGGACAACGGCGGCGACACCTGGACCGACAAGAGCGAGGGGCTGCCCCCGGGGCGCCTGATGACCTTTGCCCGGGCCCTGGAGGACCGCGACTACATCTCCGTCAGCGGCGACCAGATCTACTACCTGGACGCCGAGGCCCCGGCCTGGTTGCGTGCCGAGACCATCAAGCCCTACGGCGTGGCCTGGCCCCAGTGGGACAACCGCAACCTGGGTTACTGGAGCCACCTGCTGGCGGACCCCAACGGGCTGGGCCGCTTCTGGATGGCCTCCGATCCCACCGGCCTGTGGCAGTCCACGGACGCCGGCGCCAACTGGGAGAAGGTCACCGGCGGCCTGCCCCCGGGCGCGGTCTACTGCGTGGCCTTCGATCCCCAGAGTCCCTCCGTGATGTACGCAGGGACGGGCTTTGGCCCCTACTTCTCGGAGGACGGCGGCGAGTCCTTTGAATCCCTGGCCACCGCTTGGCCCAACGTGAATGGCGCCCTGCTGGACCTGCACCAAAGCCGCGTGGAGCCCGACATCATGCTGGGCATCACGGTGTACTCACCCACCCACGGCACCCCCGCCTCCGGCGGCCCCGAGGATAGCTACGCCTCCCGCAAGGTGGTCCTCAGCCGCGACCGCGGCCTCAACTGGGAGAACTGCGGCGTGGGCCCCACGGACACCAGCGGCCTCATGCAGGTGCTGGCCGATCCCTACGTGACGGGCACCTTCTATCTGGTCACCGCCGAGGAAGGCGTCTTCGTCAGCGAGGACTACTGCAGCACCTGGGAGTCCTGGAACGCGGGCCTGCCCGGCCCCTTCACCGGCGCCGACGGCCTGCTGCGCGGCAAGCCCATGCGCCTCTCCTTCACCGAGGACCGCTTCTACCTGGGCACCGCCGGCTTTGGCATCTACGAGCGCGTGCTGGACAGCCTCTGCAAGTAGCAAGACCCCCACACTACCTGCCCCCCACACCTGACCCCCACACGACCTGACCTCCTGGCCAACGCCAAGCTTTGGGGTCGTCCGGAGAGCGAGCGACCGGAGGAGGCCCTGGGGGTGTTGGAGTGTTGGGGTGTTGGGGTGAGAAGTGTTGGGGAGTTGGGGGCTTGTGATTAGTACAGCAGGATGCGCACGTCCAGGGCGATGACGCCCTTGCCTGCTTCGTTGACCACGATGGGGTTGACCTCGATGTCGCTGATCTCTTCCACGGCCTGAATCAGGGCGCCCAGGCCCAGGATCACGTCCGCCACGCCATCGATGTCCTTGGGCTTCTCGCCGCGGACGCCTTCCAGCAACTTGTGGGCGCGGATGCCAGCCACCATGCCCTTGGCCTCGGCGCGAGACACGGGCAGGGACCGGAAGACCACGTCCTTGAGGACCTCAACGTAGATGCCGCCCAGGCCGAACATGACCGTGGGGCCAAAGGAGGCGTCCCGGCGGGCGCCCACGATGGTCTCGGTGGTCAGCTTGACCTGCTCGCAAAGCTCCATGCCGTCGATCTTGGCGTCGGCCTTGTACTTCTTGCAGGAGGTGAGGATGTCCTCGTAGGCCTTCAGCAGGCCCGCGTCGTCGTTGATGTTCAACTTCACGCCGCCGGCGTCGCTCTTGTGGATGATGTCCTTGGAGGCCACCTTCATGACCAGCGGGTAGCCCACTTCCTTGGCCAGCTTGATGGCCTCGTCGTGGCTGCGGGCGATGGCGTTGCGGGGCATGCGGATGCCGCACTCGTCCATGACGACTTTGCTCTCCCAGGGCAGCAGGAAGGTGCGCCCGTCGGCCTTGGCCTTGGCGATGGTCTCCTTGATGCGGGGGACGTTCAGCTTGCGGGCCTCAATGACGGGGGCGGGCAGGGCCGCGTGGCGCGAGTAGTTGTACATGGCGCCCATGCAGGACACGGCCTGGTACACATCGGGGAACACGGGGATCTGGTCTTCGCGGATGTTGACGATGGCCTTCTCGATCTTCTCGCCACCAATGATGGAGAAGAGCAGGGGCTTGCCGGCCTTCTGATACTTCTCGTAGGACTCCTTCATCATGGCCTGAAGGGTCTCGGCGGTGAACACGGCGGTCTCGCAGTACAGCGCCACGACGGAGTGGATGGCGGGGTTCTCCAGGGCCGCGGTGAGGGCCTGGGAGTACTCCTTGTAGCCAGCCTGACCGGTGATGTCGACGGGGTTCTTGGTGCTGCCGAACTCGGGCGTCACGGGGGAGAAGATCTCCTTGAGCTTGGCCTGGTCGTCGTACAGGTTCAGGCCGTACTTCTCGCTGGCGTCGGTGGCCATCACGCCCACGCCGCCACCGTTGGTGACGATGCAGGTGTTCTCGCCCTTGGGGGCGGGGGCGGCGGTGAGGAACTTGCACCACGCGAAGGCCTCGTCCAGGCTTTCGGCGCGCATGACGCCGGCCTGCTTCATGACGGCCTCGAAGACGTTGTCAGCGCCGGCCAGGGAGCCGGTGTGGGAGGCAGCGGCCATGGCCCCGCGGGAGGAGCGACCGGACTTGATCACCACCACGGGCTTCTTGCGGGTGACGCGCTCCAGCACGGACAGCAGGCGCTGACCCTTCTGCACGCCCTCGATGTACATGAGGATGACGCGGGTCTCGGGATCGTTCTCCAGGTACTCCAGCAGGTCCGCCTCGTCCAGGTCCGCCTTGTTGCCGATGGAGACCACGCAGGACAGGCCCACGCACTCCACGGTGGTCTTGCCCATCATGGCGATGCCCAGGGCGCCGGACTGGGTGATGATGGCCACGCCGCCCTTGCGCAGGTTGTTGGGGCCGAAGGCCGCGTTCAGGGAGATCTTGGAGGAGGAGTAGCCGAAGATGTTCGGGCCCAGGACGCGCATGCCGTGCTCGCGGGCGAAGGCGATGATCTGCTTCTCTTCTTCCTTGTTGCCGATTTCGGAGAAGCCGGAGGTGATGATGGGCAGGAACTTCACGCCCTTCTCGGCGCACTCGCGGACGGCGTCAAACACGAAGTTCGACGGCACGGTGATGACCGCCACGTCCACCTCGCCGGGGATGTCCTTGAGGCACTTGTAGATGGGGAAGCCCAGGACCTCGCCACCCTTGGGGTTCACCGGGTACAGCTTGCCGGTGTAGCCATCGTTGACGATGTTCTTCACGATGCTGTAGCCGATCTTGCCGGGCGTGGCAGACGCACCGATGACAGCCAGTGAACGGGCTTCGAAGAGATCCTTCACGTTGGGCAGTTCACGCATGTTCCCATCTCCATGACAAAGGGTTGCCAAACCACGATGGCCGCCTGGCCACCGAAAAATCCACCAAAACAGCCTGCAAAGCGGCGCAGCGAGCTGACCCTTGGGGGTCATGGCGCGCAGCGTCATTGGGCGGAATATCTAGCGATTCCAGGGAAATGTCAACCGCCTAAACCTTGGCCAGAGCCTGATCCAGATCGGCGCGCAGGTCTTCCAAATCCTCGATACCCACGGAGATGCGCACCAGGCTGTCGTGGATGCCCAGGGTCTGACGAATCTCGGGCGGCACACTGGCGTGCGTCATGATGGCGGGGTGCTCAATGAGGGACTCCACGCCCCCCAGGCTCTCCGCCAGGGTGAACCAGCGGACGGCCTCCAGGAAGCGGCGGGCGCCCTCCAGGTCGGAGTTCAGGTAGACGGTGATCATGCCGCTCATGCCGCGCATCTGCTTCTTGGCAAGCTCGTGCTGCGGGTGGGAGGGCAGCCAGGGGTAGATGACCTTGGCCACCTTGGGGTGCCCCTCCAGGTATTTGGCGATGGCCAGGGCGTTCTCGAAGTGGCGCTCCATGCGGACGCCCAGGGTCTTGAGGCCCCGCATGGTCAGCCAGGAGTCCCAGGGGCCGGGCACGCCACCCACGGCGTTCTGGAAGAACTTGAGGCGCTCCCAGAGGGCGTCGTCCTTCACCACCAGGATGCCCCCCACCACGTCGCTGTGGCCGCCCAGGTACTTGGTGGTGCTGTGCATGACGATGTCAGCGCCGAAGTCCAGGGGGTTCTGGAAGTAGGAGGACGCAAAGGTGTTGTCCACCACCAGCAGGGCCCCGACGGAGTGGGCCACACGGGCCGCCTCAGCCAGGTCCGTCAGCTTGAGCATGGGATTGGTGGGGGTCTCAATCCAGACCACCTTGGTCTTGGCGGAGACGGCCTGGGCCAGCAGCCCGGGCTTGGACGTGTCCACCCACTTGAACTCCAGGCCGTGCTTGCGGTAGACGCGCTCGAACAGGCGGAAGGTGCCGCCGTAGACGTCGTCCGTGCTGACCACCTCGTCCCCCGTGGACAGCAGGTGCATGACCGCGTCCTCGGCGGCCAGCCCCGAGGCGAAGGCCAACCCGTGGGTGCCGTTCTCCAGCGCCGCCACGCAGGCTTCCAGGGCCTCCCGCGTGGGGTTCTGGCTGCGGCTGTATTCGTAGCCCTTGTGCTTGCCCGGGCTCTCCTGGGCGTAGGTCGAGGTCTGGTACACGGGCACCGCCACAGCCCCCGTCCTGGGGTCCGGCTCCTGCCCTGCGTGGATGGCCTTGGTGTTGAACTTCATTTGGTCCTCCGGGCCTTCTCGGCGGCCAGGTCTTCGTCGGTCATGAAGCCGTTCTTCTTCATCCAATCATCGTTGAACATCTTGGACAGGTAGCGGTTGCCCGAGTCCGGCAGCACCGTCACCACGGTCTTCCCCGGCCCCATCTGGGCAGCCACCTTCACGGCCCCGGCCACCGCCGCGCCGCTGGAGCCACCCGCGTAGATGCCCTCCTCGCGGGCCAGGCGGCGGCCCATGAGGAAGCACTCCTGGTCGTTCACCTGCACCATGTCGTCGATGACGTTCAGGTCCAGCGCGCCGCAGACCATGTCCTCCCCGATGCCCTCTACCTTATAGACATGGGGCTCGGTCATCTTGCCGTGCTTGAACAGGTCGTAGTAGATGGAGCCGATGGGGTCCACGCCCACCACCCGCACCTTGGGGTTGCGCTCTTTGAAGTAGCGACCGATGCCGCTGATGGTGCCGCCCGTGCCCACGCCGATGACCACCGCGTCCACCTTGCCGTCCAGGTCGTCCCACAGCTCGGGGCCGGTGCTGGTGTAGTGGGCCTCGATGTTGTCCAGGTTGTGGTACTGGTTCACGTAGAACGAGCCCTTGTTCTCCCGGGCCAGGCGCTTGGCGGTCTCGTAGTAGCTGTCCGGTGAGTCCGCGGGCACCGCCGTGGGGGTCACCACCACCTGGGCGCCGAAGGCCCGCAGCATGTCAATCTTCTCCTGGCTCATCTTGTCGGGCATGGTCAGGATGATCTTCAGCCCCTGGACCGCCGCGATGAGGGCCAGGCCCATGCCCGTGTTGCCCGAGGTGTTCTCGACAATCAGGCCGCCGGGGGCCAGATCCCCCCGCTCCATGGCCTTGCGCACGATGTGCTGGGCCATGCGGTCCTTGATGCTGCCGCCGGGGTTCAGGAACTCGCACTTGGCGTACAGCGTCGCGCCTCCCTCGGGGGCGACCCGATTCAAGCGAACGGTGGCGGTCCGGCCAATGGCCTCGAGGATGTTGTTGAAAGCTCTCATGATGCAACTCCGGCGGTTGGGGGTAGCGTTTCTGGGCTCAAAACCCTAGAGGGCCGGCCGGCCTTTGTCAACGCCACAGTAATGGCATGGAATGGTGGAGAATCAGTTAACGGAGGGGCTGCGGGGGGCCACAGAGCCGGGGATGTCTTCTTCCTCGTCGGGGTCCGCGTCGCCCATCTGGTTGACGTAGCCGGCCCACAGCTTGATGAAGCGCAGGGTCATGGCCTCATGGCTGTTCAGGCTCTCCTTGGTGGCCAGCGTCTGCAGCTTCGTGTTGATGTCGTTGAGCTGGGCCAGGGCCTCGGCGTTCATCTTGCCCAGGGGCTCGTTGAAGTCCTCGTTGAAGTTCATCTGGCCCATGGCCTCCTGCAGATCATCGTCGAAGGCCTTGACGATCTCTTCTTCGATGGCGCCCTGTTCGGGCTGGGCCAGCAGCTTCTTCAGGCGGGAGCCGTCGTTCTTCAGAACCCCCACGAAGCGGTCGTTGAGGGCCACGATGGTCTCGCCGCTGATCTTGGTGATCATCTCGTGCAGCTTCTTCTCGCCCTCGGACATCAGGACCTTCACCAGGTTCTCCAGACCCTCCTTGGTGACGAAGTCGATGATGGTGCTCTTCTGGGCCAGGATCTCCTTGCGGGCGGCGTCCAGCAGCTCGGGAGCCTCGGCGCGCACGGTGGTCACGATGACGGTGCGCATGCCCTCGGGGCTGCCCAGGCCCGTGAAGATCTTGTAGAACCAGAACATGTAGCCAAAGACGATGAGGGTGACCACGCAGCCCACGATGATGCGGGTGCGCAGGGCCTTGGTCTCTTTGCGGATCTTCTCGTCAAGGAAGGCCTTGGCGGTCTTCAGTTCTTCTTGGAGTTTGAGTTCGTTTTCCATGATCACTCCCCCTTTCCCAGGTTCTCATTGGCGGGCGCGGGCTCCGCAGGGACGGCCTCGGCAGCAGCGGCCTGCTCGGGGGCCGGGGCGGCTTCAGCGGCAGGGGCAGCTTCAGCGGGGGCGGCCTCGTCAGCGGGCGCGGGCTCCGCGGGGGCAGCCTCAGCGGCGGGCGCGGGGGCGACGGGGGCCTCGGGTGCGGCGGCCGGGGGCACCGCCGAGGGGTCGTACTCGTAGGCCGCGTTCAGCAGCTCCATGAACAGCTCTAGCATCTCGCCCTCAGCCACCTTGGGCTTGTTGGGGTCGATGTCGCCGGGCTTGGGCCGGTAGTGCTTGACCACCGTGTCGTTGATGCGGGCCATGGCCAGGAAGTAGTCCTCCAGGGTGTGGGTCATGTACTTCACGGTCCAGAACTCGAAGGCCTTGTTCAGCTTGGTGGCGGTGGCCTCCAGCTTGGCGGGGTCGTTCTTCAACTCGGGGTACAGCTCGGCCAGCAGGGCCTTGTGCTCCTCCTTGCGGGCCAGGATGGCGGCCTTGGCCTGGGCCTCCACGAAGGGCATGGATTCCTTGCTGATGCGGTCAATCTCCATGGCCAGGGTCTCGGCGGCGCGCTCGCTGGAGGCGGCCAGCTTGGTCTGGAACTCCTCCACCAACTGGGGCGCGACCTCGTCCACGAAGGAGCGCAGCGCCTTGTTCAGCACGGGCAGCAGCTCTTCGCCGGCCTTGACGGTCTGCTCGGTGACCACCTTGTCGTTGTAGGCCGAGGACACGGTGAGCCAGGTGGAGAAGATACCCACCGCGATGACCGAGAACACCAGCAGCGGGAACGCCACCCGCACAATGGAGTTGAGTTTGACGATCCGCTCGTAGGCCAGAATCTTCTCTTTGATCTCGTTCCCCGGCGGGGTAGCTGCCCCCGTGACGGGAGGGGTGGTCCCTAGCTCGCTCATCTTGCGACCTCCTGTGGCTGGGTTGATTTCGTGGGGCGTTACGGGGGGAATGCTAACACTGGGTTTTTGGAAGAAGCAAATGGAATTTCGGGTACTTGGGGGGCGCGGGGGGGGCTAGCGACCGGATTCCAGTTCTTCCACGATGCGGCTGGCCTTGTAGATGTTGCGCAGGGCCTCCAGGATGGCGGCGCTGTGGACCGACACGGTGCGGTTCACGGCCTCGTCGAAGCCGTAGTCACCGCCCAGGGATTGGATGTTGCCGTCGAAGACCAGACCCACCACCTCGGCCTTGGCGTTGAAGAGAGGCGAACCCGAGTTCCCCCCGATGATGTCGTTGGTGGTCACCAGGTTCATGGGCGTCTGCAGGTTCAGGCGGGGCTTGGCGGCCAGCCAGGACTGGGGCAGGGCGAAGGGCTCCCGACCGGTGTGGCGGTCGAAGGCGCCGTCCATGTAGGTGAAGGGCGGCACGGTCCGGCCATTCTCCTGGTAGCCCTTGACCTGCCCATAGGAGAGGCGGGGCGTGAAGGTGGCGTCCGGGTAGGTGCTGGTGCCCTGAAGCTGGAACTGGGCCCGGGCGATGAGCTCGCTGGCCTTCTTGGCCTGGCCCTCCACCCGGTCCTCATAGAGCTTCCTGGCGGCCCGGGCCTCGGGGTCCACGGCCCTGGCAAAAAGGATCATGGGGTCCTTGGAGGCGGCGATGGCTGCGGCGCCACCGTCGAACAGTTGCTGCCGCACCTTCACATTCTTCAGCTTGGTGCCTTTCACCAGCTCGGAGGCCAGATCCTGCGGGGACTTCTTGCCGAAGAGCTGCTTCACGAAGGGATCATCCACCCCCAGGGATTCCCGCAACTTGCCCAGCGAGAAGGTCAGCAGGAAGATCTCGAACTCGTCATAGATGGGGGCCGCCGAGAAAAGGGACTGCCTCAGCCCGGGGAGCTGACTGTCCCCGTACTCCCGGAGGCGCTGCTGGTTGGGCTTGACCAGCTCTTCGCTGGCGCGGACCAGCCCCCGGGCCAGGCCGAACAGCTCGGACTGGAAGCCCCCGCCGCCCTCCAGCATCCAGTGGCGAAGCTGCATGGGGCGGTAGGTCTCCAGGGCCTCCCCAATGGAATCCCAGGCCCCGCCGTAGGCGGCCTTCATGGCCGGATCAGCGTCGACCCGGGCGCGCAGCTCCTGTTCTGCCTTCACCTTGGACGCGAAGAAGCTGTGGTCCTGCAGGGCCTCCAGCCGACCCCGCAGGGCCTTGAGGCTGTTCTCCACGTAGAACAGCGAGGCGTTGGCCACCCGCTTCTGCTCCTTGCCCCGGTGCTGGTACTCCGTCAGCAGGCCCCGCAGCTCCGCCAGGTACAGCAGGCGTCGCACCAGGGTCACGTCCCGGGTGAAGGCCAACTGGGCCACGGTCAGCAGGCGGCTGGTGCCCCCCGGGTTGCCCGCCACAAAGGTCAGCTCCCCCTCCGCCGCGCCGCTGGCGGACCACTTGAAGTACTGGGGCGTGGACGCCGGCTTGCCGTCCTCGTAAAGGCGCAGGAAGGCCAGGTCCAGGTCGTAGCGCGGGAACATGAAGTTGTCCGGGTCGCCGCCAAAGAAGGCGATGGAGAACTCGGGCGCAAAGACCAGCCGCACGTCCTGGTAGCGGCGGTACTTGTACAGGTGGTACTGCCCCCCCCGGTAGAGGGTCACCACATCACAACGAAGGTAGGGGCTGGTGGCGCACTCGGCCTCAATCCGCGCCATTTCCGCCCTTTGCGCCTCGTTGAAGGCCTCGTCCGCCAGGCCCCGGGTGGCGGTCTCCAGGCGGGCGGTCACGTCCTCAATCTCCTGCAACTGGTTGACCTCCAGTTCGGGGCACTTGACCTCGTTTTGAAGCGCCGGCGCGTAGAACCCCGACTCCACGAAGTCCTTCTTGGCCGTGGACAACTGCTCGATGCAGGGGTGGGCGCAGTGGTGGTTGGTCATCACCAGCCCCTGGGGGGAGACGATGCTGGCGGAACAGCCCTGGGCCAGCCGCACCGACGCCGCCCGGACCTTCAGCAGCCAGGCCGCATCCAGGTCAAAGCCATACTTCGCCTTCACCGCCGCCGCAGGAAAGTTATCAAAGGTCCACATGCCCTCGTCGGCCCGGGCCAGGGAGGACAGCAGCAGCAGACAACCAAGAACTCCAGCACCAACCAGACGCTTCATAGGAACCTCCATGGGGTCAGGACCTTACACATTACACTCACCTACCCGCCCCATCCGAGCTCCATGGGGTCAGGACCTTACACATTACACTCACCTACCCTCCCCGTCCGACGGACGGCAGTACCCCCGCAATAGCTGCCCCGCCAGATAGCGCGTCCCGCCCGGGTCGCGGCTGCTGCGGGTCCGCAGGTGGGAGTTCAAGGGGCGCCCCTCGGGCGACTGCTCCGCCCCGGGCTGCCCCGCGTGCAGCAGCCCTTCCTTGAGGCGGCGGCTGCCCACGTGGACGAAGTGCACCAGCCCGTCCGGCTCCACCTGCACCACCACGCCCACATGGGTCAGGGGATCGTCCAGGCGGCGGTTGCGGTTCCGGTCCAGGGTGTTGTCGAAGAAGACCAGGTCCCCGGGGGCGGGCGACTTCACCAGCCAGCCCCGTTCGCGGCACTGATAATGGAGGTCCGCAGTGGCCCCCGTGAGGCGCACCGGCACGGGCGGCAGTACATCGTAGATGGCCTGGACCAGCTCCGAGCAATGCATGGAGCGGGTGCCAGCGGCCGTCTGCAGCCTGCCAAGCTTCAAAAAATGCAAGGCGGCCTCGGCGAAGCTGGTGGCTGGGGGGGCTTCGGGGGGCTGGGTTTCGGCGGCAGCGGTGGTCACGGGTTGTGAAGGCGTACGGGGGACCGCCTCACGCCGGGGCGCGGCCTTCCCCCCCGCCCCCTTCCCTGCCAAAGGACGCGAATCGTCTGGCGTCGGGGACCCGGGCTCAGGCCAACCCAAGGTGGCACAGCCCCCCAGGACCGTGGCCAGCAGCAGCAGCCCGAGGGCCTTCAAGAAACGCCTCATTTCCTGAAAACCCGGGGGGTGAGCGCGGCGCGGCCCGCGGGGTGCAGGTAGGCGGTGCGGGGGCGGCCCACGGTGATGACCGAGTAGATGGTCTCGGAAGGGTCGATGCCGATGGTGGTCTTGATGGAGGGTTGGTGGCGGATGGCCTCCACTGCGAAGCCGATGAGGCAGGTGCCGTAGCCCATGGCGTGGGCAGCCAGCAGGATGTTCTGGGTGGCTAGCAGGGCGTCCTCGGCGGCGCAGGAGGCGCCGGGTTTGGAGCCCACCAGGAGGACCGCGGGGGCGCTGTGGAAGAGGCGGTCCCGGCCCTCATCGCGGTATTGCTGCAGGCCCTTGGCCACGGTGGCGCGGTAGCCTCGGTAGTACTTGCCCAGGGAGTCCTTGAGGAACAGCTTGGCGAAGAGGCGCGCGGCGGGGTTGGCGGACAGCTTGTTGAGCTTCTCGAAGAAGGCGGCGACCTGCCCCGCCAGGACCAACACGGCGTCGCGGTCGGGCAGCATGGTGAAGGTCCAGCGCTGGCTGTTGGTGCCCGAGGGGGCGGTGGTGCCGATGCGGATGAGGTCCCGCAGGACCGCCTCGGGGACGGGGTCGGGCAGGTATTCGCGGACCGAGCGGCGGCTGCGCATGAGGCGCACCAGGGCGGAGGTGTCAGCTTGGCCGGGGGCAACGTAGGCGGCCGTGTCGGGGACGGTCTCCAGGTGCAGGGCGGCGAGGTCCACGAAGCCCACGGTGACGGCGCCCTCGGGGCAGACGGCCACGCACTGGTCGCAGCCAACGCAACCACTGCCCGTGACCGCGGCCTTGCGGTCCACCAGGGACAGGGTGTCCGTGGGGCAGGCCCGCACACAGCGCCCGCACCCCGTGCACTTGCTGACGTCAACCTTGGTTCCAGCCACTCGCTTCATGGTTCCTCCGACGGCCATCAGGCCAGGCGCTGTTTTACCCTGCCTGCCTTGCTGCAAACAACGGTTTTCGTGCTTTCTTCCTTTCTTGCCCTCGGGGGCGCCCCCTGCTACATTCCGCCCGCCCGGTCGGCGCTGGTCGACCCCAATTCAAGATGGAAGGAACTCGAGATGGCCGAGTTGTTTGATCTGTTCCGCGAGATGTTCACCAACCTGCCGGTGTTCCTGAACAACATGATCGCCACCTTCGGCTGGGTGACCTACCTGATCCTGTTCCTCATCGTGTTTTGCGAGACCGGTCTGGTGGTCACGCCCATCCTGCCTGGGGACTCGCTGCTGTTCGCTGCCGGCACCTTCACCATCATGCGGGGCACCGACGAGGCGGCCCTCAGCGCCCCTCTGCTGGTCCTGGTTCTGTCCGTGGCTGCCATCCTGGGGGACGCGGTGAACTACTCCGTCGGGCACTTCATCGGGCCCAAGATCTTCCATAAAGAGAACGTGCGGTTCCTGAACAAGGAGCACCTCGCGAAGGCCCACGCCTTCTACGAGAAGCACGGCGGCAAGACCATCATCCTTGCGCGCTTCATGCCCATCATCCGCACCTTCGCCCCCTTCGTGGCGGGCATCGGGCGCATGACCTACCTCCACTTCGCCAGTTTCAATGTCATTGGCGGCGTCGCCTGGGTCAGCGTCTGCGTCTATGCGGGGCACTTCCTGGCGGACGTGGAGTTCGTCAAGAAGCACTTCGAGATGGTGCTGATTGCCATCGTGTTCATCTCCGTCCTGCCGGCGCTGGTGGAGTATGCGCGGCACCGGCTGGCGGTGCGGAGGGCGAGGGGCTAGCGGGTAAGCTTGCGGTAGCGGACGGCCCGGTCGGCGTCGGGGCCCAGACGGCGGCGGCGATCTTCAGCGTAGGACTCGTAGTTCCCCTCACACCAGTAGACCCCATCATCTTCAAAGGCCAGGATGTCCGTCGCCACGCGGTCCAGGAACCAGCGGTCGTGGCTGATGACCAGCGCACAGCCCGCGTAGTTGTTCAGGGCCTCCTCCAGGGAGCGCATGGTGTTCACGTCCAGGTCGTTGGTGGGCTCGTCCAGCAGCAGCACGTTGGCGCCGGACTTGAGGATGCAGGCCAGGTGCACGCGGTTGCGCTCCCCGCCCGAGAGGGTCAGGACGCTCTTCTGCTGGTCCGGTCCGGTGAAGTTGAAGCGCCCCACGTAGGCCCTGGCGTTCACCTTCTGGGTGCCCAGTTCGATCTGCTCCTGCCCACCCGAGATGGCCTCGTAGATGGTCTGTTCTTGCTCCAGCGTACTGCGGCTTTGGTCGGCGTAGGCCAGCTTCACGGTCTCGCCCACCCGCAGGGTGCCGCTGTCCGGCGTCTCCGCGCCCATGATCATCTTGAACAGCGTGCTCTTGCCCGCCCCGTTGGGGCCCACGATGCCCACGATGGCGCCGGGCTGGACGATGAAGTTCAGGTTGTCGAACAGCTTGCGGCTGCCAAACCCCTTGGACACGCCCTGGGCCTGGATGACCACGTCGCCAAGGCGCGGCCCCGGCGGGACGTACAGTTCCAGGTCCTTCTCCAGGGCCTCGGTCTTCTGGGCCAGCATGGCCTCGTAGGCATTCACCCTGGCCTTGCCCTTGGCGCGCCGCCCGGAGGGTGAGCTCTTGATCCACTCCAACTCCCGCTCCAGGGTCTTGCGGCGCTGACTCTCGGTCTTCTCCTCCTGGGCCAGGCGCTTGGACTTCTGGTCCAGCCAGGACGAGTAGTTGCCCTTCCAGGGAATGCCCTGGCCGCGGTCCAGTTCAAGGATCCAGCCCGCCACATTGTCCAGGAAGTAGCGGTCGTGGGTGACGGCGATGACCGTCCCCTCGTAGCGCTGGAGGTGTTGCTCCAACCAGGCCACGGTGGCCGCGTCCAGGTGGTTGGTGGGCTCGTCCAGCAGCAGGATGTCAGGCTTCTTCAGCAGCAGCCGGCACAGGGCCAC
Source organism: uncultured Myxococcales bacterium (assembly GCA_903923815.1). Lineage (GTDB taxonomy): Bacteria > Myxococcota_A > UBA9042 > CAIXZC01 > CAIXZC01 > CAIXZC01. The sequence goes on from CAIXZC010000409.1 coordinate 16,954, forward strand.
GCGCCGCAGTTCGCCACCCGACAGCACCCCGATGGAGGCGTCCGCCGGCGGGCACCCCAGGGCGCCCATGGCCATCGCCAGCCTGCTGTCCAGGTCCCAAGCGTCGCTGTCATCCAACTTCTGCTGCACCTCGCCCTGGCGCTCGATGAGCTTGTCCATCGCGGCGTCCGACATGGGCTCGGCCAGCTTCATGCTGATGTCTTCGTATTCCTTGAGCAGGGCCACCGTCTCGGCCACGCCCTCCTCCACGATGTCCTTCACGGTCTTCGTGGGGTCCAGCTTGGGCTCCTGGGGCAGGTACCCGATGGAGTACCCGGGCGACACCGTCGTCTGCCCAAGGAAGCTGGTGTCCTCGCCCGCCATGATCTTCAGCAGCGAGCTCTTGCCCGAACCATTCAATCCGAGGACGCCGATCTTGGCGCCGTAGAAATATGAAAGGTAGATGTCCCTCAGCACGGTCTTGGTGCCGTGCACCTTGCCCACTCCAATCATGGAGTAGATTACTTTGTTGTCGGCGTCAGCCATGTTCACCTCTTGTGGGCCTGTCCAAGGGCCGAAAGCTAACCGGAGTGGCGCTTCTTGGCAACAGCTACTGTGGGAGGGCCGCGGCACAAATGGTTTGAACCCTGGGGCGGGCGACACTATCCTGCTGCCATCTTTTGGCAATCGAGGCAACCATGGCTGGCTTGAAGACCGCGTTGTTTGCGTCCCTTTTCCTGGCCCTCGCAGCTTGCGCCTTCAGTCCAGAGGTGCCCGTGGGCAGCAGCTCGGGAGACGACCTCCGTTTGGCGGATGGGGGGGACCTGGGGGGCAAGGACCTGCCCGGGGACCTGCCCGGGGACGGCGTGAACCTGAAGGATGGGCCTGGCACGGACGGGCCCGGCAACGACCTTGGGGACGGCGCGGACGGCAACCTGGGCCAGGACGGCCAGGACGGCGCCGGGGACGCCCAACCGGACACCGCGGATGCGACCAAGGACAGCGCCCCCGACACGGAGATCTGCCAGCCCGCCTGCGACTTCCCCGCCTGCGGCGGCGACGACGGCTGCGGCGGCACCTGCGGCTGCCCCACCAACTACGACTGCATCACCCTTCCCGCCCTGGGCTGCACCCCGGACTGCGACGCCCTGTGCGAGGGTCTCCAGTGCGGCCCCGCGGGGATCGGCGGCGAGTGCGACTGCGCCGCGCTGAACGGCGGCTGCGATGACTCCAATCCCTGCACCCTGGATGTCTGCGACGACTTCGGCCAGTGCAGCAACCCGGCCAACAACGCCGGCATCTGCGAGGACCCGGACCCCTGCACCCTGGGGGACTACTGCAGCGGGGGCGTGTGCAAGGCCGGCAGCACCCAGCGCACCTGCAACGACGGGGACTCCTGCACCGACGACTCCTGCGTGGCCGGAGACGGCTGCCTGAACCAGCCCAAGGTCTGCGACGACGGGGATAAATGCAACGGCATCAGCACCTGCGTCAACGGCAACTGCAGCCAGACCGTCCCGGCGGTGGTCTGCGCCGCCAAGGACGACTGCCACGGCGTGGGCACCTGCGATCCCCTCACGGGCACCTGCAGCAACCCGGTGGCCAACGAGGGCGAGCTGTGCAACGACGACAACAATAAGTGCAACGGCATCAGCACCTGCAAGGCCGGCGCCTGCAACCAGACCACCGACATCGTGGCCTGCAGCCCCCTGGACGCCTGCCACGTGGCGGGCATCTGCGACACCGGCACGGGCCTTTGCAGCAACCCCGTGGGCAACGAAGGCGTCCTTTGCAACGACGACGGCAACAACTGCAACGGCATCAGCACCTGCAAGGCCGGCGCCTGCAACGTCACCACCAAGCCTGTGGTCTGCACCGCCGCGGATGCTTGCCACGTGGCCGGCACCTGCACAGCGGCCACGGGCAAGTGCACCAACCCCGCGGGCAACAACGGCAGCCCCTGTGGCACCGCTGGGGGACTGTGCGCCTCTGGCCTTTGCCTTACGACGGGCTACTCGCTGGTTCAAGCCGGTTCCTTCTGGATGGGCAGCCCCTCCGGGTGCCCCGCCCCCGCCGGCTACACGGGGGCCTGCTCCTTGGAGTTGGGCCGGGACACCGACGAGGTGCTTCACAAGGTGACCCTCACCAACGCCTTCGAGGTGCAGAATTCCGAGGTCACCCAGGCTCAATGGGCCTCGGCCTTCGGCGCCTGGAAGCCCAGCGGCCTCTCAAACTGCGGGCTGACCTGTCCGGTGGAGAACATCAACTGGTTCGAGGCCGCCGCCTACGCCAACTGGCGCTCCGGTCAGGCTGGTCTGGCCCCCTGCTACGGCTTCACGGCCGCGGTCTGCAATGACGGCACCAGCGTGGGCGACAAGTACCTGGAATGCCTTGGCCCCCTGCGCCACGGGATCAACAGCGCCGCCGTCAAAATCAGCGGCGTGGGCTCGCCCTACCAGTGCACCGGCTTCCGGCTGCCCACGGAGGCAGAGTGGGAGTTCGCCGCCCGGGCCGGCAGCACCACCGCCTTCTACCCCGCCGGTGGCAGCGGCGGTGGCATCACCAACCCCGACAAGACGCCCCTGGATCCCTCCCTGGACAGCATCGGCTGGTACGGTGGAAACTCCGCGGCCCTGTACCCTGGCGCCATCGACTGCAAGGGCTGGTTCACCGGCGCCCTCTTCTGCGGTGCCCAAACCGTTGGGGGCAAGGCGGGCAACGCCCTGGGCCTTAAGGACACGTCAGGAAACGTGTTTGAGTGGGTCTGGGACTTCTACGGCACCCTGGCCGCCACCACAGTCACCGATCCCACCGGCGCCTCCACCGGCACCAACCGGGTTCGGCGCGGTGGCGGTTGGCAGGCCAACGCCCGGGAATGCCGCTCCGCCAAGCGCGCGCGCTCCCTCCCGGACACCCGGCTGTGGGACACGGGCGTCCGGCTGGTCCGCACGGTGAAGCCCTGCACCACCGACTGCTGCGTCCCCAACTGCGCCGGCAAGCAGTGCGGCGACGACGGCTGTGGCGGCTACTGCGGCGAGTGCCGCAACACCCAGACCTGTCAGTCCAACTTCTGCGTGAACCAGGGCTTCGCGTTGGTCCCCGCAGGCAGCTTCTGGATGGGCAGCCCCTCGGGCTGTCCTGCCCCCGCCGGCTACCCTGGCACCTGCGACTCCGAGGCTGGACGCGGGGCCACGGAGACCCTGCACCAGGTGACCCTGACGCGAACCATCGAGATCCAGCAGATGGAGGCCACCCAGGCCCAATGGAAGAACCTCTTCAGCAGTTGGAACCCCAGCACCTTCCCCGCCTGCGGCGACTCCTGCCCGGTGGATCAGGTATCCTGGTTTGACGCTGTGGCGGCCGCCAACCTCGTCTCCGAACAGTCGGGACTGGCCTCCTGCTACGTGTTCTCCAGCGTGGTTTGCAAGGATGGGGTCTCCGCCATCAGCTACAAGGACTGCATGAATGCCACCCGCAAGGGCATCAAGTCGGCCAGCGTGTCCATCACCGGCTTGGGTGCCGCCCCCTACGGCTGCGCCGGCTTCCGCCTGCCCACCGAGGCCGAGTGGGAGTACGCCACGCGGGCTGGCAGCACCACCGCCATCTACCCCAGCGATGGCAACAGCGGTACCCTCTCCAACCTTGGCGTGACCCCCCTGGATCCCAACCTGGACAAGGTGGCCTGGTACGCCGGGAACTCCTTTGTGGATTACGCCGGGGCGGGGATGTGCGCGGTGGCCTCGGGCGATGAGGACACCTGCGGCGAAAACCCCGGAGGCGCCAAGGCCGCCAACGCCTGGGGCATCCAGGACCTGCTGGGCAACGCCGAGGAATGGGTCTGGGACCGGTTTGGCACCTACGGCTCCACCGCCGTGACCGACCCCACCGGCCCGGCCACCGGGGCCAACCGGGTCTACCGTGGCGGGAACTGGAGCCTGGCCGCCAAGGAGTGCCGCGCCGCCAACCGAGGCAACAGCGATCCGACTTCCAGCAACGGCAACAACCGCGGCTTCCGCCTGGTCCGCACGCTGACCCCCTGAGCCCCCGCCCTACCCTTTTGCCGACTCCACCAACCCCAGCTTCTTGACCCGTGACAGGCCCTTGATGGCGGTCTCGCGCTTCGTGGCGGCGCTGCGGTCCGGGGCTGGCTCCGAATAGATCAATTCCACCGGCAGGCGGGCGCGGGTGTAGCGGGCGCCCTTCCCCGATTGGTGGGCCTCCAGGCGCTGGGGCAGGTCGTTTGTGATGCCCGTGTAGAGGCTGCCGTCGGCGCAGCGCAGGACGTAGACCAGCCAGCCGGCGGGCCCGGCGACACCTTGTTTGGCGCGCCCCATGCCTCAGTCTCCCCCGCCCCGGACACAGCGAAAGCCCAGGCTGTCGGAGGCGGCGCCGGGCTGGTTGGCGAAGCGGTTGGAGACCCGCAGGAAGACCACGAAGTAGTAGTTGATGAAGGCGCCCCCGCGGATGACGCGGTAGTTGCCTGTGGGGGGGCCCGGGGGGTTGTCCCGGACGCTGACGCCGTAGTAGTCCTGGTCGTACCAGTCGGCGACCCACTCCCACACGTTGCCGGTCAGGTCGTACAGCCCCCAGGCGTTGGCCGTCTTGGTCTTCACGATGCGCTTGGTGCCGCCGGCGTTGTGGTCGTACCAGGCCACGTCCTTGAGGCAGGCTGTCTCGGCCCCACAGGCGTACTTCGTGTTGCCGCCGGCCCGGGCGGCGTACTCCCACTGGGCCTCCGTGGGCAGGCGCCCGCCAAGAGCTACGCAGAAGGCCTGAGCCTGGGCCCAGGTGACGTTCTCCACGGGGTAGTCGCTGCCCAGGGACAGGGCCGACGGGTCGAAGCCCATGACGCCGTAGAACTGGCCCTCGGTGACCTCCGAATCCAGCATCTCAAAGGCCCCCAGCGTGACGCCGTGGGCGGGGTTCTCGTCCAGGTCGCAGTCCCCGTCCCCGGTCGAACAGCCCATGGTGAAGCCGCCACCAGGCAGGGGCACCCAGGTCAGGCCCTCGGGGGCCACGCAGTTGGGATGGCACGCGGGCAAGGGCAGGGGCTCCTCGGCGGTGTCCGAGGGAGCGTCGAGGGGGCCCAGATCCGCAGGGGCACCACAGGCATCACCCATGCAGGCGTCGGCCAGCAGGCAGTCGGCGCCCGGGGCACAGGCGTCCTCCCCCCCGGCCCCCTGCGCAGCCCCACAGGACCACAGCACAGCCAGCAGCAAGAGGCCGCAGCATTGGATGGCTGGATGCTTCATCATTTCTCCGTGGCGTGAAGGCGGCGGCCAGCACGGCGGGCCAGCACCCACAGCCCTGCCAGGCCCAGCAGCATCCAGAGGGAGGCCGGCGCGGAGCCACCGACACTGCAGCCCTCGCCCTTGGGCTTGGAGTCCACCGGGTCGGGAGCCCAACCACCGCTGTCACCTTGGCCGTCGGCGCCCTCCAGGACGTCGGGCTGGGGCGCCACGCAGCGGCCATCCAGGCACTGCTCGTCTTCCGCGCAGACCCCGCAGGAGCCGCCGCAGCCATCGCCGCCGCACAGCAGCCCGTCGCAGTTGGGTACGCACTGGCAGCGGGGCCGGCCCGCCTCCAGCACGCAGGTCTGGCCCGCCAACAAGCAGTCCTGGCGCAGCATGATGTTGCCCTCGCAGCGGACCACCGCGGAGCCCTCGCAGAAGCCCCCTTCGGACAAGGTCGAGCAGCCTTCGCAGCTACAGCTTGTGGGGTCGCAGGCCAGGTCCCCCTGGCAGGTCTTGAGGGTGCCCGTGCAGACGCCGCCGAAGCTGCAAAGGTCGCCCTCGGTGCAACAGTTCTGGTCGTCGCAGGCGCGGCCGTCGCCGGCGCACTTGGACCAGCGGCAATCGTCCAGGCAGGTGGCCGTGCCGCAGGTGCCGCAGGGTTTGTGCTGGCCCGCGAAGCATTGGCCCTCGCCGGCGCATTGGGTCTCGTCAATCCAGTGGCAGGCGGCGTCGCAGACCACGGATTTGGTGCCGCACATGCCGCAGGGGATGACACCCGAGGCATAGGGCTGGCAGTCGCCCTGACCCTCGCAGCCGCGCTCGGACACCCAACTGCAGCCGAAGTCGCAGGTACGGCTCATGGTGCCGCAGTTGCCGCAGGGGACAAGCTCCGTCGTGCCTGGGACGCACTCGTCGCCCTCCAGGCAGTCGCGGGAGTTGGTCCACTGGCAGGTGGGTCCGCAGATGGCGACGGTCTTCCCGCAGGTGCCGCAGGGGGTGGCCTGGATGGCGCCGGGCTCGCAACTGCCCTGGCCTTTGCACAGGCTCCAGGGGCCCCAGTCTTCCCACTGATCGCAGGTCCGGGTCATGGTGCCGCAGTACCCGCAGACCTGGGTCTCCACGGTCCCCGCCACGCACTGAGGCAGATCGTAGGGGCAGCCAGCGCCGGCCCCTCGGGGTGCCAGCAGCGCCAGCAGGACCAGGGCCAGGGCTGGTTTGGATGCCACCGCCTGCCAGATTGCTTTCAACTTCATGGACTTGCTCCACTAAACAGATTGCGGCACCCGGCGATTGGACTCGCTTTGCCCCCTCCAGTCAACCCCCCAGCTTCCCAATCATCTCTGACAGGGGCGCCGGCAGGGGCGTGGCGCCACTCAGGGCCCCACTGGTCAGCCCGAAGTTCGCCCCCACCAACTGGAAGCTGATGCTGGCGGTGGCCCCATAGCGACCCCCCAAGGCGCTGGCGATGCGCTGGGCCTCGGCCCGCGCCTGACCCGCACTGACCCCCAGGTTCTGCACCGCAAACCAGAACTGGTTGCCCAGCACGTAGGCCCGCCCCGAGCCCGCCAGCGTCTTGGCCAGGAACTCGCGGTCCACCCGACTGGCCAGCCGCGAGGGAGGCAACCGCGCCGCCACCAGATAGCGCATCGGGGGCTCCGAATCGGCCACCGGGGGCGCGCCCCGCCCGGGCATGACGCCGGAGACCTCCAGGGCCCCCTCCACGGTGGGCGCCGACAGCTCGTCGTCCGGTTCTTCATTCCAGTCCACGGCCTCCAGCGCGGCCAGCGCCTCCGCCGCCGACCCGTAGCGTCCATCCGGCACGGGATTCAGCAGCTTCAGCAGCAGCTCCGCCAGCCCCCTGGGCAACGGCGGCAGGCCCTCCGGAGCCTTGGGCGTGGGGGCCGGGTCCGCAAGCCGCCGCATCACCCCCGTCATGTCCTCGCTGGGAAAGGGCAGCCGCCCGGTCACCATCAGGTACCCCAGCAGCCCCGCCGCGTACAGGTCCGTGCGCGCATCCATGGGGTAGCACAGCAACTGCTCCGGGGCCATGTAGGCCGGCGTCCCGATGACGTCGCCGGTCCTGGTGATGCGCTGACTGCGCCCCTCTGTCGGGATGGCGATACCAAAATCAATCAGCTTGGCTACTTCCGGGGGCCCGGGGGTGACCACCACGTTGCCGGGCTTGAGGTCCCTGTGCAGCACCGACGCCCCGTGCATGGCCGACAGCCCCGCCAGCACTCCCCGCAGGAACCGGGCCGCCTGCTCCGCCCGCAGCGCCCCTTGCAACCGCAGCTTCCGGTCCAGGGGCTCGCCCTGCACGAACTCCATGGCTATGCAGGGGCGCCCGTCGGGCAGCACGCCGAAGTCCATGATGTTGACCACGTTGGGGTGCTGGACGCGCGCCATCATCATGGCCTCCCGCTCGAAGCGCGAGGCGTGGGCCGGGTCGTCGCTGAGGGCCAGCACCTTCACCGCCACCGGGAACCCCAGCCTGGAGTGCCGCGCACGGAACACCTGCCCCATGCCGCCCTCCCCCAGGAGGGCCTCGATGACGTAGCGATCCAATACCACCTGCCCCGGACTAAGCGCCATGCTCCGCCCCCCTGGCCTCCCTGGGCCCAAGCAGCTCCACCGCCTCCCTGGGCTGCACCACGTTCCCGCCCACCAACACCTTGGGGCACCTGGGGTCCGCCAGATCCCCCGGCCCCAGCACCAGGCCCACCCGGCCATCGGGCAACCTCACCCGTGCCCCCGGTGGGATGGCCCCGCTGGCATGAATGATGGCCTCCAGCCATCGGGCGTCTCCATCCAAACCCTCCGCGTGAATCTGGGCCACCAGGTCCGCCAGGGTCAGCGCAAAGTCCAGGCCCACGGGCAGCCGCGCAACCTCCATCCGGTAGGTCAGCCAAAGCAACTGCCCCAGGCCAGGCTTGCCGGCCCGCGCGGCCGTCCCAGCCAGCCTGTGAACCAGCGCGCACACTTTGCTCTTGTGGGGCTCCAGGGGGCGGCCGCCCTTGGGGGGCAACAACGCCGGCAGGGTGGCCTCGGCGGCGCCCCGCAGGTCCTTCCCTTCGCGCAGATCAAGCCCATGAACGGCCAGGGCCAGCGCCGCATGGATGCCCACCTTCCTCAGGCGAACACCCACCCCGACGGCCGCCAGGGCCACGCCCGTGTTGACCGCCGCCGCCACGGCCCGCCGCGCCACGCTCCATTCGCCGGGGGCAATCTCCAGGGCCCGCAGCAGAGGCACCGCCCCCACCCCCAGGCAGCGCTCCACCCTTCGGGCACAGGACAGCCCCAAGAACCAGGGCCATGGCTTCCCCGCGTGTTCCACCAGTTCCTCCGCGTCAGCCACCGCCAGGGCCAACTGCCCCGCCAGGAACACCTCCGGGTCCACGGCCTCCGCCGACTGCGCCAGATTCGCCCCGGGGATCTCCCGCAGCAGCACCCCGGGGAACGCGATCTCCCCCTGATAGCCCTCGTCGTTCACAACCGGGTGGGCCAGCACGCCGGCCAGACTCAGCATGGACGCCTCCTGGGGCCGCCCCTCGAAGAACAGCTCCTGGACCCCCAGCGCCCCCATGGCCTGGGCCAACACCTGGGACTTCTCGAAGCCCGCCAGATCGAAGGGCACCAGCACCTTGTCCCGGAACACCGCCTGCCGGATGAATTGCAACGAAAAGGGCGGAGTCGCCGCCTCCACGATGGCGGTCAGGTTCTTCACCGCCTGCTGGGCCAGGGGGTGGGCCTGACCATGGGAGGCCACCAGCCGAAACGCCAGAAACAGCCCGTCCACCACGCCCACCGCCCCCACCGCGTCCACGTGCCCCGCCGCCGGTCTGGTCATCGGTGACCTCCCGGCGCCAGCTTGCGCGCCCTGGTCAGGTACTCGCGAATCTCCGGCACCTCCACCACGTCCGTCACCCGAAAGGCAATGGCCTCGGCGTGCACCGCGGCATCCCCCTCGGTGGCCTGCAGGATGACCAGCCGCGCCCAGGTGGGGACCTTCTTCTGGCGGCTCAAGGGCACCAGGAACTCTCTGCCCAGGCCGCACTTCAGCAGTCCCACGCAGGCGGTCTTGAGGGCGGGGGTGCTCCACAGGTCCAGGTCCCCATGCAGCATGGCCTGACCCACCACCCTTGCCCCCGGCAGCCCCCCATGGAACAGGCAGGCCAGCACCCTTCCCACCTGCTCCGAATCCGAGCGTTTCAGGATCTCCAGCACCTCCTCGTGGGCCGCGGTCAGCATGGCCGGCGAGATGGCGCACGCAATGGCAATGGCGGTATCCAGGGGAACCGCCCCAAGGAACTGACGCAGCCGCTCCGGCGACCGGCGCCCCTCCATGGCCTTGGCCAGGAACACCCCCGCAACCCGGTCCAGCGTGTGGCAGTCCAGGTGCCCGCAGAAGGCCTGGAACCCCTGCTCTGCCACCAAACGCGCCACCGCATCCCCCACGTTGGGGTCCGCCTGCCCCTGGTGCACCACCCGCACCGCCAGCGCCTTGGACACGGGGGTCGGCGCATCGGCCAGGATGGCTCGGATGGCCTCCAGGGTCCGCAGGTTGACCGGCGCAAATCCCACCAACTGGGCCGCCCTGGGGTCCTTCTCCATGACCGCCACCAGGTCCTTGGTGAAGGCCGTCTGCCTTCGCCGCAGCGACGCCAGCAGCGCCACCAGCAGCCCCGCCGAGTCCTCCCCGATGCCGTCCAGGATGCGCTGCCCCATCTGCCTCGCTGGGAAGGCGGACTCCAGTTCCGGGTGGCACAGCACCAGGTCCAGCTCCGTCTCCACCCAGTACACCGGGTCCAGGGCCTCACTCTTGAACCTGTCGGCGGCCTCCTGGTCCAACTGCAGACTGCCCTGGGCCAGCGCCTCGGTCAGCCTCTCCAGGACCAGCTCAAACTCGCCTCTTGCCGCCGCCGCGTCCAGGTCCTGGGTGCTAAGCAGGAAGGCATCCGACAGGGACCGGGCCGCGTCAATGCGCAGGGCGACAAGCTCCTTGCGCCGCGCCTTGAGGTCCATGGCGGCATCCTCCAGGCACTCCGCGAAGCCCATGTCCACGGTGTAGTCAAAGCCCTCCGCGCCGTCCGCCCACAGCCACTCCTGGAACTGCTGAATGGCCTCCAAGGTGGGCTCCAGCGCCGCCAACTCCTGCCCCAACCGCAGCACGTTGTCCATCCGCGCGTTGGGCAGCAGCCGCAGCCGGCGCAGCCCCGCCATGAAGGCCGGCAGCAGCCACCTGTACTCTTCCGTTTTCTCGGGGTGTACCAGACAGTCCTCGCCCACCCGCAGCAGCGTGGGCTCCAGCGCGACAATGATCTCTCCCAGTTCGGCCCAGTGCTGCAGCAGCCTCCCCGCCACGGACTCCGTGCCCACGGACCCCGCCCGCTGCGCCCGCACCAGGGTGTCCAGGGACGCCGCCAGCACGCGCTGCGGATTCACGGCTTGCCCGGACCCGGTCTCGCGACCAACCCCTTTTTGAAGCTCGTCCATGGATCTTTGGCGCCGTCCGTTGCGCGCCATCCATTCTGTAAATGTGGCAGGGAGATTAGCACATCGGATTTGGGCTTGTCACTGTTTTCGCCGCGCGAAGGACTCACGGATTTCTTCCAGTTCGGCCCACCGCGTCACCGCGCCCTCAAGCTCGCCGTCCAGCTCCGGCAGCCGCCGATTGGCCTCCACCACCTGGGCCGGATTGCTCTTGTAGAAGGCCGGGTCCGCAAGCTGGGCCAGCAGCTCTGCCCGCTCGTCCTCCAGGGCCCCTATGCGCCCCACCAGGCCTTCCAACTCGGCGGCCTCCTTGAAGGTCAACTTGCGAGGCTGGTCCGGCGGCCGCTGCCGCTCCTTCTTGGGCCCCGCCTCCGCCTTGGGCGACGCCACCACCACGGGCCGCTGGGCCACCCAGTCGTAGTAGCCCCCCGCGTACTCCCCAACCTGCCCGTCCCCTTCCATCACCATGGTGCTGGTCACCACGTTGTTCAGGAACTCGCGGTCATGGCTGACCACCAGCAGCGTCCCCTTGAACTCAATCAGCAGTTGCTCCAGCAGCTCCAGGGTCTCCACGTCCAGGTCGTTGGTGGGCTCGTCCAGCACCAGCACGTTGCACGGCGTGCGGAACAGCCGCGCCAGCACCAGTCGGCTGCGCTCCCCTCCCGACAGCACGCCCACGGGCACATCGCAGCGCGCCCGCTCGAACAGGAAGCGATCCAGATACGCGTACACGTGTGTCGGCCGCCCGTCGAACTCGAACAGGTCCTGGCCCTGGCTGATGGACTCCTTCACCGACTCGTTCAGGTTCAGGTTCGCCTTCAACTGGTCGAAGTAGGCCACCTCCAGGTTCACGCCGTGCCGGACCTCCCCGGTCTGCGGCGTCAGGGTCCCCAGCAGCAGCCGCAGCATGGTCGTCTTGCCCGACCCGTTGCGCCCCAGCAGCCCGATGTGGTCCCCCCGCATGATCCTGGTCGAGAAGCCCTTCACGATGGTCCGCGACGGGTACGCAAACCCCAGGTCCTCCACCTCGATGATGACCTCCCCCGAGCGCTCCGCCTCCTGCACCTGCAGCCGCGCCTTCTTCTGCACCTTGCGCCGCGACGCCCACTCCTCGCGCATGGCCTCCAGGGCCCGCACCCGCCCCTCGTTGCGCGTCCGCCGCGCCTTGATGCCACCGCTGGCCCAGATCTCCTCCTTGGCCATCTTCTTGTCGAAGTTGTCCCAGCGCTGCGCCTCCGCCGTCAGCATCTCTTCGCGCCGCCGGCAGTAGCTGTCGTAATCGCAGGCCCAACTGGTCAGCCCCCCCCGGTCCATCTCCAGGATGCGCCCCGCCACGTTGCGGGTCAGCATGCGGTCGTGGGTCACCAGGAACAGCGTCCCCTCGAAGCGTTGCAGCAGCTTCTCCAGCCATTGAATCGAGTCAATATCCAGGTGGTTGGTGGGCTCGTCCAGCAGCAGGATGTCCGGCTGCCCCACCAGCGCCCGCGCCAGCAGTGCCCGCCGCTGCCCACCCCCGGAGAGGGTCTCAAAGGGCTGCTCGGGGTCCAGCCCCAGCTCGCCGCAGATCCGCAGCACCCGCTCGTGCAGCGCCCACGCATCCTCCGCCCCCAGCTCCTGATGGATGGCCTCCAGCTTGCGCAGCGCCGCCTCGCTTGGCGCCGCCGCCACCATCTGGGCCGCCCGGTGATACCGCTCCACCAGATCCCGCTGCTGGGCCAGCCCCTCGGACACCACCTGATGGCAGGTCCCCGTCAGCCCCTGGGGCACGGTCTGAGGCAGGAACCCCCGCTTCGCCCCCGGCTGCACGTACAGCTCCCCCCGGTTGGGCGCAGTTTGCCCCGCCAGGCACGCCAACAGGGTGCTCTTGCCGCAGCCGTTGCGCCCCAGCAGCACCACCTTCTCGCCGGCCTCCACCTGCGCACTGGCATTCACCAGCAGCGGCGGCTCCCCAAAGGAAAGGTCCAGATTTCTTATCGTCAGAATCGCCATGACTTACTTCGCCAGCAGTTCTTCCAGGCTGTGACGCTGGATTCCAAAGAACTCCTTGAGGGCCGCCAGCTCCGCCGCCGCCCCCCGCCGACCCGCCCCCGAGGGGTGCCGCGTGGCCAGGATCATCTTGTTCTTGTCCGTGTGCTCCAACGAGATGAACTCGAACACCTGGACCTCGTACCCGTTGGCCTCCAACAGCAGCGCCCGCATGGTGTCCGTCAGCATCTCCGCCTGCTGGGCCGCGTGGATGCCGTGCCGCAGCAACGGCTCCAGCACCGCCGGCGCCACCAACTGGGGCCGCAGCTCCTTGTGGCAACAAGGCGAGCACAGGATCATCCGCGCCCCTCCCCGCACCCCCAGGTTGATGGCCAGGTCCGTCGCCGTGTCGCAGGCGTGCAGCGCGATCAGCACGTCCACGGGCTCCGCCACCTGCCCCTCCAGGCCCCCTTCCCGAAAGGTCAGCCCCGGCCCCAGCCGCGCCGCCTCCAGGTTGCACAACTGCACCAGCGCCGCCCGCAGCTCCACCCCCACCACCTGAGCCTGGGTCTTGCCCAGCCCCCGCAGGTAGTCGTACAGCGCGAAGGTCAGGTAGCCCTTGCCGGACCCGAAGTCCAGCACCCGCGGCGCCTCCAGGCCCAGCAGCCCGGCCCGCTGGGCCGCCCCCTCGAACACCTCCAAAAACCGGTTCACCTGCTTCCACTTGTGGGCCATGGTGGGGATGGCCACGCCACGCCCATCCATCAGACCCAGCGCCCGCAGCCAGGGCCGCCCCGGGTCCAGCAGCCGCTGCTTCTCCCGGTTGGGTTCCAGGGACGGAGCCTCCCGCCCCTGCCCCTTTCCCCGCCGCAGCGTACATTCGCCCGCGCGGTTCCATTCCAGGTGCAGGTCCCCCTCCACCAGCAGCAGGTGGGCCGCCCGGTAGTTCTTGCCCAGCCCCTCCGCCACCAGCGCGATCCCCTGCGCCACCGGCAGGTTCCGCGTCACGTCCTTCGTGGTGTGGTGGTACACGAACGCCAGCTGCGTCTCGCCCCGGATGGTCACCGGCCGCACCAGCACCTTCTCCAGGTCCGCCTCCGTCCCCGTGGGCTTGGCCAGCACCAGCTTGACCACGTTGCCTGCCGCCAGGCCCGCAGAGAACGCCTCCACGAACTTCCCCAGCCGCTGGGCCTCCCGGGCCGCCCCTGGCTCCTGCTTGTCCACCATGCCTCACCTCGTGTCTGCGCCTCAGCGCGGTCCGCATCTGAACCGTTCTCGCCCCGGCTGTCAAGTGGGGCCCGGGCCTGTCTGCTTTTCCCAAGGGCCGGAGCGGGGGTGACGCCTCGGAGAGCCGGCGGCCGGGGGGATTGTTCCCCCCTCTCCGCCTAGCCCCTTCAATCGGCACACACCCCCCTTTTAAGA
>CAIXZC010000410.1 GCA_903923815.1 uncultured Myxococcales bacterium
CGCCCCCGCCCCGGAAGCCGCCCCGGCCCCCGCCGCCGCTGCCGCTGCCGCCGCTGAGGCCGCCCCCGCAGCCCCGGCCACCCCTGCGGACCCCTCCGCCGCCCCCGCCGAGCCCGGCGCTGGCAAGGACCAGGTCTTCAGCGGCACCCTCAAGAGCGCCACCTGGGGTGCCGGCCTCATCAAGCTGCGCCGCATGGGCAACAAGGTCTTTGGCACCGTGAAGGTGGGCAAGTCCCAGCTTGGCATCGCCGGCAAGTGGGCCGAACTCATGGAGCTGCGCGGCACCACCGACACCGAGGGCCTGTCCTGCCAGGTCAAGGACCAGGACGGCATCCTCAGCGGCAGCTGCTCGGGCAAGCTTCAGGGCAAGAGCGGCCGCGCCACGTTCAACATCAAGAGCTCTTCCCGCTGAGGCCCCCCTTGCAGCGTCTCCTCACCCTCCTGAGCCTGGGCCTGCTGTGTTCCCTTGGGCCCTCCTGCGCCAAGGCCCCGTCAGCCCCAAGGAAGGGTGGGGGGCCCGTTGCGGCCGGGCTCCAGGCTGCCCTCAAGGCCGGGACCCGCAGCTTTGACGCCACCCAACTGGAGGAGTGGGCGACCCTTCGGGGCCTGACCACCACCGACGCCACCCGGGAGCTGGCCATCCAAAGCCTGGTGGCGGACGAGGGCGCGCGCCTGGGCCAGCCCTGCACCGAGGCCGAGACCCTGGAGGCCTGCAGCGCCCGGATCCTGCTGGCCCTCTTCCCCGACAACCCGGACTGCCAGGGCATCTCCGAGCGGGAGTTGGACCAGTTCTACGAGCTGTCCTACACCACCCAGTGGCTGTTCGATTACTACGAGGGAGCCAGCCTCTCCTTGGGCCTTGCGGACCCTGCCAAGGCTGGCGGCGCCACGGCCGAACTGCGGCGCCTGGCGGCCCTTTGGAACTACCGCAAGGACCTGGATGGGGCGCTGGCCAGGCTGGCCCCCGAGGGCTACCGAGAGCTGCCCTTCAAGGTCCTGCTACGACCCGACCGGCCCCCCGCGGACCAGGGCTGGCAAAGCGGCCTGCCCCCGGAGGCCCTGGCCACCCTGACCACCATGAAGCCCGCGCAGCTGGGGCAGCCCATGGTGGTGGGGGATCTGGCGCTGGTCCTGCGCCTGGACCTCCATACCCCCCCCAAGCTCAAGCAGGACCCCGCGGTGCGCGCCGACCTGCGCCGCCAGCTCTGCCTCAACAAGAGCGCCGCCGCCCGGGAAAAATGGACCGCGGACTTGCGCCGGGCGGGCTTTGTAGAGATAAACTTGCCCCCCCAGGGAAAACGGAACTGAAGCCTTCGGAGGTGTCCCATGTTGCTTGACCAGACCCGCGCCGGCTTTGCCAAGCTTGGCCTTGATGAAACCCTTGCCAGGACTGCCCTGGAGGCCCTCTCCGTCTGGGCCCAGGAGGCCCCCTACGCGGCCTACCGCCCCCTCCTGGAGGATCTGGTGGCCCGGGGCCGCTTCGCCGAGCTGTTCGACTGCTTCTGGCGCCTGCTGCCCTTTGGCACGGGGGGACTCCGGGGGGCCGTGGGCGTGGGCCCCAACCGCATGAACCCCGTGACCGTGGCGGACGCCGTCCAGGGCCACTGCCAATACCTCAAGCTGCGCTTCCCCGGGGAGGACCTGCTGGTGGTGCTGGCCGCCGACGTGCGCGAATA
>CAIXZC010000411.1 GCA_903923815.1 uncultured Myxococcales bacterium
ATCACGCTTCATGGTCTAGGGGCCCCCGTCCCCGGCTGAAAATCCGCCGAACAATATATATCGGCGAGCCCTCACTTGGCAAGCCTGCCGGCATAAGGCCAGCCGCTGGCCCGGCTTGGGTGTCAGCCAAGGGTGTCACGGTTGTCGACCTGGGCGGCCCCCGCAGGAGCGCTTGGGGCTAGTTGGAGATGAAGAACCACCGCGAGGCCTTGACGGTTCTGCCACAAGGGTCAAGCACTTCGGCGTAGATCTCAGTGGAGCCACCATTGCCCATGGGGATCGGAAGAACGGATTCGCAGAACAACGTATCGGGGAAGACGGACGTCATCGGAGTTCCCGGCTTGCATCCGCAGTCCATGGCCATCGGGCCCGTTTTCATCCAGACCATGACGACCATCTGACAGTGGTACCCCGACGTGGAGTCAATCCTCAACTTGGCCTTGGTCGGCTGGTTGATGGTCGCGCCTGTCTGGGGATAGATGAAGGACACCTTATGCAGCTTCTTCTTGGTGTAGGGCTGCATGAAGGACCTCTCTTCAAGGAACTGGCTTGAGGCGTAGACCTTGATGTACTTCTGGCCCTCGGCCAGGTTCTTGATGTTGGCCTCGCAGGTGTAGGGGGGACCCCATTTGTTGCATTGTTTTTGCAGCTTGCCGTCCAGGAATACCGACATCATCCAGCCGTCGTTTTCACTGTCGAAGTCGATCTCCACGGGAAGCACTTCATCGTAGCAGGCATAGTCGGTTTGAGGCTGGACCACCCACTGGTAGTAGGAGAACGGACGGACCCAGAGCTTCATGGAATCAGAGGCGATGAACCCCAGGGCGTCCTCGACTTCAACGGAGATGGTGTGGGGGCCCAGGGCTGCCCCAGTGACCTTGTATGGCGTGCCATCCAGGACATCTCCGTCCATGCGGACCGTCCGACGGACCACCTTGGCCACCGCCCTCTCCGAGAAGTGGACGGTGAAGGTTGGGGTGACTTGGTTGCCGTCCGCCGGCGACGCGAACAGCACCAGCGGCGGTCGGTCGCAGGTCCCCTCGGGCTGGCGGCTGGTCACCCGGTTCCAGCGCTCGAAGGTGTAGCCGGAGTCGTCAATGGCCACCAAGCGGATCAGGTGAGGGCCATCCTGGCTGGTGGAACTGTCCCAGGACAGGGAGAAGGGGTAGCCGGAGACCTCGTCCACCATTTGCCCGTCCACGAAAAGTTGGACGGCCGAAACTATGAAGTTGCCCATGGGCCGGGTCAGGAAATAGGTCAGGCCGCAGACCTCGGCATCCCGGGCAGGCCCGGCCACGCGAAGGTTCTGCAGGTGGCAGGGGGATCCGTCCTCGGGGCACGGGGGGCGCCGTTGCAGGTCAACGAAGGTGCTGGCCCTGCCACCGTTCTGGTCCACCGCAACCACCTCCAGCACGTGTATTCCCGACGGGAGGTCGACCGTCTCCAACTCGATGGTCAGACTGGGGCCGAACACGACTGCCAAGGGCTGAAAGTCCAGGTTGATCTCGAACCGCACAATGGGCGCCTCACCCTGGGCCAGTGCCACCACATACAAGATGTCGCCAAGGCTTTCACCGTCCACGGGGCTCAGCAGCGTCAGGTCGGGGGGCGGGGGGGGCGGCTCGACCGTCTCGGAGTCACCCTGCACGACGTCCTGTTCCGGCGTATCCAGGTCAGTGGGGTCGGCGTCCACCTGCTCGGGGGCCAGGTCCGGCATTTCCGGTGGCAGGTCTGGGGGGAGGTCCGGCAGCTTCAGGTCCAGAGCCTCGGGCTCCAGGTCCAGGGTGTCGGATGGCAGCAGGTCGGCGGTCCCGTCCGGCAGGTCCTCGCTGAGGTCCAGGCCCAGCGCCGGGTTCAGATCGCCCAAAGACGAACAGCCAGTGGTAAATGACGCGACGAAGACCAGAGAAAGGAAGATGTATCCCAGATGCTTCATCATGGCCGCCCTCCCTACCAGTGCGGTGCCCAACGTTCCCCATCATGGGGTTCGTCGGGGCACCGGATCCTCTGCCTTGCCAAAGAGTCGGGGCTGGTATCTCGGGGCCAACTACACCATGGGCGAAAAGGTGGGCCATGGTCAAGGTCAATCTTTGTCACAAGACGGCAGGAAAGTGCCGAAATTTGTCAGTAATTTCGATGAGGTAGGGAGGTCTTGTCGGCGCTGTGGTGGCGGGTCTGGTGATGGTGGTGGCGCTTGCGGGGGCGGTACTTGCGCAGGTCCCGGTGGAGGCGGCGGCCGGCCAGGAAGGCCAGGGCTGCCAGCAGCAGGGCAGCGGCCCCCCAGAGGAGGGGCTTGAAGTTGAAGCCACCCTCGACGCAGTCCTCCTGGCACTCCTTCTGGACCTGCTCAATGCGGGAGGCCATGGAGCTGATGCGGCCAAGCTGCACGTAGACCCAGCGGGAGTTGCCCACGGGGTCCAGGCTGCCCAGGCCAGCGGCCAGGCCCTCGAAGTCCTTGATGAGGCCCTTGAGGCGCCCCTGGGAGCTCTTGCACTTCTTCGGGTTCAGGGCGGCCGTCTCGTCCACCTCGGACAGCTCCTCCAGGGTGCGCTGGGCCTGGCCCGTCAGCACCTTGGTGCGGGCGGCGACGGACTTCACGAAGGAGGCCTGCCAGACCTGCAGCTTCTCCCCCCACTTGACCCCCTCAAGGAAGGCCACCTGGGTGTTGGCGTCGCCCTCAATGGCGGCAATCTCGGCCTCGGCCTCGGGGCGCAGGCCGTCGTCGCCGTAGATCTTCACCTGCAGGACGTCCGTGGCGGCCTTCTTCAGGGCGGCAATCTGGTCGGTCAGGGTCAGGGCCAGGTTGCCCCCCTGGCACTTGCCCTTGGTGCACAGGCCGGGGATGCGGCATTCCAGGGTCCAGCGGCACTTCTTGCCGTCGGCCAGCCCGCGCTCGAAGGTCTCCAGGGCTTCCAGGCCGATGGCGGGGTCCTTGGCCAAGCGGTCCACCAGGGCGCGCTTGCGCTCCTCCAGGGTGAGGGCCTTGCGGTCCTCGTCGGCGCAGGTCTGGGCGGCGGCGGCAAGTTGGATGCCCACGAGGGCGGCCTCGATGCGGGTCAGGTCCTGGCCCAGGGCGGCCACCTGCTCGGCCTGGGGCTCGCCGGCGTTCTGGGTCTCGGCGTTCTTGCGCACGGCGCCCAGCTCCCCGTCAAGGGCGTCCAGGGCGGCGCCCAGCTTGGTGAAGGTGGCGCAGGGGTGGATCTCCACGGCCTGCTTGGCCAGCCCCTCGTTGCGGGAGGCCTGGGCGGCGGCAAGTTGGGTGTGCAGGGCCGCCAGGGATTTCTCCAGGGTGGCGATGCTGCCCAGGGTGCCCTCGAGGCGGGTGAGGGCCTCGCTGGGTTTGCGGCAGGAGGCGGCGCAGGCCTTGACCTCGGAGAGGGAGGCCAGGGAGTTGTAGAAGCGCAGCAGGGTATCAATGTAGACGGGGCTGGCGGTGCCGCCCTCGCAGTTGGGGGTGCGCTCGGCGTAGTCGGTGTTGGGGTCGAAGCGGGACAGTTCGTAGGAATAGTTGCTGCCCAGGGCGGTCAGGCTTTCCAGGATCTCGCGGTTGGAGCCGATGTAGTCGTGCAGGTCCGAGTAGACGCCGTCGCCCTTGCAGGTCAGGGAGGTGTCAAAGGGGGTGAGGAGGGGGGCCATTCCGGCGGCGTCCACCTCGCCACAGAACTGCAGCTTCTGCAGCATGGGGATGAGGGCGGACAGCTTCTCCACGGTCTCCGTGCGCCACTTCTCGCAGGCGTCCACGAAGCGGCCCTTGCACAGGCGCGGGACATTCAGCAGTTCGAAGAACTTCTGCAGGTCGTCGGCCATGCGCGCCAGGCTGTCGGCGCAGGAGCCGCCCGAGCTGTCGGGGGCAATGAAACTGGAGTCGCAGGCCGTCATGCAGGCGCGGTAGTCCTCCAGGGAGCCAGCCTGTACCCGGGGGGCGGCACCCAACAGCAGGACCACGGCAAGAATGGGGGCAAGCAGGTGCTTCATCTTTCCTCCAAAAAACACGCGCCCGACGCTAACACGAAAGGCGGGGACGGGCAAAGATCCGCTCACAGCGCCAAACCCCGGGGACGGTCCTAATCTGCCACCACCCCCGCCCCGGGGACGGTCCTAACTTGCCCCCATTCCCTCACCGCCCATCTCCCATGCGGTCGCTTCGGGGACGGTCCTAACTTGCCATCGCCCAGCCGCCGCGCCCCATCAACTCCGCAGATCCCCAAGCCAGCGCGCGAATTGAAGCGAGATTAGGACCGTCCCCGGGAAGTCCCCGGGGCGACCGCCGGGGCGCGAAGGGGAGGGAGATTAGGACCGTCCCCGAGGCGAGTTCGGGGGAAAATGGGGGGAGATTAGGACCGTCCCCGATTCAGTAGGGGCAGTCGGCGGGGATGGGGATGCCGCACATGGTGGGGCCGCCGGGGGTCAGTTCCAGGCAGGACTCGCCGGTGGGGCAACTGCCGGGGGTGGCGGGGGCGGCGGTGGGGTCGCAGGGCTGGCTGCAGAAG
The DNA here is from genome assembly GCA_903923815.1 of uncultured Myxococcales bacterium. GTDB lineage: Bacteria > Myxococcota_A > UBA9042 > CAIXZC01 > CAIXZC01 > CAIXZC01. Next base: position 4,491 of record CAIXZC010000411.1, read on the forward strand.
GCGGGCAGGTCGGCGGTGCCGTCGCTGTTCGCGTCCACGGCGTCGGGGGCCGTGAAGCCGTCGCCGCCCAGGTCCACGCGCACGGGGTTGGACCACACCAGCGGGTACATGGGGTAGGTGTCGGGGGCCTCACTGCCGCCCAGGGCGCCCGCCAGCAGGGTGGCCAGGTCCTGACCCAGCAGGGACTCCAGCGCCTTGGCCAGGTCCTGGAAGGACAGCAGGATGCTCTCGGCGCCCATGCCCAGGATGGTGGGCAGCAGCATCTTGCCCAGGGCCGTGCTGCGGTAGACGGGGCCCAGGCTGTTCTCGGCGCCCACGCCGTAGGCCAGGAACACGTAGGAGGAATCCTCCGGGGGCGCGGGCAGGTCCTCTTGCAGGTCCAGGTCCACCAGGGCCTCGGGCCCCACGTTGATGGGCAGCATCCGCTCCAGGTGGCCGTTGCGGTAGACCTCCAGGCGCTCGACCCCGAACCAGGACGGCGTGGTGATGCGGACGCGCAGGGGCAGGGTCTTGCCGGCCTGAACGGCCACGGTCTCCCCCAGCCCCCTCCCGCCAATGCTGACGGTCATGAAGGGTCCGGTGGACACCACCAGGCGCCCCTCGCGCAGGCTGGTCATAAGCTGATGCACGTCGGCGGCGAAGGGGTCGTCGCTGCGGGACTGCAGGTAGTTGCGGGGGAGGCCCAGCTCTTTTTTCAGGTCGTGGGAGTCGGAGTTGCCCGTGCCCGTCACCAGGAAGCCCGCGCGGTGGAAGCGCAGCCAGTCGTCGGAGGCGGCGGCCAGGGAGGAGCAGGGCTCGGCGCCCGTGACGGCCTTGTCCAGCTTGCAGCCGATGTCGGCGGCGTCGGTGGCGGCCCAGTAGGCGGCGTCCTCCTCGGGGGTGCGCTCCAGGTAGTAGCGCAGGCCCAGGGTCTTGGCGGCGAAGTAGGCGGTCTTCTTGGCGCCGATGAGGTCATCCTTGAAGGTCTTGGCCAGCCCCTTGGTGGCGTCGGCGAAGTCCCGGTGCCAGCGGCAGTGGTCGAAGGCCCGGGCGCCGTCGGCGTCGTCGGGGCGGGGGGCGGCCAGGCGCGCGGCGCAGTCAGCCAGGGGGGCGGCGCGCTGGGGGGCACAGGCGGCCTCCACGTCGGCGGGGGTGGCGGCGGCGTTCAGCTCTTTCATGCAGGTGCTGTGGGCGGCCACCTCGGCCACGGACGGCGTGTGCACGGTCTCCAGGCCCTTTTCGTTGATGATCTCCAGGGCCTCGAAGTCGCAGCTTGTGAAGATGGTCTGGGCGTTGCAGCGGCCCATGCCGCCGGGCGTGCGCCCCAGGTCGAACTTGTGCAGCCCCAGGGCCGTGAAGTAGCCCATCATGCCGTCCCGCGGGTGGTTGGCCTGGAAGATGACCTCCCGGGGGCCAAAGCCGTCGGCGCCCAGGTCCCGCAGGGCCTGCACGACGAGGGGCATGGGCAGCCCGTACCACGCGGGCGCGCCGTTGGAGGGCAGGTTGGTGATGTCGTGGCGCAGGGGGAAGGCGTTGAAGTGGCCGTACTCCAGGGTGGAGGTCTCCACGCCCACGATGGTGCGCACGAACTTGCGCAGCCCCAGGCCCGCCACGATGGGGCCGTAGTCGGTGATGATGTCGTGGTCCGTGCTGGCCAGCAGCTCGACGCCCTCGCTGGCCTCGGACAGGACGCGCTTCTCCAGGGGCAGGCCGCTGTCGATGCTGTTGCGCGAGTGGATGTGGAAGTCCCCCGAGATCCAGCCCGTGGTGTCCACCTCGCGGGTCAGCGTGAATTCCAGCTTCTCCTGCTGGCCGGGGCGCACGGACACGTCGGTGACGGCGATGCTGTACTCGAAGCCGCGGGAGGCATGGAAGCGGTAGTCCCCGGGGGGCAGGTACAGGGTGCCGCTGCCGCCGGGGGACAGGACCACCTGACGCACGCCCTCGCTGTAACGGCCGCCGCCAAGCTCGGCGGGGTTGCCGGCGTCCCAGGGGCGGGGGTTGCCGTCCGCGTCCAGGGGCTGGACGGACAGCTTGCAGGGGGTCAGCGAGCCGCCGTCGGACAGGACGGTGTAGGCCACGCGGCCACGGGGCTGGAGGCCCAGGTGCACGGTGTAGCGCTTGCCGGCGGTGACGGTCAGGGCCACGGGGGCGGAGACGCCAAAGTCGGGGTGGGTGGCCACCAGGAAGTAGCGGCCGGGGGCCAGGGGGCCGGCGTAGCTGCCATCGGCCACGCGGTCCTCGCCGGGGTCGGACAGCATCTGGGACAGCACGCCCTCGGTGCCAAAGGCGGCGCGGGCGGCGGCCACCAAGGCGTCGTAATCGTCAAAGGCGGGGGCGTCGGGGGAGGGCCGGGGGTCCGCAATGGCCAGCACGGAGGCGCCACTGATGGGCGCGGCGTTGCGCGTATCCACCACCACACCGGAGATGCGGCCGTGGGGGGTGTCGCGCAGGGCAAAGACCTGGTCCAGCACGGAGCCCACGTCGCCGTCGCCCACCACGAAGTAGCGGGTGAAGGTCCAGGCGCCGCTGGCATCCAGCAGCTTGTCGTCGGCCTTGGTCATGGCGTCGGTGGCCTTGTGGGTCAGCACGGCAGTGGCCGAGGTGGAGAAGATGGGGATGAGGATGCGCGCCTGGTTGCAGGAGGGCGCGGGCACCACGCCAAGGTTGGCGGCGGGGAACAGGTCGGAGGCCTTGGCGCTGCCGCCGTCGGCCAGGTCCAGCACGGTGTCCAGGGCGGCACCGGTGGCCCAGGCGCTGAAGGCGTCGGCGTCGGCGAAGACCTTGTCCTGGGCGGACAGGAAGATGGGCACGCGGTCCACCAGCAGGCTGCGAAGGGCGAGGTCGGCCTCTTTCTCCGACTTGCCCAGGCCTTCCACGAGGGCGGTGCGGAAGTCCTCAAGCTGGGCGCGCGTCACGTGGGTCAGGGCCAGGCGGTAGCTGCCGCAGGCCTCGGGGGCCTTGGCGTCGGGGTTGGCGCTGGTCCAGCCGTAGGACACGCCGGCGGCGGTGGCGGCCAGGAAGTCGAAGGTCAGGGGGGAGGCCAGGGTGGGCACGCCCTGCCAGGTGTTCTCGAAGATCTTGCGGTCCTCGTCGAAGCCGATGCCCGGGCAGAAGATGTCCGTCTCGTTGCCGAAGAAGACGAAGTCGCCGGCCAGGAGGCCGCCCTTCCAGTTGGGGTCCTTCCAGGCGTCCAGGGTGCCCAGGAGGGTCTGGAAGATGTTCTCGCTTTCGGTGAAGGCCTGCATGTCGCCGCCCGCGGGGGCGCAGGCGCAGGTGGGGCACATGACGGAGCGCTGCTCGGGGGGGGCGCTGCCGGCGACGGTGACGGAGGTTTCCTGGTACTGGTAGCCGGTGTCGCACAGGTCGCATTCGTAAACGGGGCAGCCCTCGGGGGCGGCGTCGGGCCAGCGGGGGCGCACGGAGGTCTTGATGGTCAGGTAGCGCTCGCCGGCGCCCAGGCTGTACCACGTGTCAAACACCAGCGAGGTCTGCAGCCGGGACAGCAGGCCCCAGGCGTCGACCTTCAGGATGGTCTTGATCAGCTTGTGCAGGGGCAGCTTGCCCACCAGGGGGACCTCGAAGCCCAGGTCGTTGGGGGTCTTGGCCAGGTAGCCGGCCAGGACGCCCTTGTCCAGGAAGGAGAGGATGGTGAACAGGTAGTCCGAGCTGCCCGTGACGTGCAGGGTGGCGCGGGGGCCGCCGGGGCCGCTGTTGTCTATGTAGCTGTCGAAGGCCAGGGCACCGGTGAGGGCGCCGGGGCCCCAGGGGCGGTTGGGGTTGGGGACCAGCAGGTTGACCAGGGGGAAGGACTCGGAGAAGGCGTCGTTGCCGGCCCCGTTGCGCTGGTCGGCGCGGCCTCGCTGGAGGTCGGCGTCCACCAGGGTGCCGCCGAAGGTGCCGCCCATGTAGGAGGGCTGCTCGCCCGAGATGATGAAGCGGACGCGGCCGTTGGCCAGCAGGTAGTCGCCCAGCTTGCCGCGGGCGGAGGGGCCGCCGATCAACTGGTCCGCGGCGGTGATCTTCTTGGCCACCAGCAGGTCCGCGCTGTCCGGGCCCACGGCATCGCCGCAGCCCCAAAGCAGGCCCACCAGCAGGAGGCAGGGGAGGAAGTGACGCATGGTTCCTCCTTAGAAGACCAGTTGCATGCCGGCCAGGGCCGAGTCGTTGTCCAGGGCCAGGCCGTGCATTTCTTCGCGGTGGCTGTACTCGGCCTGGAACTTCAGGGTCTCGCCGTGGGCGTACCAGGTCAGGGTGCCGGTGTAGACCAACTGGTCGCCCTCGTTGTCCTGGTCCAGGTTGTCGTCGTTCAGCTCGGCCCGGGCGGCCACGCCCAGCAGGTTGCGCAGGGGCACGTAGCCCACGCTGACGCTGGCGCTGCGGCGGGAGATCTTGGCGGGGTTGGCGCCGGCCACGCTGGGGTCGTTCTCGGGGCTGATGCTGTCCTGGGTCAGCTCGGCGAACAGGTGCGCGCCCCGGAACTTGGCGTGCAGGTCGGCGGTCCAGGCCAGGGTGTTGATGCTGCCGCCGTCGTTGAAGAAGGCGCCGCCGCCCAGGGCGACGATGAAGTTGCGGGACCAGAAGGGGTCGGCGATGCCGCGGCCCATGTCCCCCAGGGGGACGACCTCCAGGCGGCCGGCGTAGGCCAGCCCGTCGTAGCGGTTGCCCAGGGTCTTGCCGCCCCCGGTGTAGCCCTGATAGAAGCTGTCCGCGCGGCGGAAGCCGTTGAAGGCGCCCAGGGCCAGCCCGATGCGGTTGCCCGGGTCAGCCACCAGGACCATCAGGCCCAGGCTGTTCTCGGGGCTCATGGCGTAGGCGCCCATGGGCCGATCCAAATGCGGCAGGTAGGCGCTGGACATGAGCTGGCTTTTCATGAACGGGAAGCGCTGCACGCCGCTGCGCACATACAGCCAACTGGCCGCCTGGAACCCCACAAAGGCCTGATACAGCGAGCCCGTGCCCTTGTCCGCGTCCACCACGTCCAGCTCTATGCGATAGGACACCTCGGGCAGGATGGTGCCCTGCACGCCCAGCCGCGCGCGCCGCAGCCGAAAGCCCGGCTCTTCCATGGCGTCGCCGTTGTCCAGCAGCGCATCATCACCGACCCAGCCGCCCCAGGTCTGCACCCGGAAGATGGGGTCCACCACAAACGACCCCTTCTTGAAGATGGGCCGGTTGATGGGCTCCTTCTCTCCAGCCGCCACAGGCAGCGAACCCAGCACCAGGGCAACAAACAAGGCCAGCGCAAGCGTCTTTCCCATAAGCTCTCTCCGAGGTTTTCGATTCAAGCCACCAAAGAAGCCACGAATATAAGTGCATCCCGCGCGCGAGGGTAGGGGAAAGTTTAGGTGGGGGCCGGGGGGGCAGGGCGATGGGCGGGTACCCGACGCGAAACATAGCCGCGCACGTAGCGAAGCGAAGTAAGCGGATCCGTGCCCGTCCAAGCCGCGCACGGAGCGAAGCGAAGTAAG
>CAIXZC010000412.1 GCA_903923815.1 uncultured Myxococcales bacterium
GGTGCAGGCCATGTTGGACTTTCAAGCAGGAAATGAGCGCGCCTTTGACGGGCTGTACCTGCGCCATGCTCCTGTCCTGGGACGGTTCTTCCACCGCGCGGTGGGCAGCCGGGCCCTCAGCGAGGAACTGGTCCAGGACACCTTCTTCAAGATTCATCGGCTGCGGGAGTCCTATCGCCCCGCGGCCTCCTTCCGTACCTACCTGTTCACCGTGGCGCGGTCCGTGCTGCTGAACAACTGGCGGCGCATCAACCAGCAGCGCAACACCCAAAGCGACCTGCCCCCGGACCTGGACGCCGGCCCCGCCAGCCTGGTGGAAGCGGACCTTGGCTCCCGTCAGGAACTGCGCCTCCTTCAGCAGGCCCTGGCGGCGCTGCCCGAGCGCCAGCGCACAGCCCTCCTGCTGGTGCGCTTTGAAGAGCTGTCCTATGAAGATGCCGCGAAGATAATGAAGACCTCGGTGCCGGCCCTGAAGTCCATCCTGAACAGGGCTCGAACCGAACTGCTAAGGCAGGTGCAACCATGAAATGCCACCAGATCCGGGAACAGTTCGTACCCCTGCTGCAGGGGAAGCTGCCCCCCCAGGAGGAGGCCGTAGTGAAGGGCCACCTGGAGAGTTGCCAGGCCTGCGGGGAGGAGTGGCTTCGCTCGGTTGGCCTGTGGGCCTCCCTGGAGGCGCTGCCGGCGGGCCCCGAGGCCGCCCCCACCGAAGGACTTGCGGCGCTGCGGCGGCGCCTGGCCCAGGAAGAGCGGCAGCAGGCCCGCACCAATCCTTGGGTCCGCACCTGGTTGCCCCTGGGCGCCGGCGCGGCGGCGGCCGCAGCCCTGGCCATCTTGCTGGTGGGCCCCGGCGCGGGCGTGGACCCCGCCGCCCCCACCCCCAACCAACCCGAAGTAGCGAACAGTCTGCCCCCCTCGGGGCTGGAGGGCCTGCCCGCTGACCCCACTCAGTTGAACGCCCTGCTGGAGGACCTGCCCCTGTACGAGCACCTGGACTTCTTCGCGCGCTTTGACCTGATGCAGCCCCTGCTGGACGTGGACCCCTCCGAACTGGAGACCATGCTTGAGGAGGTGGAGGGATGAAGACGCTGTTCACCATCCTGTTCCTGGCGACCCTCCTGGTGGCAGGCCCGGCCCTGGCCCAGCAGCCCCCGGCCCCGACCGCCTCGACGACCCCGGCCCCCAGCCTGGATCAGCTTCCCCCCGCCCAGCGGGCCCAGGCGCTCCAGCAGTGGGAGGCCTTCAAGAAGCTGCCCCCCGAGAAGCAGCAGCAACTGGTCCAGCGCTTCCAGCGCTTCAAGGGCCTGCCCCAGGAACAGCAGAAGCAGGTCCTGGACAACTACCACCAGTTCCAGCGGCTGCCCGTGTCCCAGCGCCGCGGCATCCTGGAGTCCTACCGCCAGTTCAAGGACCTGCCCAAGGCCAAGAAGGTCCGGGCCATGAAGGTCTTCAAGAAGGTCATGAAGATGTCCCCCAAGGCCCGCCAGAAGTTCTTCGACCGCCTCGAGAAGCACCACGGGCATCAGGGCCACGGTCACTGATCCGCCTCGCCTCCTTTTTTTCTTCGGAACCTTTTCCCCGCACCTCGGTTCATCTCGTTACTGGTCGGTTGCTCCGGCCCCATGACAAACCAGACCGAATTGGAGGTACCAGATGAAGACCATGTTGAAATCCAGACTGACCATGCTGTTCCTGGGACTTGGGATGGCCGTGACTGCCACCGGTTGCCAGGGCGACGACACCGCCGCCGAGTTCTCCGAGGCCATCCCCACCGCGGAGATGTTGGCCCTGACCATGGATGGCTCGGAGACCCTGACGGAGGCCACCGGCCTGGCCGCCCAGGGGCAGGCACTGGTGGGCGACCCCGCCACCTTCAAGGCCGAGGCCAAGCGGGTGATGGATGGCCTCAACGCCGCCATTGGCGACACCCAGAGTGAGGTCATGGCCCTGTTCCTGGCCGCCACCCCCGTGGAAGTGGTTGACGGCACCCAGACCTGCCA
>CAIXZC010000413.1 GCA_903923815.1 uncultured Myxococcales bacterium
CCAGCCGCTGCCCCCACTGCACCTCGCAGCTTTCCTAGGTTCGGGCGCCCACGCCGCGGGTTTCAGTTGTAGATGACCGACACCTGCAGGCCCCCGCCGAAGACCTCAAGGGAATGCTCCTTGGCGCCCTGGTCCGTGAGGTCCAGGGCCATGCCCCAAACACCCACGCCCAGCCCCAGGTCGGCGGCCACCCACCACTCGCGGCCGGCCTGCAGCACCAGCGCCGGGCCGTTGTCCGTCTCGCCGTCGTAGCTGCCCCCGGTGCCCGCCGAGGCCCTGCCAACCAGGGCCCCCAGGTAGTAGTTGTCTGGCAGGAAATACCAGGTCACGGTGGGCCCCAGGCCGAAGTAGCCGACGTCCACAGGGCTGCTGCGCCAGGGTCCTTCCTCGAAGCGGACCTGTGGGTGGCTGGTCCGGGCCCAGAACATGCCCAGGCCAATCAGCAGGTTGGGGGTCAGCGCGGCCCCAAGGTCCAGGGCGCCCAAGCCCCCCCAGCCCTTGAAGTCCATGGTCGCGGAGCTGGCCGTGGACGCGCCGTAGCCCCCGGCCCCGCGCAGAAAGAACCCACTGTGCGCGTAGTCGCCCTTCTTGACCGGAGCCCCGGCCCAAAGCTGCCCCGCGGGCACCGCCAGGGCCAGCAGCAAGGCCCAGGCCAGCACTGCGGCAGGCCTCATGGGCGCCCCCTTGGGATGCGCAGGAACACCACCGTGCCCAGGCCCACCAGGGTCGCCAGCACCGCCAGCGCCCCCAGCAGCAGCCCCGGCCAGACCCGCACGGGGTCTCCGCCCTGGGACATCAGCTCCAACTGGAAGCAGGACACTTCGTACTTGAAGACACTGACGCCGGGCCCGCCGCCGTCGCCGTTGACCGTCTTGAAGCCCAGGTCCCGGGCCATCTCGTCGGCCCCCAGCAGCCCCCGATAGCGCAGCACCCGGGTGTTTGCCTGCGACATCTCCCGCAGCTCCGTGGCCCAGGTCGCGGGCAGCGCCACCCCGGCCTGGTGCAGGTCATACTCCGGACTCCAGTAGTCACCCTCATACCAGTCGTGTCCATCCGTGAAGGACTCCAGGGACCACCCGTTGTACTCCAGGATCAGCCCCCTGCCCTCCGGCAGGGCGGCCTCGGCCTTCGCCCGTGCCCGCTGCCATTGCTTGGGACTGTAGCGGTTGGCACTCGCCACCGCCTGCCACGCCAGGTCCCGGGGCACCAGGGTCGCCCCATCGTTGGGAAAGGCCACCCACAGCACCAGGTCCAGGCCCTCCGGGGGGGCAGCCAGGGCCGTAAGCTGCAAGGGGTACTCCAGGTCCTCGTAGGCCACGCCCGGCAGGGTGAAGCGAAACGGCGGCAGGGGCGCCTCGGGGTCCTGGTCCTCCCGCAGCCGCGCCGCAAACAGGAAGCGCTGGTCCAGCATCTCCGGCTGGTCCTCCAGGGCCGGCGGCACCTGATAGTCGTTCTCCAGCAGCCACTGAATCAGCGCCTCGGGCCCGGGGGCCTCCAGCACCACCCAGTCCAGCTCCTCCGTGCTGCCCGAGTCCCACACCTGGGCCCCGGACTGGGCCTCACCCAGGGTGCCGCCATCAACCCCGCCCGCCGAGCTGCTGGCCGAGCCGCCCATGCACCCGATGTCGGACTCCGGTTTGCAGAAGGGAATGAAGATGGGCGCGGTGACAAGCTCCAACTGGTCCAGCAACTCCACCGAGGCCTCCGCCACCTGGGGCACCACCGGAAAGGGCACCACCCAGGCCGCCCCGCCCTCGGGCCGCACAAACGCCGGTTGGATGACCATCTCCCAGGTCCCCTCCCGGAACCACAGCAGCGCCCGCTGCATGGGGGCCTGCACCTCGATCTGTTGGGCCTCGCCCACGATGGGGAACACCATGCCATCAGCCCGCAGGGGCCCCGCCCCAAGGCCAAGCATCCAAGCCAATACCAGGGCACCAAGAGTAGCCAGACTGCGTCCCATGATGACCTCCCAAAGGAACAGTTGGACGGGGGGATTGAACCACGGAATGGCAGGACGCAAAAGCGAATTTTGGGGGCGCCTTACTCGGCGGGAGTGACCAGACTGGCGGAGGACTCGCCCTCGTTGGCGGTGACTATGAAGGCGCCGTCGGGGGCCGCGGCGATGCCCTCGGGGCGGATGGTGCTGCCGTTCTCATCCCAGGTGCCAGCCTCGTTCTTGCCCACACCCACGGCGGAATCAAAAACGGGAGCCTCGGGGGCCGACAGGTCGTACACCGCCACGGCCCCGGAGTGCCGCAGCGTGAAGGCCACCAGGGCCTTGCCGTTGTACGTGAAGGGCGCCACCGAGTCGGGGCTGAACAGGGGATAGCCCTCGTCCACCAGCCGGGGCAGATCCTCGGGAATGTCAGACGGCGAGATGGCGTTGTTGGAGATGACCGCGCCAGTGCCGTCCAGCACCGTGAAGGTGTCGTTCCACTCGCCGGCGGTGACGAAGTACTCGTCCCCACTTGGCAGCACAACCCGCCCCACGCCGTCGGGCCAGGGACCGGCGCCCACGCTGTCGTCCGGCAGGCGCACAATCTTCACCTGGTCAGAGGTCGAGTCCAGCGCCGTGTCCCCAGCCAAAGCCGACACCCTCACGAACAACACCTCGTGGGAGTCCTGCAGGGTGCAGACCAGCAGGTCATTGTCCTTGGAGAAGACCAGACTCTCGGGCTCCCGGGGGCCCGTGTCGCCGTCCACCAGGGTGATGGTGTGGACCACCTGGGCCGCCGCCGGGCCCGCCGCCAGGGACAGGATGCTGATGGAGGCCAGCTCCCCGGGGACGTCGCACTTGCCCCAGGCCTCGGGGCCGTCCCGCTCGTCGGCGCTGGCCACCCACAGGCCATCGTCGGACACAGCCACGGCGTCGGGCATGGGGCCCACATCGACCTGCGCCAGGATGCTGCCGAAGGCGTCCGTGTCGGTGGCGTCGAAGAACACCAACTGGCCGCCGCAGTCCGTCTGCTGGCCCCCGCCATCCGTCACCAGGATGGTGCGGGTGGCCACGGCCCAGGTGCCGTCGGGGCTGACTGCCAGATTGGTCAGCTCGCTCTCCGTGGCGTCGTTGGGGAAGAACAGCTTCTCGCGCTTGGAGGTCAACTGCTTGCCCGCGGTCTCCAGCAGCACCACCTTGCGGGCCTTGGAGGCCACCAACAGCACCTTCGTGGTCCCCGGCACCAACTTGGCGACCTCGGCGTTGTCGCCCTCCCCGAACAGAATGGTGTGGTCCAACTGTCCCACGAAGTGCCCCGCGGGCTGGTCCACATCGCCCACGTCGCCCACGTCCCCGGCCAGCACGTCCTGGTCCAGGTCCCCCGTGTCGGGGCTACCCTTGGAGTCACCCCCGCAGCCCCCCAGGCCCAAGGCCAACACGCAGCCCGCCAGCGCCACCACGGCCCGGCCACAAATGAAATTCTTCAGCATCATGGTCTTCACTCCTTCGTGTTTGTCCCGCCATTCCGGCGAGGCCCAACCTAGAACCGCAGCTCAAGCTGCAGCAGAAACTCGTCGTTGCGAAAGGGCTTGTCGGCCAGCTTCAAGGCCGCCACGCCGTTGTGCTCGCGGATGAAGTAGTACTCCGCGCGCAGCCGCACCAGGTCGCGGTAGAGGCGCGTGGTGAGGGCCAGGGTCAGGATGTCGTAGTCCCAGCTTGCGGCGTTGATGGGGGCCGTGGAGCGCAGGGCCAGACCGTTGTCCAGCACCCTGTCGGCGTCGCGCACCCGCAGGGTCTCCAGGCGCACCAGGGGCTCCACGCTGCGCAGCCAGCCCTGCCAGCCCGGGAGGGGCAGCTCGTAGGAAAGCTGACCGTAGGCGCCGAAGCGCTGCAGCAGGGCCTCGCGGCTGGCGATGCCCTCCAGCAGGGCGTGGACCCCGAAGCCGTCGTAGCCCAGCCGGGCGCCGTACCAGTGGAAGTCCCCGTGGTCGGGGTTGGCGCCGCCCTCCAGGTAGCGATAGTTGGGCAGGGCGCTGCGCAGCACGTCCGTGCCCGCCTCGGCGGCCAGTTGCCCCAGGAAGCCAAAGGCCTCCGCGAAGGCCCCGAAGGCCGAGGCCCCAAGCCGCCCCCCGTAGACCGGCCCGTTGCCCGAGAAGGTCCGCGCCGGCCCCAGCCCCAGGATGTTGATGGTGCCCTTGAGGCTGGTGGACTCCTGCACGCCGGCCAACGCCAGGGGGCGCATCATGGCCACCGCCAGCCCGCCCTCCAGGAAACAGCGGCGGTTCAGCGTAGCGCGGGCCTCCCAGGTGAGGTGCAGCTCGGACTCCCGCCAGAAGGCGGTGCCAATCAGGGGGTAGCGTTCGGTGCGCCGGTCCACCTTCACGAAGGGCGTGTGGTAGCCCGCCTCCACGTGATGCTGCAGCCAGCCCGGGCCGCGGCCCTGGTAGTCCGCCCAGGCCTCCGCCACGCGGGCGCCGTCGGGGCGAAAGTCCAGCACCGAGAACAGCCCCACCTGGGGGCCCAGGCCCAGGCGCAGGGCCAGCCAGAAGCTGTCTATCTCCACGAAGGGGCTGCGGGTGCCCAGGGTCTTGGTGTCCGTGGGGCTATCCTTGCCCGGGCCGCCCTCGCCCTCAATGTCGTGGACCTCGAACTCCAGCTCGCCCATGAGGGTCAAGGTGGTGCCGTTGGCCCCCTGGATCACGAAATTGCTGGGGGACTGCTGGGGGCCGAACTCGTCAAAGGCCAGCGCCGCCCGGGGCAACCCAAGCCCGACGCAGACCGCCAACGACAGCCAAAGCTTTGCAAAAGAATAAATGACTCCCCTCCCGGTCAACGCGCCCAACACACTGATTGACGGGAGAGCAGAACAGAAAAGGCCGGACAGCCGATGCTGCAAGTCGAATCCCTACGCCGGTCCGAACCGGATCAGGTTCAACGGGTCTGATCTCAGGTCGCCCTCACGGTACGACCACCCCGTCAACAAGCAGGCGCACTCTAGAACCGAAGCCCCGGGGGAGTCAAGTTCCAAGCGAAGCAAGGCCCCAACCCGGCCGCGCACGAAGTAAGCGGATGTCCGGCCCTGCCCGTCCAAGCCGCGCACGAAGTAAGCGGATCTCCGGCCCTGCCC
>CAIXZC010000414.1 GCA_903923815.1 uncultured Myxococcales bacterium
TGAGCTGGCCTTCGAGGTCCCCGCTGGGCTGGCGCCGGGGCCCGTGACGGTAAGGGTGGAGGGGGCCTGGGGGGCCGCCGTGGCGGCTGATGCCCTGGAGTATCTGGAGGCCCCCTGGGGCGGTGACCCCCTGGTGCTGAGGGTGGACCCCGCCTTTCTGCCCCTGGAGGGTGGTGAGGTGGACCTTGGCGCCTGTGGTCTATGGTCCGAGCCGGCACCCAGATTCCTGCTAGGGGAGGTGGAGGCCCAGGTGCTGCAGCACGATGTTGGCTCCTGCTCCTGGCGCTTGAGCTTCCCGGCCCTGGCGGCACCGGGCCAACAGCCGCTGACGATTCAGTCCTCCCAGGGGAACCTGGAGGGACCTTCGATGACCATCTTCGTGACGCCCCGGGTGACCAGCCTTTCGCCCGCCCAGGGACCTCTTGAGGGCTTGCCCCAGGTGGAGCTTTCCGGGGAAGGGCTGGACGCGGTGACGGCGGTGCATCTGGGCAGCCGCAGCGTCCCCATCCTGAACCAAAGCCCCACGCGCCTGCTGCTGGCGGTGCCCCCGGGGGGACCGGGCCAGCGCCACCTGCGCCTGACCACGGCCTTTGGCGACTGGGTCTTCCAGGACCTTTGGACCTATCTTCCCCGGGACCCGGCCCTGGTGGCCGTCAGCCCCGCGGATGCCTCCCTGGCGGGGGGCACCGTGGTGGAGCTGCGGGGGGCGGGGTTCTCTGCGGGCCTGCGGGTCTTCTTTGGAGAACTTGAGGCCTCCGTGGAGTTCGTTGAAGGGGATTCTTTGGCCCTGGTGCGCACCCCTGCGGTGCCCGTGCCCGGGGACCTGCCGCTGCGCCTGGAGATTGCCTCGGGGGACCTGCTGTGGCCCGCGCCCTTCACGTTTTTTGACCCCACAGATTGGAACTCCGGCGGCCTGTGGGGCGGGGAACTGGCGGGGGACCTGAATGTGTCCGTGCTGGACAACCAGGACTGGGAGCCGGTGGCCGGCGCGACGCTGCTGGTGGAGTGCGCCTCCTTCAGCGGCTGGCGCAGCGGGGCCACCGACGACCGGGGGCTGTGGACGCTGTCCGAGGTGGGCCTGCGGGGCCCCTGCTCGGTGCATGTCAGCCGCCTGGGAAGCGACGCCGCCTCGGTGGTGGGCACGGGCGCCCGGAACGCCACCCTGTTCATCTACGTGCCCAAGCCCACGGGGCCGGGCGGCGGTGGCGGGGACCCCATCCCCGACGGCCTGGTCAAGGCCAGCGTGCTGGATGCCCGCAAGTATGCCCAGGTTCCCGCCGGGGACTGTGCCAGTTGGCCCGGCGCCGGCGGCTTCTGCCAGCCCTGCCTGGGGAACGAGGACTGCGAGGTGGGGTTCCAGTGCGTGCCCTTCGGGCGCAGCGGCACCTTCTGCAGCCAGTCCTGCAGCAGCACCACGGACTGCCCCCAGCGGGCCCTGTGCACCATCCTGGGGGATCGGGGCCGCTTCTGCGTGCTGGCCGCCGGTGAAGCTGGAGCGCGCTGCTTTCTGTCCGAGGACGGACCCTATTCCAGTGTCCAGGCCCAGGCCCCTGCCCAGCCCCTGCAAGACGAGACCCTCATGCTGGAGTTGGTGGCCTCCCCCGGGGAGCGGGCCCTGGTGTGTTTCCTGGGCTACACGGACTTTGTGACGGGCCGCTTCGTGCCCCAGAGCCTGGCCCTGCGCCGGCACCTGACCATCTATCCGGGGGCCCAGTTGGCGCTGCCGCCGCTGGTGCCCGAGCATCGTCTGGAGGGCAGCCTGCTGGTCCACCTGCCGGACCCCCCACGCCCCCCCAACCCCTTGAGTTCCATCCTGGCCTTCATTGACCTGGGCGCGGACGGCTTCATCCCGCTGCCCGTGCCTGCCCAGGGGCCCGCGGGGGTGTCGCTGGAACTGGGCTCTCTGCCGCTGGCCTTTGAGGGCTCGCTGGTGGGGGCCAGGCTGCTGGTTCAGGCGGCGGTGTGGGAGGGCTCGCTGGACGGCCTGCCCGTCAGTCGCATTCAGACGAATCTGTCCCAGCCCAACCCCGGGGCCTCGTTGCTTCGGCTGCGGGGTGCCACTGGGGAGCGCCACCCGGAGGCCCCGTTGGGGGCGCTGCGGACGGCCTCACGCCTGGGGGAGGCGCTGGTGCTGGCGGGGGACGGAGGGGGGGCCCTGTGGCTGTTGCCGAACGGGCTGACGCGGCGGCAACCGCTGCCTGTGGATGGGGCCATAGTGGCGTCGGCGACGGCGGGCTCGGTGGTGTATCTGGGCGGGGCCCGAGGGGCGCTGCTGGCGCTGGAAGGGCAGGGGGAGGCGCGGCTGCTGGGGAACCTGTTCTCGGGGCCCGTGGCGGCCATGGCGGGCAACCCCGCGGGGCGGCTGGTGGTGGCCGGGGGCGGGCAACTGGCGGAGTTCCTCCAGGGGGAGCTGACGGGCCGGACCAACACGGCGCTGGCGGTCAGTTCTCTGGCGTTCCTGGGGCAGGACCTGTTGGTGCTGGACCGGAGCGGGCGGCTGTTTGCGCGAAGCCCCTCGCGGGACTGGCGGACCCTGGCGGAGGCGCCCTGCGTGGGCCGGACGCTGACGGCGCTGGACGACGGGACGCTGCTGCTGCTGGGGCAGGACTGCGCCGCGCTGCTGGCCGGTGACGGACTGTGGACGGACCTGGGCGCGCCTCCGGGGGACTGGCAGGTGGGGGCCGGGGCGTCGGGGCAGGCCCTGTGGCTGGTGGACCTGACGGGCCGCGTGTCGGGCCTGGTGGCGGGGCAGTGGAACGAGCTTGCGGGACTGGATGGACAGCGGCCCCTGGTGGCCGTGGTTGACCAGGACGGGGTGCTGCTTGTGGGTGGGGCCCCGGGGCTTTTGTTCCACCCGATGATGGCCATGCCGCGGTTCGCCAGCCCCATGGCCGGGCAGGTCTGGGACCAGCACACGCTGGCCTGGGACAGTGACCCTGGGGGGGCGCTGGACTCGTTCAATCTGCTGTACCTGGAGGACCCCTTCGGGCGCACCATCTGGCGCATTGCGGGGCGGGGCGGGCTGCACAGCTTCCAACTGCCGGACTTTGCACCCTTCGGTTTCTCGCCTCTGGCTGCCAAGGCTGCGGGCCTGCGGATGTACTCGGTGCAGAAGAACGGCCACGACTTTCTGCGCTACAACCTGTACGACTTCAACAGCCGCGAGTGGGGCTCCTGGGCCTACGACGACCTCTCCTTCAGGTGAACCGCGCGTCGGGCACAGCGGAATGCGTTGACGTAAAAATAGGCCCCGTCTATACTGCCCCGCGAACAACGGAGGCCCATTCATGGAATCCAGGAAGAGTCAGTCCTTCACCATTGGCGAAGTGGCCATCGCCATTGAGATTCTCAAGGCCGCCACCCGGAACAAAGACCTCAAGAGCTTCGTCCAGCGGGAGGACTTCGTCACCCTGTATCGCAAGTTCCTGCGCATGATGGAGAAGATCAAGCCCGACGGAAACACCGACGGCCTCGATTGAACCCCTTCAGCCCCAAGCCAGCCAAGTAACAGCGTTTCTTGCCATTCCTCCGGGCGCGTTACAATAGAACGCGTCGGCCCGCCCGCGTGGGGCGGCGGCAGCCCCGTCCACAGGTTCGGTGCGTCTCGGAGGTGCCATGACTTCGAAATCCCTTGGCAGCAGGCTTTCTTTCCTTGGCCTCGCGTTCTTGGTGCTGGCCGGCTGCGGCAGCGGCAACACCGTCGGGACCAACGACATCTCGTTCTCGGGCTACGACACGGACGAGGACGTTGGGGATGTGGTTGTCTGCGCCGTGAATGACGACTGCAACGACAACAACCCCTGCACCGAGAACCTGTGCAACGCCTGGGGCTTCTGTGAGTACGGCGTGCTGGAGGGCCTGGGCTGCGACGACGGCAACGGCTGCACGGAGGCGGAGACCTGCTCGGCCCGAGGCATCTGTGAGGGCGGCACCCAGGTCACCTGCGACGACGGCAAGGCCTGCACCAGCGACACCTGCATCGCGGCCCAAGGCTGCGTGTTCACGCCCCTGGACAAGGCCGGCGAGTGCGACGGCAGCCTTTGCACCATTGGCGACGCCTGCCAGGACGGCACCTGCGTGCCCGGCGACGTGGTGGAGTGCCAGGACAGCAACTCCGACGACTGCCGCTTCAACTCCTGCGATGCCAAGGCGGGCAAGTGCACCGTACAACTGCTGCGCCCCGAGGGCCACAACTGCAAGGACGGCAACCCCTGCAGCACCAAGGACCTGTGCGACGACGCGGGCCTCTGCGTGGGGGGCGACGAGTACCAATGCGTGGCCAGCAACCCCTGCATGAAGGCGCGCTGCAACGAATTGGGCAAGGAAGACGGCAGCAACCCCTGCATCTACGAGTGGCGCCAGCCCGGCACGGGCTGTGACGACAGCGACGCCTGCACTGAGAACGACAGCTGCCAAGGCGATGCCCAACTGTTGGTGTGCCAGGGCGCGGCGGTGGACTGCGACGACCAGAACCCCTGCACCACGGACTCCTGCGACGAGGCCAGTGGCTGCTTCTACCTGCAAAAGAACGACAACT
Organism: uncultured Myxococcales bacterium; assembly: GCA_903923815.1. Classification (GTDB taxonomy): domain Bacteria; phylum Myxococcota_A; class UBA9042; order CAIXZC01; family CAIXZC01; genus CAIXZC01. The sequence goes on from CAIXZC010000414.1 coordinate 4,538, forward strand.
CTCCTTGCAACCTGGGTGCCGAGTACTGCAACGGGCTGGGCCACTGCCTGGAAGGCCAGTGTGTCTCCGACACGCCCGCGGACTGCGACGATGGCATCAACTGCACCCGGGACAGTTGTTTGGAGGGCGGCGTGTGCAAGCACGAACCCCTGCACGAGGTCTGCGACGACGGGCTGTTCTGCAACGGCGTGGAGGTGTGCGACATCAACTCCGGCTGCAAGCGCCTGGAGGTGTCCGCCCTGGACGACGGTGTGGATTGCACCGCAGATAGCTGCGACGAGAACAACGACGAGATGGTCCACCAGATCATGAACGGCTTCTGCGACAACGGCGACGCCTGTGACGGTGCGGAGTTCTGCGATCCTTCGGCGGGCTGCAAGAAGGGCCTGCCTCCCACCTGCAACGATGGCGTCACCTGCACTGCGGACTCCTGCGACCAGTTGGAGGGCTGCATCAACACGCCCTCGGACGCTGACTGCGACGACAACTCGCCCTGCACCACGGACCTGTGCGTGCCCGGAGCGGGGGGCTGCGTCCATGCCGCGCTGGAGGGCACCCACGAGGGTTGGCGCTGCTGCAAGACCGACGAGCAGTGCCAGGACGGCGAGCCCTGCACCGTGGACGTGTGCGTCAAGGACGCCGCCTTCTGTACGGCCAGCCTGTTGGACGACGGCACACCCTGCAACGATGGGCTGGCCTGCATCACGGACGAAGCCTGCGCGGCGGGCGTATGCACCGGCGCCGAGGCCCAGTGCGACGATGACGTGGACTGCACCCTGGACTACTGCGGCGAGCCCGGCGGCTGCGTGAACGAGCCCAAGGACTCGGTGTGTGACGACCAGGACGTCTGCAACGGCCTGGAGTACTGTGCCCCCGGTGTGGGCGGCGGCTGCAAGATCCGCAACATCCCCAAGTGCGACGACGACATCAACTGCACCGTGGACTCCTGCGACCCCCTGGACGGCTGCTCCAACGTGGAGACCGCCGCCCTCTGCGACGACGGCATTGACTGCACCCTGGATGCCTGCTCGGCCCAGTCGGGCTGCTACCACCAGGCCCGGGACTCCATGTGCACGGACAACAATGTGTGTACCGGCATCGACTACTGCGCGGCGGGCCTGGAGGGCGGCTGCAAGATCAAGAACATCCCCAACTGTGACGACGGTCAGGCCTGCACGGCGGATAGCTGCGACCCCTTGAAGGGCTGTGCCAACCTGCCCGTGGACGCCAACTGCCTCGACGCCGTGGCCTGCACCGTGGACACCTGCGACCCGGCCAAGGGCTGCATCAACAAGGCCACCAATACCCTTTGCGACGACCTCATCCCCTGCACCCTGGACACCTGCAGCGCCACCGAGGGTTGCAAGCACACCCTGGGCACCAACAACTGCTTCATCGACGCGGTGTGCTACACCGGGGGCGACACGGACGACAGCGGCTGTCTGGTGTGCACCCCGCCCACCGACGCCAGTGCCTGGACCCCAGCGAACGGGGGGCCCTGTGATGACGGCAACGACGCCACTGCCCAGGATCTGTGCGTGGGCGGGCTGTGCATGGGGCTGCCCGACCAGGACCTGGACGGCGTAGCGTCCGCGGGCTTCGACATCTCCTGCACGGGCGGGGACGTGTTGGAGTGCACGGACAACTGCCCCTCCGTCCCCAACCGCAGTCAGGCTGACAGCGACGGCGACGGCGTCGGCGATGTGTGCGATGGCTGGGGTCGGGACTTCGTGTTGTACGAGCCCTGCCTGGCCCCCTCGGCCCCCCACGCCACCGGCGACTGCGACCCCTACGACGTGGCCTGGGGCGCCGGCCTCTCCGGCTCTGTCCGCAGAAACGAGCTGGTCACCGTCCCCCTCACCAACGGCTACCTGGACCAGTCGCTGCTGGCCCTGTGGCGCTTCGGGAACAACAACTTCAACGACTGCAGCTACGCGGGTCGCACCGCCACGCTGGACGGCAACGGCACCCTGGTGGAGGATCCCTTCGGGGACCCCATCGGCGCCTTCAAGCCCAACAGCGGCTCCAGCCTGAGCACCACCCTGAAGGTCGTGCCCACCCAGACCACCGAGGTGTCCTTCTCGGCCTGGGTGCGCCTCAAGGAGAACTGCGGGTCCGTCTGCAAGGGCTACGTGGTGGGGCGCTCCTCAGTGGATGGCCGGGAGGACCTGGGTCTGGAGGTGGGGACCTACAATGGAGCCCCCTATCCATACTTCAAGGTGCGCACCGTGTCGGACGCCTACACCGACGACTGCACCATCCGAGCCAAGGCCGCGCTGAACGACGGCAAGTGGCACCACGTGGCGGGCGTGTGGGACCGGGGCCTCACGACCCTTTGGGTGGACGGACTGAGCCAGGGCAGCAAACGCTGTGCCTTGGACATCGGCCGTGGCAACAACGAGACCCTGCGCATCTCTGCCGCGGGCGGCGCCGTCACGGGCAAACTGGATGCAGAGGTGGACGAGGTGGCGGTGTTCTCCCGGGCCCTCACCCGGGGCGACATCAAGGCCATCCACGACAGTCTGGCGCCCTACGGGTCCCAGCTTGCGCCCCAGGCCCAGACGGACTTCGACGACCTGCGGCTCAAGGAGTTCCGCATCGTGAACCAGTTGTCGCCGGAGGTTGCCGCCGAGGTGCTGGGACCGCGCGTCCACTCCGACAGCGCCTGCCCGGCCAGCCCCGAGGCTGACACCTTGAAGGACCGCGAGGACCTGTGCAACGTCGCCGCCTACATGCCCCTGGACGGGAATGCCCAGGATAGGGTGAACGCGGGCAATCCGGGCGGCCTGGTGGGCCCCGTGGCCGCCGTGGGTCGCTTTGGCGTGGCCAACAGCGCCTACTACTTTGACGGGACGTCCTACGTGGACTTTGAGATCGACAGCACCCCCAACCTTCGTCCAAACAAGGCCTTGACCGTGGAGGTCTGGGTCTGGGCCGATGGGCAGGCCGCCAGCAACGGCTGTCTGGTGGACATTGAAGAGGGCGGCGGCTGGGGCCTGTGCCTGGACGTGGATCTCAAGCCCTACTTCAACGTCAGCAATTTCGAGAATGGCTTCAGCGTCAAGGCGACCCAGGCCCTGGTGAAGGGCACCTGGCATCATCTGGCGGCGGTGGTGGACACCGGCGAGGTCAGCCTCTGGGTGGATGGCCTCAAGGTCGCCAGCAGCGCCGTGGCCGTGGGCACCATCAGCTATCCCTCCTCGGTGGATCTGCACCTGGGCAACAACCCCTCCCTGTCTGGCCCCCACCTTTCCTACTTCAAGGGCTACCTGGACGAGGTCCTCATCCACAAGGTGGCCAAGAGCCCCGAATACCTGTACCGCCGGGGCCGCCCCGGGGTGCCCGTGCTGCGCTTCCTGGCCAACACGGAGAGCACGGCGGTGGGCTCCGGGGCCTACCCCTACCGCGTGTACCGGCTGCTTTGGGGCGACGAGGCCCTGATGAAGCCCGTGGTGGTCACGGACACGCGCAACTTGAACGGCGGCAAGCCCTGCTGGGGTCTGCCTTCGGCCTGCAACGGCTTCCGGGCCTGGTGGCGCTTCGACGAGTACCGCAGCGGCGTGTCCGTGGATACCAGCACCTACAAGATCAACGGCGCCTACCAGAGCGACCCTCCGGAGACCGAGAACGCCGAGGACCCGGGGCTCACCCTGGATGGCCAGTCCCAGTACTTCACCGCTGCCTCCGCGCCCAAGCTGGAGGCCGGCGGCACCATTGAGATCCTGGCCCGCCCCGCAAGCTGTGGCCAGCGCATGACTCTGGTCTCCCGGGACACCACCACCAGCGGTCAGGCCGCCTGGGTCCTGGGCATCAACGCCACCACTGGCGGCGGCTGGTGCGTGCCCTTCTTCGAGTCCCAGGGCAAGCGCGTCGAACTTCCCGCCTTCAGCGCCAATGCCTGGATGCAGGTGCTGGTGAGGGTCTCCGGTACCATGGCCTACCTGTCCGTGAACCACGGCGCCTTCAAGGCCGAGTTGGCCATGAGCGTGGCCGGCGAGAGCGGCGTCCTGCGCGTGGGCAGCTCCCAGATGAACGACGAGGGCCTGCCCGCCATCGGCGACTTCTTCCACGGTCTGGTTGATTCAGTGAAGATTGGTCAGCCTGACCCGCTGGCCACGGAGCTCATCCACCACCCGGTCACCCGCGTCCTCAACCCCGGCTACACCTGCACCGGCGGCTGCTGCCGCTAGACCCCCAATCAGGAAGCCAGTCACCTCCTGCCGGCACACAGTCCGTCACGACTTGGAACGTGGGCGCGGAAGTGTTGGGGTGTTGGGGTGTTGGGGTGTTGGGGTGTTGGGGTTCGGCAGGCCTTCTGACTATTTCAGCTTCAGCATGGCCTTCTGGGCGGACTTCTCGAAGCGGCTGCCCTTGAAGTCCCGCAGGATGTTGCCGAAGGCCATCTTGGCCCGCTCCTTGTCCTTGGCGGCGGCGGCGATCTCCCCGGCGCGGTACCAGCACTCGGCGGCCTTGTCGGGGATCTCCCGGCAGAAGTCCGCGGACTCCACCAGGAAGTCCAGGCCGGCACTCAGCTCCCGGGCGGCGACGTCGGGGGCGTGGTCGATGCGGGCGGCGCAGTTGTAATGCAGCACATCCCGGCGCAGGGCCTTGGGCAGGTCCCGGGACTCCAGCAGTTTGGAGGTGAGGTCCAGCTCGGTCTCCTTGTCCGCCAGGCGGCGAGCCGCGTCGTGCAGCATCCACAACTGGCGGGCCAGGCCGGCGTTGGCGGGGCCGTGGGCAAGCTGGGCCTTGGCCAGGGTCAGCACGGCGTCGAAATGGCCCCGGCGGTAGTTCACCAGGGTCTGGGCCTGCAGCACCACGGCCAGCATGTCGGCGGCGGCCAGGGGCTGAAGGTCGGGCTTGGCGGGGCTGGCCTTGCCGTCCACGTAGCTGCGCGCGGCGGCCAGCAGCTTGTCCTCCACGGGGCTCCAGGCCTCGGCCTCACGCTTCTTGGGCAGCTCGAAGTCCCCGGGCACTGCCAGACCCGGCAGGTTCTCGGAGATCCAGATGACCGCGCCGTTGGAGCTTTCCTTGAGGAGCCCCACGTAGGCCATCACCAGCCCGGCGTCGATGCGCCCCCTCAGGCTCCCCCCCGTTGGCCGCAAGTCCCTCCAGCTTGGCGGCCGCTTTCTCCAGCGCAGGCAGGCCACCGGTGCGGTACAGGCCGTCCTCCAGGTCCCGCTCCGCCATGACCAGGTCCCAGCGCAGCAGCAGTTGATTGGCCTCCACGCGGGTGTCGGCGCTGGCCTTCTCCATGAAGGTGCCGGCAGGGGCGAAGAAGGCGCGCATCTCGTCCAGCAGGGCGTTCATCTGGGGCAGGGAGAAGCTGACGCGGGCGGCAGTCAACATGCGGTTCCAAAGGTCCACCACGCCGGGGTCGATGGGGTCCGCCTTCATGTAGTAACGGTACAGGGCCACAGCCTCGTCGGAGAAGTCCTTGGTGGCCATCAGGTCGGCGATCTGCAGCATCCGCGCGCGGGCCTCCTTGGCCTCCAGGCGGGCGCCCAGAAAGTCCAGCGCGTCCTTCCAGCCCAGCCCCGCCTCGGATACCGCCAGGACGTATTCATTGAGGGCCTGGCCGTAAAGCTCAGAGCCCTTCTGGCCCGCCTTCTCCTGGTTCTCCATGACCTTGCGGAAGGAGGCCACGCAGGACTCGTACTGCTGATAGTTGTAGTAGACCCAGCCCAGCTTGTAGGTGGCGTAGTCGACCATGGGCGAGTCGGGGAAGTTGTCCGAGATGGCCTGGTAGTGCTCCAGGGCCTTGGCCAGGTTGTTGTCCTCGAAGTAGTACTCGGCAAGCATGAGCTCGGCGCGGGTGCGGAAGCGGCTGTCGGGGAAGCGGTTGATGAAGCTTTCCAGGTAGGCGGCGGCGTCCCGGGCCAGGTCCTGGTTGGTCTTGAAGGAGGCCGTCAGCAGGGCATTGCGGCCGAAGTAGTAGTAGACCTCCTCGACCTTCGTGTACTCGGGGAATTCCTGGAGGATCTTGCGGTAGTAGGGCAGGGAGCGGGAGAAGTCGGGCTTGGGCGGCGTCATGCGGCCGGCGCCCTCGGATTCCAGCAGGCGGAAGGCGCGCAGGGCGCTTTGGTACTCGGCCTCGACGTTTTGGGTCATGAACTCCGCGATGCGGTAGTACAGGTCGGCGGCCTGGGGGTGGTTGGGGTTGCTTTCGACCAACGACAACGTCTTCTTGATGTAGTCCTCGCGCAGGGGCGACTTCTTCATCTCGGCCTGGAACTCCAGGTCGCTGAGCTCCTCGGCGAAGTAGCGGTCCGTGCTCCAGGGGCGGCGTTGGTTGACGGGGGGCACGGGGGCGTCCACCTCCTGGACCTGGGCGGGGGCCGCGGGGGTACCCTCGGGGGCCTCGGCGGGCGCTGACGTTCCCAACATCACAAGAACCAACCAGGGTGCAGCAGTGATCATGGGTCAACCCTTCCTTCGGTCTTCAGGGGCAAAAGCAGTGCGCTGTGAAGATAACCCGAAAGGAGCAAGGCAGGCAAGCGGCGCGAACGGGGTCAGGACCTTACACATTACACAGCCCCCGGCGGCGGGCACGCGTGCTCGGCGGCGGTTCGCATGCACAACCGACCCACGCTACCGCTGGAGCAGGCGCGCCTGGAAGGACGCCAAGGACACCAAGGACGGCAAGGACGAAAAGGACGTCAAGGACGGGATGGGGCGCGCCA
>CAIXZC010000415.1 GCA_903923815.1 uncultured Myxococcales bacterium
CACAGCGGCGGTAGGCTGGGCGGGAGGGCTGGGCCGGCTCCAGGTACAACGTCAGGTCCTCCCGGCCATGCCGCAGTTCCAGCGTCAGGCGCCCCCAAAGAGGCCCCTCACCGCTGGCCCGGGTCTGCACCGGCAGGAAGCCCGCCAGGAGGTCCGGGGAGGTCGCGAGGCGCAGGGTCAGCAGGTTCGTCAAGTGGTCTTGAAGGGCCAGACACCGAGCCCCTGGCGGTGGGCCGGCCGGGGTCCGGGCGCCCCTGGGCGTAGCCTCTCCGGGGTTGGGGCTGGGCGCCTCCAGGGCCTGCTGGGCACAGCACCGCCAGAACTCCCGGTGGGGCGGCAGCCCGGGGGTCCACAGGAAGGCGTCCAGGGCAAAGAAGGCCGTCTCCTGGCCGTCCGCTTCAACCCTCAGCAGGCCCGGCTCCAGGGCCAGGGTGTCACCCTGCAGCAGCGCCTCCAGGCGAGGGTCTGCCGTGGCCGCGGCCACGACGTCGTAACGAAAGGGGGCGTCCAGGGGGCCGGAGGGGCGCAGCACCACGAAGTCCCCGGGCCGCTGCAGGAACTGCAGGATGGGCAGGTCGCCCCATTGGCGCCAGGGCACCTGCGGGTTCAGGCCAAAGCCCCGTCCCCAGCGGTCCAGCCAGGGGGCGGCAGCGGGGTTGGCCAGCAACGTGTCCAGGTAGCGCCGGGTGGGCGTGCAGTCCAGGGCACAGGGCACCCAGGGGACCAGCAGGGGCAGGAAGGTGTGGGGGGCCCCGGTGGAGTCCAACAGGCGTCGGGCCCGCAGCCACTCAAAGCCATTGGTGGTCACGCTGCCCACGCGGGTGAAGGCGCTGGCGCAGCAGTCGGGGTAGCCCAGCAGCCGACCCAGTTCCTGGTCCGCCTCCAGGCGCTGGGGGCAGGCCGGGGAGCCGTCAATGAATTGGGCCACCTCCTGGGCACGCTGGGCCGCCGCCGGGTCCCGGGACAGGAAGACCTCCACGAAGGCGCCCCCGCCCCAGGAGGGCCGTCGCCAGGCCCCCACGGTCCCCGGGAAGGCGTGCTGCAGCCAGGCCAGGGTGGCGTCAGCGCCACCGTCATCCAGGGGCAGCTCCAGCTTCATCACGGGCTTGAGGCCGGCGGCAAAGGCAGCCAGCTCCACCAGCCGGAAGTTCAAGGCGCTGGCCGCCCCCCCCGGCTCCCCCCCAACCAGAATGGCCGGTAGTCTGGGCAGCAGCGGCCGCGGCCCGGTCAGCAGGCCTTGGGCGTTGTGGCGAAGCTGGGATTCGGTCAGCCGGGTGGGAGTTGCCGCCACCACCTGGGCCGCCTTGAGGGCCAGGTCCAGCGACGGCGTGGGCTCCTCGGAGAGCTGCATGGCCAGGCCGCAGAGGGGCTCCATGCGGGGGTCCGCGAAGCGCCAGGGAAGCTCCGCCGGATAGAGCGTTCGGAGGGCCGTGTCCAGGCGCGGGTCCGCGTAGTTGTCCAGCAGCAGCCCCTCGGCGCGGGCGGCCAGGGTCAGGGGCAGACCCTCGTGGAGGCGCAGGCGGGACCCGAACAGCTTGCGGGCAAAGTCCAGCAGCCCGAAGTGCTGGATGACCGCCACGTTGATGCCCAGGTCCCCGGGGCTGGCCCAGGGGTCAAAGAGGATGGTGGACAGGCCCCCCGAGGCGCGCAGCCCGAAGCCCTGACCCAGTTCCTGGGAGAGCTGCCCCAGCGCCTGGATGGCCAGCAGGTTGTCCAGGGGTGCCAGGCCCTTGTGGTAGCGATCCAGTTGCCGGGCCGAGAAGGACTCCACACCGATGAGGCAGACCTCCAGGTTGTGGCCCCCGGCGGACAGCAGGCGGGCGGCCGCGGCCAGGGCGGGGATCAGGTTGGGGATCTGGTCGGCGCGGTACTCCAACTGAAGCGCCAGAGGGGGCAGTTCGGCGGCCACCACCAACCGGGCCAACTCCTCGGGCGCGGCGGCAAGACGCTGGGAGATCACGCGCAGCCCAAGGGGGCCGGGGCCACGCCGCAGGGTGTCCCGTGCGGCCTCAAGCTGGAGGGCCAGCAGGGCCTGGGGGGACTGGGTGCGCAGTTCCTGGAACAGGGGCGCGAAGGCCGCCTTGTTGCAGAACGTGCAACCGAAGCGCGGGGGCAGGCCGGGCAGGGGGCGGGCGGCGAAGAAGCGGGACTGGGCGAGGGGCCGAGTGTAGGTGCAGGAATCCGAGCACACCAACATCAGGGTCAGGGGCGCGCTGCGGGCCCCGGAATTGGCAAGCTCCAGGGCGAAGTCGGGGGCAGCGAACAGGTCCAGGTCGGGGGAGGGAAGGGCGGGCGCCAGGGCCCAGTTGACCAATGGGCGGACTCCCACGGGCAGCCACGCGGGGCCTTCGTCGGGGTTGGGGGACGCCAGCGGCACCTGGCTGACTATCGCCACGCGAAGTTGGGGCCGGGCGCGCTGCACGCGATCCAACAGGCCCCGGGAGGGCTGCTGGGAGAACAGCAGATGGGTGGCGCCGACCCGGGCCAGCACCTGACACAGGTGGTCCAGGTCCTCCTCTATCAAGGCAATGCCCGGTCCCGAGTCCTGGCGTTGGGCAGCCGGATCGGCCGCGAAGCGCAGCCACTGGACCAGCCCCCCCGCCCGCTGGACGGCACCCTTCACGAAGGGCAGCACGGGCAGACCGTGGAAGCCTCCCACGGAGCTGAACTCAACCTGGACCAGCCTGGGCGGCTGGGTGCTGGGGCTGTCGGTCATGGGTCTCCCCGGGGCCGTCGGTGGCCCCACCCTGGGACCTGCTTCGGCGGCACGCCGCAGACCAAGCTGCCACAGGCCCCAGACCCGCGGCAAGCACTTCCACGGCGCGGGTCTGCGCAGCTCCCTGGGTGATTTGCCCCGGGGACGTCGCGCGTGCTTGCGTACAACACCGCAGATCCCTTACAATCCGGCCGTAATTTTGCGGGGGTCCCCAATGGCTAGACTGCTTTGGACTGTCCTGGCTGCGGTGCTGCTGCTGGCCCTCTCGGCCTGCGGTGGTGGTGGCGGCGGCGATGGCGGCGGCTTCGACTACCCGCCGGGCACCTGCTTCCGGTCCTGTAACGGCAAGGCCTGCGGTGACGACGGCTGCGGTGGCGTGTGTGGCACCTGTGGTGAGGGGCAGTACTGCCTGGACTTCGCCTGCGTGTTTGGCACCCCCGAGGACACCCACGGCGACGGCCAGCTTCCCGACGGCGCCTCCAACGACGGATCCCCCGTGGACACCATCCCCGAGGACGGCGTGCTGCCCGACACCACCCCCGCCGAGGACACCGGCATCGATACCCCCGCGGGATTTGACGCCTACGTCCCCCCCGAAATCAGCGACCCCGAGGGCGACACGGACAGCGACGGCATCCCCGACGGCCTGGACAACTGCCCCTTCGCCGAGAACGCCGATCAGGCCAACTTCGACAAGGATCTGGGCGGCGACGCCTGCGACCCCGACGATGACAACGACGGCGACCCCGACGCCACCGACTGCTTCCCCAAGGACAGCAAGAAGGGCCACCTGGGCAAAGAGGTCTGCAACACGGTGGACGACGACTGCGACGGCGAGACCGACGAGGGCTCGGCCATCGGCTGCATCCCCCAGCACCGCGACGAGGACAAGGACGGCTTCGGCATCCCCGCCTTCCAGTGCTTCTGCAAGGTGCAGGAGGGCTACGTGGTGAAGTGGGGCGACTGCAACGACGCCGACCCCGCCATCCAGCCCGGCGCCCCCGACGTCTGCAACGACCTGGACGAAGACTGCGACGGCGTCACCGACGAGGGCTGCGACGTGGACGGTGACGGCTACTGCAACCCCACCCATCCCAAGGTCGGCGCCCCCAAGACCTGCGCCCTTGGCAGCAACGACTGCAACGACGAAAACCCCAAGATGAACCCCGGCTACCTGGAGGACCCCACGGACAAGCTGGACAACGACTGCGACGGCAAGACCG
>CAIXZC010000416.1 GCA_903923815.1 uncultured Myxococcales bacterium
CGCTGTTCACGAGATTGATGAAGGAGTCAATATGAGAACTACCCTCGTAATTTCCGGCCTCGCGGCGTTGGGCATGGTGGTCCTGGGGACCGGTGGTTGTACCTCCAAGAAGGCAGACGGTGTCCCGGCGAAAGCCCCAGCGGCGAACGCGGCGCCCGCCGGCGCGGCGGTGAGGGTTCTGGTGAAGGCCCAGCCCGTCCAGAAGGCGGATCTGGCCATTTCCATACCGCTGGTCGGCGCCGTGAAGGCCCAGACGGTGGTTCCTGTGGGGGCTCTGTACGGCGGGCGGGTAGCCGAGGTGCTGGTCAAGGAGGGGGACCTGGTCAAGAAGGATCAGGTGCTGGTGACCCTCGATAAGCGAGACGTGGAGCTGCGCCTCCAGCAGGCGGACACCGCCATTGAGCAGGCCAAGAAGCAGCTTGAGGCCATGGGCGCTGCGGCGGCCCTGGAGAAGGAGACACTTGCCCTTGGTGTGAAGCAGGCTCAGGCCTCCGTGGCGCAGGTCAAGGCGAACCTGGAGAAGGTGGAGCGCGGCGCCAGGCCCGAGGAGCATCGGCAGGTCGCGGCGGCGGTGGAGGTGGCGCGGGCCCAGGTGGACTCCATGCAGCGGGAGTTGGGGCGCTTGGACGGGCTGTACGAAAACAAGATCATCCCCAAGTCTCAGTTGGACAAGGCGTCGGACGGCTACAAGGTGGCCAACGCCCAGTACAACTCGGCCATGGCCCAACTGGCGCTGGTGAACAAGGGCGCCCGGGACGAGGACCGGGACGCCGTGAAGGCGGCCTTTGCCCAGGTGGAGGCGGTGCTGGAGCTGGCCCAGGTGGCGACCAAGCGGGGCGAGGTTCGGGACCAGGAGGTGGCGGCGGCCAGTATCGGGCTGCACCAGGCCGAGCTGTCCCGGGAAGTGGCCCAGCGGGCCCTGGACGAGATGGAGGTGCGGGCGCCCGTGGCTGGAGTGATCCAGCAGAAGAAGATCGAGGTTGGCGGCATGGTCGGTGCGGGGACCCCCATGTTCCTGCTGGTGCCCGCGGGCGCCGTGGCCGTGGAGGCCCTGGTGACGGACAACCAGAAGGCCCTCATCGGCCCCATGGCCAAGGCGGACTTCACCATTGAGGCCATCGGCAAGAGCGGCACGGGCGAGCTGCTGTTCCTGGCTGACACCGTGGATGCCCTGCGGGGCGGGTACCTGCTGCGCATCGGCGTACCCCAGAACCTGTTGGGCCTGGCTCGGGACGGGATGTTCGTGCGCATGACCCTGGCCACCGGGCAGGTGCACCAGGGGGCCCTTCTGGTCCCTGCGGGCGCCGTGCTGCACCGTGAAGGCAAGAAGGTGGTCTTTGTGGTGGCCCAGGACAAGGCCGAGCTTCGCCCCGTGGAGACAGGCCTTCGCCAGGATGGTCTGGTAGAGGTGATCTCGGGCCTGAAGGGTGGCGAAAGCGTGGTCACGGACGGGCACCTGAATCTTCTGAACGGCGCGACCGTGCAGGTCAAGAACTAGGAGGGGGCCATGGAAGACAACACCAGACAAGCCAGAAAAGAGAAGCAGGCGGAGTTCGTCCGGGATCAATTCATCGACGCCGCCTGGAGCATCATCATGGAGCGCGGCATGGGGGCCCTGAAGGTGGACGAGGTGGCCCGGCGGGCCGGCTACGCGCCCGGCTCCGTGTACAACTACTTCGCCTCCAAGGACGACTTGATAGTCCGGGCCTGGCAGCGGGACTCCCGGGCCAGTTTGGCGATCCTGCAGGTGGAGATCCCGGCGGGGCTGTCCCTGGAGGCCGGGCTGGTGTTCTGGGTCAAGGCCATGCTCAGCCACACCGACGAGCGGCGCAGCCTGTTCACCGACATGGCGATGGCCATGCCCGTGGATTCGCCGGAAGCTCAGATGGAGATGCGGCGTTTCATGAAGGAGCACCTCCTTGGGGTGGTGGAGTTGATGGCGAAGCGCCTCGCCTCCATGTTGCCTGAGACCGCCGAACCCCCGGAGGAAGCGGCCTGGCTGCTGCTGGGGCTGGTGAAGGATCGCACCATCCGGTGGATCATGTCCGGGGACAAGGACGAGAGGGTCTCCGACCACGCCGAGACCATCGTGCGGATGTTCCTTCACGGCGCGCTGGGGCGGCCCCTGGCAGGGCCCCACGACGGGAGAGGTAAGTCATGAAGAAGCCCCTTGTGCTGTTGAGTTTGGGTGCGGCGCTGCTTTGGGCCGGGGCCGCCGATGCCCAGGAGGGCAGCGTGACCCTGGAGGAGTGCCTGCAGGCCGCCGCCACCGTGAACCCCG
>CAIXZC010000417.1 GCA_903923815.1 uncultured Myxococcales bacterium
CCCCTTCAGAAACATCCTGGTGCTGGCAGGCAACGTGCGGGCAGGTGGGTCCCTCAGTGGCCTGGGGGCGGACTTGCCGGCCAACCATCGCTTCCGGCTTGGTGGCACCAGCGGAGTGCGCGGCTTCCCGGCCGGCGGCATTCTTCAGTACCGGGCCAACGGCACGCCCCGCACCGAGGTCGCGACCATGTCGGTCTCGGGTTCCAACCAGAAGGGCTTCCTGGTGGTGAACGACGGCGACTTCGTGCTGAACGGCTCGGGGGAGCTGCGCTACCCGCTGCTGCGCAAGAGCGATCTTTGGGGCAGCGTCTTCGTGGACTGGGGGGCCATCACGGAGTCCTTCGGCGAGCTGACGTCCAACAGCTTCCGCTTCAGCGTGGGGCCCGGGGTGCGTTGGCTGCTGGGGGGCCAGATTCCGCTGCGGATTGACTATGGCTTCGTGCTTGACCGACGTTTCAACAAGGTGGACTTCCAGACGGGCAAGCCCAGCGCGCGGGACAGTGCGGGGGCTTTGGATTTCGGGATCCTGTATACCTTCTGATTACCTGATCTCGGCCCCCACGGGTCGATCCAACAGGGACTGCATCGCTGACGCCACTGATTCACCGTTGTGCAGACAGCGGTACACGGCATCGCAGATTGGCAGGTCCACCGCCAGCTTCTGGGCCAGTTGGTGCACGGACAAGGCCGTGTCGACGCCCTCCGCAACCATGCACATGGATTCCAGGATGTGGGCCAGGCTCTCGCCCTGGGCAAGCCTGTACCCCACCTGACGGTTTCGGGACAGGTCGCCCGTGCAGGTCAGCACCAGGTCGCCGATTCCAGACAAGCCCGACAGGGTCAAGGGGTTGGCGCCCTTACGAACGGCAAGGCGGTTCATTTCCGCCAGGCCTCTGGTTATCAGCCCCGCCCGGGCGTTGTTGCCCAGCCCCAGGCCGTCCGAGCCTCCCGCCGCGATGGCGATGACGTTCTTGACTGCGCCACCGAGGGCCACGCCCGTCAGGTCGCTGCCCGTGTAGGCCCGAAAGCGCCCGGTGGAGACTGCTCGCTGGACGCGCTCGGCGGTCTCGGCGAACAGGGACGCCACGGTGACGTTGGTGGGCATGTCCTGGGCCACCTCCTTGGCGAAGGAGGGGCCTGACAACAGACAGATCTGCTGGTGGAACTTTCCGGGCAACTCCTCAAGCATGATCTCGTCCGGGGTGCACAAGGTCTCCTGTTCTATGCCCTTGGCGCAGCAGACGATGGGGGCCCCGGCGGGGAAGCTGTTACGGTGCCGCTCCAGGAAGGCGCGCAGGTACTGGCTGGGGACCACCAGGAAGATCATCTCAGCACGGGGCAGCGCCTCGCTCACGGTTCCCACAGCCTGGATGGTCGTTGGCAGCTTGACGCCGGGCAGGAAGATCTGGTTCTCCCCTGTGCGGCGAATCTGGTCCAGCAGTTCGGGCTCCCGGACCCAGAGCCTGACCGCGATCCCGTTTCTGGCCAGCAGCAGGGCCAGGGCCGTGCCCCAACTACCTGCTCCAAGTACTGCCGCCGTGGACGGCAAAGCTGCTTCGTTCATGAACACCTCCGAATCAGCGGCGGATGTTAGCGCGGGCCCAAGGTTCTGACAAGCCTGCCCCGCATCTTCGCCCCCAGGCTTCTGGACCTCAAATCCGATGACATCCGGGGCCATCCGGGCTAGATTACGCGCGTTTTCTGGCGGCAGCTTGGAGGCGTTCATGGAAAAGTTCGACCTTTGCATAATCGGCGCTGGTCCGGGCGGATACTCTGCTGCGTTGCGGGCCGCGGCCCTTGGGCTGACCACTGCGCTTGTGGAGAAGCGCGCCCTCCCAGGCGGAACCTGCCTGCACGTGGGCTGCATCCCCTCCAAAGCCCTCTTGGAATCTTCCGAGTTATTCCACCGGGTCACCGCGGAGGCTTCCGAGCACGGGATTGGCGTAGTGTCGCCAACTCTGGATGTGGAGGCGATGCTGGCGCGCAAGGAAGCGGTGGTGAACGACCTGTCCACTGGCTTGGCCTTCCTGCTGAAGAAGCGGGGCGTCAAGGTGTTCCAGGGACAGGGTAGGCTGGCCGGACCGGGCCACGTTCAGGTGCTACCCGCTGCTGGTGAGATGCTTGAACTGGCGGCGACCAACATCATCCTGGCGTCGGGCAGCGTGGCCTCGGAGCTTCCCTGCCTGCCCTTCGACGGCCACTCCGTTCTGTCTTCCACTGAGGCCCTGTCCCTGCCCCAGGTGCCTGCCAGCCTGGCTGTCATTGGCGCCGGCGCAGTGGGGTTGGAGCTTGGGCAAGTCTGGATGCGCCTCGGAGCCAAGGTGACCGTGTTGGAACTGGCGCCCGGTGTTGCGCCCTTCGCCGACCAGCAGGCCGCCAAGGAACTGCAGCGCAGCCTGAAACGCCAGGGCATGGACTTCGCCTTGGGGGTGCGTGTCACCGGGGGCAATGTGGCCGATGGCAAGGTCACCCTCTCCTATACCGACGCCAAGGGCCGAGATTGCAGTTTGGAGGTTGCCAAGGTTCTGGTGGCCGCTGGCCGCCGCCCCTTCTGCGCCGATCTTGGACTGGAGACGGTGGGGCTGGTTCCCAATCGTCGCGGCGGTCTGGACGTGGATGAGCGCCTGGCCTGTGCTCCCGGAATATACGCCATTGGGGATCTTGTCCGGGGCCCAATGCTGGCCCACAAGGCTCAGGACGAGGGGGTAGCGCTTGTGGAACTCTTGGCGGGCCTGCGTCAATCGTTGCCCGAATTGCTGGTGCCATCCGTGGTCTACACCGACCCGGAACTGGCCCAGGTGGGCGCCACCCAGGAGGAGTTGGAGCAGGCAGGTACGCCATTCTGCTGCGGTGTCTTCCACTTCCGTGCCAACGGGCGCGCCCGCACCATGGGTGCGGAGGCCGGGTTCGCCAAGGTCTTGGCCGCCCCAGACGGGGGCAAGGTGCTGGGGGTCCATATGGTGGGTCGCCTGGTTTCGGAACTGTTGCCCGAGGCCACGCTGGCCATCCGCCACGGCCTCTCGGCCAAGGATATTGCGGAGTCCACTCACGCCCATCCCACCCTCTCTGAGGCTCTGCGCGAAGCCGCCGCTGCTGCCTGTGGACGCGGCGTTCACTAGGTTCGCTCACGGGCTGGCCGTGCCTCTTTCCCGACACTGCTGGGAATTGACTGCGAGGCTTGTGGCCGTTTGTCGGCTAGGCTAATCTGCGGTCTGTGCGCGCACCCAACGTGGAGTTGTCCATGAACCAATCACTCCTTGTGGCCCTGTTTGTCCTGGCCTTTTCAGCCTGCAATGGAGAGGGCGGCTCCTCCGCCTCCGTCCCCGCCGCGTTGGCCACGGCTCAGGCAGCCCCCGTCCCCCAGCAGCCCCAACCCTCCGTCCCTGCGCAGCCGCCCGCTCTCCCGGCGCTGACTGAGCGCGCCGCGCCGCCTGTGGCCCCGTCCCCCAGCGCCATGGCCAAGGCAGCCTCCGTCCCCAAGGCCACCCTCCAGGTGGTCCCCTTTGCTGACGGCCAGGACCCCTTCGCCGCTCTGGCAGCCCCCAAGCCCGAGGTCATGCCCGCCGCGGACACCTTGCGGATCGCCCCTCGCCTGCCCCTGCGCAAGGGCGAGCGTCTCCAAGCATTCCCTGCCCCCAAGCCCAAAGACTCCGTCCCCACGGTAGCCCCCAGGCCCCTGGCCGTCACACGCCACAGTCCAGAGGGCGCCATAGACGTGGTCCAGGGCGTCACCGTCACCTTCAACCAACCAATGGTCCCCCTGGCCACCCTTGGTCAACTGGATGCCGCCGCCAGTCCCCTGGAGATTTCTCCCCTCCCGGCTGGCCGCTTCCTCTGGTTGTCCCCTGAGACCCTGGTCTTCGAGGCCGACGGGCGACTCCCCTATGCCACGCAATATCGCGCCGCCGTGAAGGCCGGTACCGTCGCCGCCAACGGCCAGACCCTGGGCGACGAGTTTCATTGGGAGTTCGCCACCCCGCACCTCGCGCTCCTCAGCGTTTCTCCACTGGAGGGCAATCAGACGGTGGGCACGGACACCATCTTCGCACTCCACTTCAACGCGCGCGTCTCGCCCCAGACTGTGGCCAAGGCGGCCAACCTGGAAGTGCCCACGGGCCACAACATCGTGCTGGTCCCAACCGACCCACCGGCCCCCCAGGTGGCCGCCTCCGTCCCCGCTGGTCCCATAGCTGAGGCCGAGGCCACTCTGCTGGCCCAACGCGTCGTCTACCTCAAGCCTGCCCGGGCTCTATCACCCTCCACCCACTACACCCTCACCGTTGACCGCGCCCTCACCAGCCTGGAGGGCCCCCTGCCCCTGGGCCGGACCCTGCGCTTCCCCTTTGGCACCTACGAGCACCTGCGCATCGTCAAGATCTCCTGTAGCTGGGACTCCCAGGAATGCGATCCCGGCACCCCCGTCTCCGTCGAGTTCAACAACGTCCTGCGCCCCGTCAAGGGCCTCGCCGAGTTCATCCGCGTCACCCCCGCTGTGGCTGACCTGGAGGTCCGCGCCAGCTCCAACTTCCTCACCGTCTCCGGCGCCTTCCTTCCCTCCACCACCTACCAGTTCGAGGTCCTCCCCGGCCTTGGCGACATCTACGGCCAGCGCGCCTCCAGCGGCGGCCGCGCGACCCTCAAGTACGGCCCCGCCAGCCCCTTCCTACGCCTGGCCCACACTGGGTTTGGCGTCCTGGAGGCCAAGCTCCCACCCACGCTGACCCTCAGCGGCATGAACCGCCCCAGCGTGCAGGTCCGCCTGGCCCCCGTCCCTGCGGAAAAATTCTGGGACGCCGCGGTCACCGCCGGCAGCCAGGGCTGGCACGACCGCAACACCAAGCAGGACTCCTTCGCCGGCCTGGAGCTCGCCTGGAAGAAAGAGTTCAACCTTGGCAAGCCCGCCAACCGTCCGGTGGACCAGCAGCTGTCCTTGTCCCCCGCCCTCAGCAAGGACGGCTTCGGTGCGGTCCTGGTGGAGGCCCTCGACCTGACCCCCGGCGAGCGCTACCCCCAGAAGCATACCGCCATCCTGGTCTCCACCAACCTGGGCCTCACCGCCCTCAAGGCGCACTCCGAATTGGCTGTACTGGTAACAGCCCTGGACAGCGCGACCCCCCTGGCCTCCGTCCCCGTGGAAGCCCGGGACTGCAAGGGCAAGGTTGTGGCCTCGGGCCAAAGCGGCCCCGATGGCCTTCTGCGCCTCCACCACCCGGCCCTGGCCCTCACCGCCTGCTATCTGGTGGCCACCCGCGGCAACGACCGCAGCTACCTTCCCCTGGAAGGGCAGCCCGGCCCCTGGGGTTACGACTCCTCCTACCGCTACTGGACCTACGGCACCACCGAGAAGGGCTACCAAGAGCGCCTCTCCGGCACCGTCTTCTCTGACCGCGGCCTCTACCGCCCTGCCGAGGACGTGAACCTCCAGGTCCTGGCCCGCGTCACCCGCCCCGGCCCCCGCGGCGACCTGCGCCTCCTGTCCGCGGACGAGGGCCGCTGCACCTTCAGCCTTCAGGATCCCCGCGGCGCCGAGGCCCACAAGGGCGACCTCCAGCTCTCCGTCTTTGGCACAGGCACGGTCTCCTACACTCTCCCCAAGGACGCCTCCCTGGGCTACTTCCAGCTTCTGGTCACCTGCCCCCTGGGGAACCTCAGCGGTTCCTTCCAGGTGCAGGAGTTCAAAACCCCCGAGTTCAAGGCCTCCGCCGCCTTCGTCCTGGACGGCAGCCCCGTGCTGGTGGGCAAGGAATTGACCGCCAACGTCAGCGCCAGCTACTTCTTCGGTGGTCCCATGGCCGGCGCCCAGGCCACCTGGAGCCTCCACCGTAGCGCCGCCTGGTTCAGCCCCCCCGACAACCCCGGCTTCCACTTCGGCCCCGTGGACCTCTGGTCCCCCTGGCGCTTCGGACGCCACGGTTTTGACGCCCCCGAGCAGGACGACGGCGTGGTGGCAAGCGGCGAGGGTACCCTGGACTCCACCGGCGCGTTGGCCATCCCTGTGACGCTTAATCCAGGCGCCATCGACCAGGGCCCCGTCTCCTTCGAGCTTGAGGCTGAGGTCCAGGACCGCAACCGCCAATCCATGGCCGCCCGCGCCACTATCCTGGCGCACCGCAGCGAGCGCTACGTCGGCCTGCGCCTGGACCGCTCGGTGCTC
>CAIXZC010000418.1 GCA_903923815.1 uncultured Myxococcales bacterium
CCGTTCAGGGAGTCGGTGGTGGCGCAGTCGGCCTCGGCCTTGTCGGCGCAGGGATCCACGATGCAGGCTGCGCCAAGCCAGTCGCAGGGGATCTCGCAGGCGGCCTGGGTGGTGTAGTTCTCGCAGGGCAGGCCGGAGGGGGACGCGTCGCCCGTGCAGGCGTCGTCGGCCCAGGTGCACGCGGCGGTGCAGGATTCTTCGTCGGTGTAGGTGGTGCAGGAGGACTCGGCCGAGGGGGCCGCGCAGGCGCCATCCTGCCAGACGCACTTGCCGTAGCCGTTATCCGAATCAGTGGTCGCGCAGGCAGCCTCCGCCTTGTCGACGCAGGGATCGACCATGCAGGCGTCCAGGATCCAGTCGCAGGGGATCTCGCAGGCAGCCTGGGTGGTGTAGTTCTCGCAAGGCAGGCCGGAGGGAGACGCTTCGCCCGTGCAGGCGCCGTCCGCCCAGGTGCACGCGGCGGTGCAGGATTCTTCGTCGATGTAAGTGGCACAGGAGGTCTCTGCCGTGGGCAACGCGCAGGCCCCCGCCAGCCAGACGCAATTGCCGTAGCCGCTGCCCGAGGCCTCAGCGGCGCACTCCACCTGGGTGGTGGCCGCACACGCCGCGGTCTCGCCCTTGTCCTCGTCCTCGGCACAACCAACCGCCAAGGCCGCAAACAGCACCAACATCAGAACCGCCAAAGAAGACCGTCTTTCCATTTCATGCCTCCAAAATGAACAGTGGTTTACTAATTTTCCCTGAAAACGGCGCGATTCTCCCGGACACGAGATTCGGTGTCAAGGACCACGTCCAACGCCCCGAGTTCCGCGCCATCTTTCAAAACTCAAGGTTCTTTCTAACGGTCGCCGTTCAAAAATCAAGGTTAACGGACCGCTTCGCCAAGGGGAAGTGGCTGGAAGCGGCCGCGGGCCTGTGTTAGGTTTTGACCCCTCCGGATGCCGAGTAGGAGGCCTTGATTGCTGTATCTTTGGTTGCCGCTTATCGGCCTGCTTGCCTCTGCCTTCTCCACCGTCGCCGGATTCGGCGCGGGCATCGTGCTGATCTCCTTCGCCTCCACGTTCATGGACATCAAGGAGGTGGTGCCCATCTCCACATGGCGGTGTTTGATGTGCTGCCGGCGGCCCAGATCAAGCTGGGGCTGGCGGTGTTGGTGCTGGGTTACTGTGCCAACATGCTGCTGAAGCTGATCCCCGAACGGCTGCCGTCAAGCCAGGTGACCGTCGCCGTCTCTGCCGTGGCCGGGCTGGTGGACGCGGTGACGGCCAGCGGAGGCACCATCCAGGCGCCGCTCTTTCTGGCCCGTGGCCTGCGCAAGGAGGTCTTCGTGGCTTCCTTCGCCGCCACCTCTGTCTTGCTGAATCCCCTGAAAATAGGCCTGTATTGGACGATGGGCTACTTCCAACCCGGGAACCTGCCGCTGGTTGCCCTGCTGGTCGTGTCAGGCTTTGCTGGCGTTCAGATTGGACGCCTGGGCCTCAAGCGCCTCAGCCCGGAGTCGTTTCGCATCCTGGCCGTGGCCTTTTTGTTCTTGCTGGGCCTGAAGCTCTTGGTTGAATCCTGCTGCGCCTGAGACCGCTCTTTTGCGCTTCCCAAACCGACAAGTCGCCGCTACAGTAACCGACAATTAGACGGAGCCGTAGGCGACAAATGGACGGAACCAGCAAACTCTTTGCGCGGGGGCTCCAACCGGCGCTGGAGGCCGCTTTGGCGGACACTCCGGTGGTTTGCCTGCTGGGTCCCCGGCAGTGTGGAAAGACTACCCTGGCACGGATGGCCCAACCTGGGCGGCCCTATGTCTCTTTGGACGACGAGAACTTCGCCCGCACGGCCACCCTGGACCCGGTGGGCTTTGTGGCCAGCCTGCCTGACCGCGTGACCGTTGACGAGATGCAACGGGTCCCAGCGCTGCTGTCGGCCATGAAGATGGTTGTTGATCGGGACCGGCGGCCGGGGCGTTTTCTGCTGACGGGTTCTGCCAACCTGCTGTTGTTGCCGCAGGTGCAAGAGTCCCTGGCCGGTCGGAATGAGACTCTTTGGCTGCAGCCCCTGACGGAGGCCGAAAAGCAGCGGGCTCCGGGTCGCTTCCTGGAGAACTTCCTGGAGGGCAGGCTGAAGCCGCAGTTCGGCATGGGACCGGTGGCCCGCGGGGCCTCGCTGGAGAGTCGACTCCTGGCCGGTGGCTATCCGGA
>CAIXZC010000419.1 GCA_903923815.1 uncultured Myxococcales bacterium
CCAGTCCTATCAGGTCCACTACCTGGTGCAGGTCACCAACCGCGGCGAGGATCCCGTGACCGTGCCCTTTGATGTGGACATCTTCTTTGACGCCGAGACCCTGCCAACGTGGCAGAACGCGGACCTCTTCGTGGGAGACTACCAGTCCTTCCCCGTGGGCCTGGCTCCGGGGGCCTCCGCCCTGCTGCACTTCTACTGGGCCCCGCCCCCCGAGAACCCCACCCGCCAGTACATGGCCTGGGCCGTGGTGGACATCACCGACAGCGTCTTTGAGACGGGGGAGGACAACAACTCCCTGTCCTACTCCATGGTCCTGGAGGGCACGGGCACCCTGGACGGGGTGAACCTCGTGGTGCAGCAGTTCCTGGCCTCCGTCAAGGGTGCCAGCGTGGGCTACTACCTGGAGATCAAGAACAACGGCGAGGACGACATCCTGACGCCCTTCCGCCTGGACATCTACCATGACGTGGACACCCAGCCCGACCTCTACGAGTGGGGCGACCAGAGCGAGACCATCCAGGGCCTCCAGGCGGGCCAGACCATCACCCGCATCATCGAATGGAAGGACGGCGTGCCAGACGGCCTCTACAAGTCCTTCGTCTTTGTGGACGTGGACAACGCCGTGGTGGAGACCAACGAGGCCGACAATGTGGCCGGCCCCCGGGTCTCCCAGGTCTGTGCCGCCTGTGACGCCTGTCAGGAGGACGAGGCCATCAACAGCGCCTGCGTCTGCGGCGAGGAGACCGTCTACACGGGCTTCTGCTGTCTGGGACAGTGGTACGCCGTGGGCTGCCCCTACGGCCCCGATACGGACAATCCCGAGGTGGTGGAGGGTGGCCAACAGGATCAGGATGGCTGGGGGGACGGGGGGGGCGCTGACGCGGGCCCCAACGGCTTCGGCAGCTCCGGGGGCGGCTGCGGCTGCAGGACCGCCGGGACTTCGCCCACCGCCCGAGGGCTGCTGGGCCCCATGCTGCTACTGCTCCTGGCCGGTCTCCTGGTCCGCCGCCGCACGCACACCAAGCGCTGACCGACCAACCTGGGGACCCAGGCTGCTACCACCCGCCGCACATGTCCGGGCAGAACACGCACATATCCGCGCAGCAGCCTCCCAGGTCGAAGCAGACCTCGTCGCACCAGCAGGCCGAGTCGATGGACTTTCCGCCGCAGGACCCGAAGCAGGAGCCGGGCCCCCCGGCCGAGCCACTGATGCACTTGCCGCCAAAACCGCAGACCTGATTGGAGAAGCACTTGCCGCAGCTTCCCCCGCAGCCGTCATCCCCGCAGGCCTTCCCCGCACAGTCGGGGACACACTGGTACCAGTCGCACAACAGGTCCCCTGAGGGCCCCGTCTGAGCCGGCAGTTCCGAGTCACACAGAAACAGCGGGATGTCGCCGCTGCCCCAGGTACAGGTGTACTCCAGGGCCGGATTGAACTTGGCTCCAAAGGCCGCGCAATCGACCTTGCAGACGCAGGATTTCAGGCCCCCAGGACACAGCGTCGGCTCGCAGAAGTACAGGACCGGGCCCGCGCAGCAGCCGGTGAAGGGCAGGTCCTTGCAGTCGGCGGCCACCGCTTCGCCCCTGTTCCCACAGGTGCCCTTGGAGGGCGGATCCTGGCAGCCCGCCTCGGTGCAAAGCTGCCAGGGGGCGCAGCCCTTGCACACCGGGTTGGCCACACAGACGCCGGCCTTGCAGGAGGCGTCAGGCGCACAGGCTCCACAGCTTCCGCCGCAGCCGTCGTCGCCGCAGTTCTTGCCCAGGCAGGCGGGGCTGCAAATGGGGGTGCATTGGTGGTTCTGGCAGATGGGCACGCCGGGAAGACAGGTGCCGCAGCTACCGCCGCAGCCATCGTCGCCGCACTCCCTGTCCTGGCAATTGCGGGTGCAGTCGGCGACGCAGTGGCCGCTCAGGCAGTAGGGCTTGGCACCGGGGCAGGAACCGCAGGTACCGCCGCAGCCGTTGTCGCCGCAGACCTTGCCCGAGCACTCGGGCTGGCAGCTAAGGCCTCCGTCCCCTGCATCACCCGAGGCTCCGTCCCCGGCTTCGCCCTGGTCGTTTGGGCCTGCGTCCCCGGGGTCGCCGTCGTCGTGCAAGCCTGCGTCCCCGCCTTCGCCATCCCCCGGGTGGCTGCCAGGGTTGTCCCCCCGCCCATCCGCTGGATACTGCCAGCGCTGGTCCTCGCCGGGGCCCAGGGCCTCGAAGTCCCCAGTCGCCTTGGAGCCGCCGCAGGCAGCGACCACCAGCAGCCCCAGGACCAGCAAACCTCTTGCAGCCATGCGCGTCACCCCACACACCTCCAGGCAGTCACCGCCCCGTTCCACGAGGCCCCTAGAAATCCACCCTCCCGGGGAACTTCCGCGGCGCGTCCTCTGGCAGCAGCGAGGGCAGCAGGTCGCGGCGGTGCTCCGGGCTGGAGTACAGGTACAGGTAGGTCAGCAGGTGCCCCGTCACGGCCCGGCAGTAGTTGCGCCCCTCGTTGTAGGCAAAGTCCTCCACGGCCTCGTCCAACCCGTGGTTCTTGCGGCCCAGGAAGCGCTTCACCGCCGGCGCCCCCGAGTTGTACGCCAGGGCCGCCAGGGTGTAGGACCCCGAAAACTCCTCCCGCAGCATGGCCAGGTAGGCCGCCGCCAGCCTGATGTTGCGCCCCTCGTCGAACAACTGCTCCCGCCGAAACGGCAGGCCCTCCAGCTCGGCCAGACGCTCCGCGGTGGGGGGAATCAACTGCATCAAGCCCATGGCGTCCGCCCAGGACACAACCCCCCGGCGATAGCGGCTCTCCTGCCGCATGATGGAGTCCAGGAACAAGGGCTCCAGGCCACGCCTCCGTCCCTCCTTCTCCACCAGCCGCCAGTAGGCCCGCGGATACTCGTGGACCCAGGCGGCCAGGTCGCCGCCATGTCCCGGCAGGGAGTACAGCCCTCGGCGCTTCACCTTCTCCCGGAAGACCGTGGGCACCTCAAAAAGCTCCGACAGCGCCACCGCCTCCCCCAGACCGGAGGCCAAAGCGGGGCCCAGCCGGGGCAGCAGCGCACGGGCAAAGGCGGTCTGGCCCAACTCGGCCAGCCGGACTGCTCGTCTCAGGGTCCCTCTGGCCCCTGGCAACCGTGGCTTCAGCTCCGCGGTGGGGGCCGGATCCGCAAGAAAGACCCAGGGCTCCTCCCGGCCCGTCCAATCGCTGAGGCGCTTCCAGGACAACAGCCCGTACCAGGACAAGGGCCAGCGCCGCAGCAGCCCGCGCAGGGTCTCCACAGCCTCGTCGCGCCGGCCCAGCTTGTCCAGCACCACGCCGGTCCAGTACAGGCCCCGTCCCCCCACCAATTGGTTTCCCGAACGGCTCAGGGTCGCCAGGTCCGGCAGCGCCTCAGCCCAGCGGCCCGCCTTGTAATGCGCCCAGGCGCGGAACCACACCACATAGACGGTCATGGAGCCGCCGCCCGAGTCCAGGTAGGTGCTCAAGGAAGCTGGCGCCTCGTCCCACAGGCCGTGGTCAAAGGGCATCCAGGCGACGTAGTAGCGGGCCTTGTCCTTCAGGGCCTTGTTCTTCCCACTGCGCGCATAGCTTCGAAAACCCTGAGCCGCGGCCGGGTAATCCTCCAGGCGCAGCAGACAGCGGGCCGCCAGAAACGCTGCTTCGTCAGCATGGGCCGAGCCCGCCGAGATGGCCCGGAAGTGGTCCAGCGCTGCCTTGGGATCAAGCCTCAGCTTCTCCGCCAGGATCTGCCCCAGGTACCAGTGCCACTCGTCCTTCGAGATCCCCGCCGCCCCATCCCCCAGCCCCTCCAGCAGGCGCCGGGCCCCCAGGTAGTCCTTGCAGCGGAACAGGGCCAGGGCCCGCCCGAACTGCTCGCCAGGGGTCAGCTTGGTTACCGGCCCCCCTTCGGCCTCCAGGGCCTGGGCCTCCAGGCTGCAAGGATAGGTGAGGAACAGGTTGCGGTTCTTGGCGAAGGCCAGGTCTTGCTGACCGGCGGTGCCAGCCACCAGGGCCGCCAAAGACAGCGCCAGCGGGGCCTCGCCCGCGGGGAACTCGCCCTCCAGCGTGGCCAGGGCCGCCTTCCAGTCCTGGTTTGCGGCCAGGGCCGCAGCCCGCGCGATCCGAAGCCTTGGCAGCTTGGGGTGACCCTTCAGTCGGGCCGCCAGCCGGCCCATTTCCCCGGGCAGGGAACGCCGCAGGCCCGGCTCCAAAGAGTTCGGCTCCACGGTCAGGAAGTACCCAAGCCTGACCTCGTCCTGGGGTAGGTCCGGGCAGCCCTTCAGGCCCTCGAACAGGGCGGCCGCCTCTCCGTCCTGCTCCAACTGGTCCAGGGCCGAAGCCCGCACGAAGCGCGCCTCGCAGGCCTCCCCCACAGCCCCCTCCAGGGCCTCCTGGGCCCGGCCACTTCGCAGCCGGAAGACCAACTCCTCAAGGGGGACGGGGGCCTGCGCCAGGGTTGCCCCGCCGTCCGTCGACGGCGACGCTCCCCAGAGCCCCACCAGCAGTGCAAGCTGAAGGATCACTTGGAGTTCACTTGGGATCGGCGCAGCAGCGGAAGCCCACGCTGCGGGCGGCGCCGAAGCGCTTGACCCCACGGCTGCACGTGGCGTCCTCGGCGGTCTTCACGCTGTCGCCGCCGTTGACCGTCTCGTCGGCGGTCCACTCGGCCACGTTGCCCACCATGTCATACAACCCGGAGGGGCTGCGGCACTCGGCCTTGGACCCGGCGGGCAGCACGGGGCGCTCCAGGCCTTCCTCGTCCACGGTGTTGCACTTGTCGGGGGAGTAGTCCTTGCCGTAGGGGTACTTGGGCCCGCAGGCGATGCTCCACTCGGACGAGCTGCACAGGCGCTTGCCGATGGCGGCGCAGGCGGCCCGGGCGGCCTGGAAGCTGACGTTGGTGCGGGGCTTCTGGCCCTTGCCGGGGTACTCGTAGTAGTCGATGCAGTAGCCCAGCATGGCGGGCTGGCTCTTGTCCTTGGCCGCCGCCGGGTTCTTCACCACCAGCTTCTTCATGCCCGCGGGGCAGCCCTTGGACTCCAACTCCGCCTTGGCACCCTCCGCCGCCTTCTCGGCGGGATCGGGCTTGACCACCTTCTGCTTCAGCAGGGCCCCCGCCTTGGCCGAGGCCTTGTTCAGGTCGGCCTTCAGCTTGGCGGCCTGGCTCTTGGCCTCCGCCGGGTCAATGGAGTCCAGCTTCCCCAGGGTGGCGGTCACGCGGTCCGAAATGGAGGCGACCTGGGCCTTGAGGGCATCCAGCTCGCCGGCCTTCTCCTGATTGCCCGCGGAGGCCCACTCGGCGGACTTGGCGGCCACCTT
The DNA here is from genome assembly GCA_903923815.1 of uncultured Myxococcales bacterium. Taxonomy (GTDB): domain Bacteria; phylum Myxococcota_A; class UBA9042; order CAIXZC01; family CAIXZC01; genus CAIXZC01. Next base: position 5,294 of record CAIXZC010000419.1, read on the forward strand.
GAGGGCCAGGGCGTCGGCGGTCATCTCCAGGGCCTTCAGGTCCTTCTCGGCCAGGGCCAGGGTCTTGTCCTTCTTGGCCTCGGTGCTCTTGCGCAGCAGGTAGGCCAGCACCTGGCCCTGCCGGGACACCTTGCCCACCACGTCCCCCCGCTTGTCAAAGGCGGCGGTCCAATCCTCCAGCGTGGTGGCGCCGTTGAGGCCCAGCTCGCTGGCGACCTTCAGCAGGTCCGTGGACTCCTTCTCCTGATCCGCCAGGATCTTCACTTCACCCTCAAGCTCCGGGTTGGCCGAGGCCTTCCAGGCTTCCACCTTCTGGGGCAGCTTCTTGAGCCCAGACGTCAGGGCTTCAAGCCCGGCCTTCAGGTCGCCGGTCTGCTTGTCATCCAGGGCCTTGCGGGCCCCATCCACTGCGGTCTTCAAGGTCCCGGCGGCGCTCTCCAGGGCATCCAGGGCGGCCAGTTTGGCCTCCGGCGCAGCCGCGTCCACGGCCTTGCGCGCCTCCTGGAAGGGCGTCAGCGCCGTTGCCAGGGCCGCCGCCAGCGCCTTGCCCTCAGCGAAGTCACCGGCGGCCTCCAGCTTGGCCTTCAGCACGCCAGCCCAGCCCTCCAGTTTTTGATCATCCACCAGCTTCAAGCGCCCCGCAGGGTCCGCCGCAGCAAGCGCCTTGGCGGCCTCCTGGGCCTTTTGCAGCCTTTGCTCCTGGAAGGCCTTGGCGGCGGCTTCCACCTGCCCGATGCCCTCCTCAAGCTGCTTCAGCGCCGCCAGCACGGGCTCCATGGCGGCCGCATCAGCAGCCGACGACAGGCCCTTGCCCGCGGCGTCCAGGTCAGAACTCAAGGTCTGCTGCCGGACCACCAGGGCCTCCACAGTCTTGCGCCCCTCGTCGTCCAGACCCTCCAGGGTGCCCAGGGCCGTCACGGTCCCCTTCAGCATCCCCAGGGCGCTGCCCAACCGCACCACGGTGTCCGTGGCGGCCGTCTTGGCCACCCGCAGCGCCTCCGCGGCCTGAGCCTCCGCAGCCTTCTTGTCTTCGTCCGCCTTGCGCTGGGCTTCCACCCGCGCCTGCTCGGCCTTCACGCGGTCTTCCTCGGCCTTCCGGGCCGCCTCTGCCGCCGCAGCCTGCTGCTGCTGGGCCGCCGCCTTGGCGTCCAACTCGGCCTGACTGGGCCCACCGATGAGCCCCGTGGAGAAGGCCCACCAGGCCCCCCCGCCGCCACCCGCCAGCACCAGCACCAGCAGCACCACCCACAGCGCGCCCCCGCCGCCCTTCTTCTTGGCTGGGGCCGCCGCAGCCGACGCCGAAGCCGCTGGCGCGGTCTTGCTGTCGGTCCGCTGGGCCAGCGCGGGCTCGGCCTTGATCTCCGCCTTGGGGTCGGCCTTGTCCTTGCCCTTGTTGCCCTTGTTCTTGCCCTTGTCCTTGCCCTTGGGGCTGGTATTGGCGCTCTCCCCACGGCCCTTCACCACGACGTCGGGCACCGGGATGGGGGGCTTCTTGCGAATCTCCTCGCCTATGATGATCAGGTCCGTGTCGGCGTGGCCATCAGGCTCTCGGGCGTCCTCCGCCTCGCCAATGATGATCAGCCCGCTGTCGTCGAAGTTGTCCGCCGCAGGGTGCCCCTCGACCAGCTCCACCTCTTCCGCCGTCACCTCGCGAGGCGCCGGGGCCAAGGTCCCCTCATCCCCGGGCTTGGTCTCCTCCGTGGAGCGTGCCATCTCTTCGGAGATCTCCTTGCCCAGGTCCCCGTCGGGCAGTTCGGGGGCTTCTTCCAGTTCCAGCTCCACGATCATGTCCCCGCTCTCGCGGATGATCTTGCGAATCTCGTCCTCCTGGGGGGCTTGGGGGGCAGGCATCTCAGGCTCTGCCGCCTCCTTGGCGACCTCCCCAGCGGTGGGCTCCAACACGTCCTTCGGGATTGCCCCGACGCCAATGCGGATGGTTCCCCCCGCCCCCTCCTCATCCACCGGGTAGGCTTCCTTGGGCTTCTCCGGCGCCTCAAGGTGCCGGATCTCCTCGGGTTCTTCCTGGGGCACGGGGGCGGGCTGCTTGCTGTCCCGGGCCAGGATCTTCTGCTCCTCCTCGTCGCTTACGGGCTGGGGTTCCACGGGCAGGGGCGCCGCGGTCTCCTGACGCCCCAGCAGGGAGTGCTGCCGCCAGGTCCCCAGCAGGTTCTGGGGGATGAGACACAGGGCCGCCCCCTGGGCCTCGGGGCCGATGCGGAAGACCTTGCTGAGGGCTTCCCAAAGCTCGGTCACGTTGTCGAAGCGCTGCTCGGGCTCGGAGGCCGTGCCCCGCAGGTACAGCTCGTCCAGCTCAGGGGAGAAGAAGGGGCCCTGGTCGGACAGGGGCACCCCAGGCTTGAGGGGCTTGCCCGCCAGGATCTCGCCCATGATGAGGGTGAGGGCGAAGATGTCCGATTCCTTGCGTTCTGTGCGGGGGTCGGAGAACTGCTCCGGCGCCAGGTACTGGGAGGCCGCCGCGGAGACCGGGCCCACCAGGAAGTAGGGGTCGTCAATGCGCACGGAGGTCTCGTCCACCAGGATGTTCTCGGGCTTGAGGCTGCCCGCAGAGCCCAGCATGTGGACCCAGCGCAGAGCCTCGCAGATCTGGGAGGTGAGGTTCACCAGCTCCTTCTTCGTGAAGGGCTCCTGGTTCTCCAGGCGCAGGCGCAGCAGGGTCCGAAGATCCAGGGCCACCACCGGCTCCTTGGTCAGGTACAGGCGGTCGTCCTTCACCACCACGTCGTCCACGGCCACGATGTTGGCATGACGGAAGCCGCGGGCCCGGAAGAGCCGGAAGGTGTTGGTATCCTTGAGCCCCCGAGAGGCATAGACGGGGTTCATGGCCTTCACCACGATCTGCCGGTTCAGGGCCCGGTCAAACGCCGCATAGGTCACGGCGTTCTCGCCAGAGGCCAGCACGCGGGACAGCTCGTAGCGTCCGTCCAGGGTCGTGGGGGGGACCGCAAACCACTTCGGATTCTGAGGCATGGCGACTTCTCCGATGACAGGGAGGCCCCCCTGGCGGGAGCCACAGGGCCCAAAACTAACAAAGCGTGCGCGCGTCCGCAAGCATTACATTGAATGCCCGAAAACCGTCATCGGAGGTCATTCGCGAAGCAGAGTCCACAGCTCGGGAAGGGTCTCCACCAGGTCCCCCAGGACCTGCAGATCAGCCATGGAGCTGAGGGCGGTGTGACCCAGGTTCATCTCCACCACCAGGCCGCCCCGCTCCTTGACGATGGCAGGCAGGGATGAGGCCGGGGCCACCTCTGCGGAGGTCCCCGCCACGATGATGAGGCTGGCCTCCCGGGCAGCCCTGACGGCGGCCTCCAGGGGGGCGATGGGCAGGTTCTCGCCGAACAGGACGACGTCGGGTTTGGGCACGTGCCCCAGGGGGCAGAGGGGGACGCCGTCGGGGCCCAGATCCACCGGGGTTGGTCCCCTCCACCCGCAGCGCCGGCAGGTCATCTGGTGGTGGTTGCCGTGGAGCTCAATGACGCCCGTGCTCCCGGCGGCCCCATGGAGGCCGTCGATGTTCTGGGTCACCACCGTGTCCAGGAAGCCCGCCCGCTGCAACTCGGCCAGGGCCCAGTGACCCGCATTGGGTTGGGCCGGTACCAGCACCTTGCCCAGCTCGCGGAACAGGGTCCAGACCTTCCGGGGGTTCTCGTGGAAGGCGTGGATGGTGGCGTACTCCATGGGGTCCAGGCGGGACCAAAGCCCCCCCGGCGAGCGAAAGTCAGGGATCCCCGAGGGCACGGAGATCCCCGCCCCCGTGAGGCAAAGCTTCTTTCCCGGTTGGCGCAACCTGGCGGCCAGTTGTTGAAGGGACCCAGACATGGCGCGGAGGCTACCCCAGGCCGCGCCTCTGTTCAACCCCAAGTCGCAGCAAGCCCGCCTCCGTCCCCGCCTCCGTTCCCCTCGCCATCGTCCCACCAGCCATGTTGCTGGCTTGCAAAAGCCCGCGGGCCTATTATCTTTCTGTGCGTTGTCGCGGAGGAGCCCATGCCCATCTATCTGTTCCGGCACGAGACCCAGTCCGAGTGCCCCGAGCCCCTGGAGTTGATCCTGGGGCTGAAGGAGCCCATTCCTCCCTGTCCGCGATGTGGCGGCACCTTGGTCAAGGTGCCAGCCGGGGGTGCCCGCACCAGGGACATCCTCAGCGTGTCCAACATGAAGGACAAGGGCTTCTCGGTGTTGAAGCGCAGGGACAAGGGCGCCTACGAGAAGCTCTGACAACCCTTGACAGGGACCCCCTGGGGGTCTAAAAGCACGCGCGGGCAAAGGCCCGCAAGTGGAGGTTACCATGGCCATTTATGAGTACCGTTGCCAAGCCTGCGGCAACCAGTTTGAGCTCATGAGAAGCATCAAGGATGACTCCCTGCCTCTGTGCACCGTGTGTGGCGCCGCGCAGGTGGAGAAGCTCATCTCCCACAGCAGCTTCATCCTCAAGGGCAAGGGCTGGTACTCCACCGACTACGGGACGGGCGGCAGCAGCAAGCCCGCTTCCAGCTCCTCCTCCAGCGCCCATGCCAGCGGCTGTGGCTGCTGCTCCTCAGCGGGCACCTGTGCCGCTGCTGCCACCGCACCTGCGACCGACACCTGCGCCGGCGGTAGCTGCGCTGCGCCGGCCGGGGGCGCCAATGACTGAGAACAAGGAACGCGCAGTAGTCCTCCTCAGCGGTGGTCTGGACAGCGCCACCACCTTGGCAGTGGCCCTGGACCGTGGGCTGGAGCCCTGGGTGCTGTCCTTCGACTACGGCCAGAAGGCCAGCCGGGAGCTTGAGGCCGCCGCGGCCATCTGCCGCAGCCTTGGGGTGGAACACCACCTGATCCTGCCCCTGCGGCTGGACGCCCTGGTGGTCAGCGCCCTGACCAGCAAGGAGGCCATGCCCTCCCCCGAAGAGATCAAGCGGCGCTTTGGCATCCCTGACACCTATGTCCCGGCTCGCAACACCGTGTTCCTGGCCCTTGCCCTTGGGTTCGCGGAGAGCATCGGCGCCTACCGCATCTTCATCGGCGCCAATGACATGGACTTTTCTGGCTACCCGGACTGCCGCCCCGAGTTCTTCTGGGCCTTCAACCAGCTTGCCGGCCTGGCCACTGCAGAGGGCGTGGGCGGGGGCCGCAAGGTCCAGGTGGAGACCCCCCTGATGAACCTCTCCAAAGGCGAGATCATTCGGCTGGGCCTGTCCCTTGGGGTCGACTACAGCCTCACCATCAGTTGCTACGCTCCCCTCCCCGACGGGTCTCCCTGCCTGCGTTGCGAAAGCTGCCAGATTCGCGTCAAGGGCTTCCGGGAGTTGGGCCTGCCCGACCCCTGCTGCGCCCCCTCCAGCGGCCGTTGATCGGGCTACCCGCCCCATGGGCCTGCGCCAGACCAGACCGATCCTGCACCTGGCCCTCACCGGCCTGCTGAGCCTGCTTTGCGCCTGTGCCCACACCGGGGACGGAGGCGCCCCCTCGGGCGACAGCTTCTCCGGGGACGGAGCCGCTCGCTTGGCGTTTGAGGCAGCCCTGCAGGCGCAGGCCGACGGCTCAACCCTGGCGGCCCAGAAGACCTTCGAGGAGTTGGCCAGACAGCAGCCCTGGTCCTGGTGGGGGCGCCGCGCCTTGGAGGAGCTGGACCGCAGCCTCGCCAGCCTTCCCCCCGACGCCCACGAGGCCGCGCTGCTCCAGTTGCAGGTCCCCGGGAATACGGGCCAACTGCTGTTCTACTCCGCCCGGGCTCAGGCCCCCGCCAATCCCAGCCGCGCCGTCGCCCTGTGCCTGCTGCTGCTGCAAACGGACCCCGGCTCGCCCTGCCGCAGCCAGTGCGAGGATCTGACCCTGGCCCTGCTGCCCGACGACAGGGACCGCACTAAACTGCTGGAAGAATGGGTTGTACCGGGGCGCCGTGACGACCCCGCGTCGTTCTACGACGGAAGGCGCCAGGCCCAGGAACTGGAATTGGCAAGGCTGTACTTGACGCGGGACCAACCGGAGCCAGCCCAGGAGCATCTGCTGAACTGCGTCAATCGTTACGAAGGCGCGCGCCTAAAGGACGACGCGCTGCTACTGCTGTCCCAGGCCGCGTCACAAACCGGCCGCCGGGGGCTGTGCCGACGCTCCCTGACCATGCTGACGGAGGATTACCCCCACTCCAGACACAGTCAGGAAGCTCGCGACCGGTTGACGACCGGCTACTGCGGCAGGTGACTACTTGTCGGTCTTGGGCTTGGCGGGGGTCCGGGGCTTCTCCTGGGCCACCCTGGCCTGAAGCTGGTCCAACTTCTTGGCCAACCGCTGCACCTGAGCCCGGGCGCCGGAGTCACCCTCCATGGAGGCCAGGCGCTCTTCCAGGCGGGCCAGCCGCTCTTTGAGCTCGGCCACTTCCTCCGAGTCCCCACCCACCAGGGCGTGCTTGAGGTTCTGACCCATGGCCAGGCCCTGCTTCACCATGGCGTTGTCGCCAAGGCGATCCTTGACGCGGTTGGCCATCTCAGAGTCCAGCAGCTTGTCCATGCAGGCCAGCTTGTGGCAGGGGATCTCGCGCAGGGTGCGGGACACCTCGTCCAGCTTCTCCTGGACCTGCTTCTGGGTCTCCAGCAACTGTTCCAGAATGGGCTGGGCCCCCTTCAAGATTCTGTCCTTGAGCATGTTGGGATCGACCTTCATTTTTTTCCTCCGTCCAAGACAACGTGGTCAATATAACGCGGTGCGTCATGATGTCAAGGGCGGGCCGCGTCAATCAGTCTGGGGGACCACTCGGATGGAGGGTTCGGTGGGGGCTGGGGGGGCCGGAGCGCGAGGCGCCGACAGGGGGGCCACGGTCTTCCTGGGCCCCAGGTTGGCGTAACAGGAGGCGGCGCCCTTGGAAAGCTGACCCCAGAAGGCCAGCAGCATGGCCAGGACCATGATCATCAGCGCCAACTGCAGGTACTGTTTGCCCTGGGAGCCGCCGGGCTCGCCGCGGTCTTTGACGCGTTCCAGGCGACTGGAGCGGACTCTTCTTCTGGACATGGGCTACTCGAAGTGCAGTTTGACGGGCAACTTGACCGCCTTGGGGATCCGCCGGCCGGCCTTCCAGCCCTTCAAGATGGGATCCAGGCAGGCCCGGAACTGGGCCCCGCCCTCAGCCGGATTGATGTCGGTGATCTGCCCCTCCTGGGAGAGGGACAGGATGATACGCACGCCGGAGGAAGCCCCAGCGGAGTCGGCGCAGACCTGCAGGCGTTTTCGCTCCGCGTTGATCTTCCTGATGATGTTGTTGCGCACGGCGGTCTGCCAGAGCGTGCCGTCGGACTTGCGCTCTTTGATTTCGGCGGCCACGCGCTCCTCCACGATGCCACCCCGGGACAGAAAATCGCTGCTGGGGGCCACCTCGGCGCTGCCGTTTCTGGGGGTCTTGGCCTTGGGGACGGGGGCTGCCTCGGGCACTATCTCCCTGCGGGCCTCCTGCTTGTCCAGAAGGTCGCCCACCTTTTCTTCTTCGTCCCTGGTCCCAGCCCCGCCGGAACCCCACTCGTCGCCGCCCCGCACCCGGGGACGTACCGGGCCTTCTTTGTCCGATCGGTCGGCGGCGGTCTCACGGAAGCGCCGCTTGAGCTGCTCCTTGGAGATGCCGTCCACGTCGCCCACCGCCAGTTCGATGGAGAGGTCCTGGTCCAAATCCGGCAGGACCTCAATCTTGTCGTCAGCGCTGGTGGGTGCAGGCCCCTCCTCGGTGGGGGCCTGGGGGAGGTCGTCAACGGGGCGGCTTGCCCGGGGCTTCCCGTAGAAGTCCTTGGCGCCCTCCCATTCCAGCTCCCGCTGCTTGCCTGTGAACTCGATCTTGTCCCCGAAAATGGTCACCACCGCCAGGGCAGCCACGCACAGCAACCCCAGCCCAGAAGCGATGAACACGTGCCGGCGACGGCTTCTGGAGGAGAGCTTGGCCATGACCGAAAAGTCCCGCAGCGTCTCCCGCGCGCCCTTGTGAGTCTCGTCCTCCAGGGACACGGGCTCCACGGAGGGTTCCCCAAGCTCGATCTCGTCGGTGTAGGCCGGCAGGGGCTCGTGGTGGTCAGAGTGGGCCTTGAAGAAGGCCTCGGTGGAGTCCTCGGTGAGGGCCTTGGCGGGTGGCGGAGCCTTGTGCCAACTGCCGCTGTCGTCGTTGTTGACGCCGGGGCGGGCAGGGCGGGCCTCTTCGTCGCCGGGAAAGAACAGCACCTCGCCCGTGTCCTCCGTGGACTCGTCCGACAGGTACTCATCCACAGCACCAGCGGTCGGCTTCGGCCCGGAGATGGCGGTGGGCGTAGGGACGGGGGGTGGCGCGGGGACGAAGGCCGGGGGTGGCGCCAGGGGCTCCGGGACGAACAGCCCCGCCAGTTCGGGAACGGTGGCGGCCTTGGCCCAGGCAGGCAGGCCCTTCTTCCACAGAAGGGAGTCGTTGTTCAGCTTGCCCTTGGCCACAAGCTCGGCCAGGGCCTTGGGGCCGAAGGGGCCAACCCTCTCACCGCCGATGACCGCGAACCAGGCATCCGGCTTGGGACCGCCCGGGGCTACCTGAGGGGGGGCCTTCTTCTTGCCCTTCAACCGAATCACCGACCCGCAGGAGCTGCAGCGAATCCGGATCCCCTCCTCTGTGAGGTTGTCTTCGGCCACCTGAAATGGCCTGGAGCACTTAGGGCAGTTGATCTTCATCGCGGTCCCTTGTCGGCATCCCAGCAGTCCACCCGCACCAAATCGGCGGCATTCTAGCAGGAAGACCCGGACGCACAACAAAAATCCCGGGCTTCCCCGGGGGCACCGCAGCGCTTGACAGGTTGGGCGTGCGGTCACTATAGTGGCGCCCTTGAATGACTTGGCTTCAGCTTCAGTCTCCCCATTGGGGGTCATCTTGAGGCAAAAGCAAAACAGTGAATCAGAAGGAGAGAAAGATGAAGAAAGGGCTGAACCTGTTGCTGCTTCTGGCGGCCATCCTTTTTGTTGCTCCCGCCTGCGGCAGCAGTGACGGCGGCAAGGACGGGACCGACCCCGCCGTTGACGTGATCGACACCGACACTGGCATCGACACCGAGAACCCCGCTGACACCCTCGACACCGACCTGGTCAATGACAACGACGTGGGCGGCGGCGACGGTAGCTGCGTCCCCGTCTGCGAAGACACCATCGGCAACGCCTACGAGTGCGGCAGCGATAGCTGCAACGGCAACTGTGGCACCTGCACCGGTGGCAAGGTCTGCGAGAACCACCTGTGCGTCGAGAACACCGCCAAGATCGCCTTCGGCGGTGAGTGCAAGATGCTGGAAGAGTGCCAGCCCTACAACGAAGACAACACCGAGAACCAGGACTTCCCCTTCTGCAACTGGGAGCAGTGCGAAGACGCCGTCTGCAACATCCCCTACTGCACCAAGGACTGCACCGTCCGCAAGGACGAGCTGAACAACGACACCGGCGCGGTGGGTCCCGACGGCATCGAAGACGATGACGCCCCCCAGAACGACTGCTCCGGCGCGCTGGACGGCCCCGTGGGCACCGAGTTCCGCTGCGTCAACCTGCTGCTGCCCGACGACCCCAACCTGGTCTCCCACTGCCAGCCCGGCACCACCTTCAAGGCCTGCGAGCTCAGCTCCGACTGCCCCACCGGTGAGACCTGCCAGCTCCTGTACATCATGGCCGAGTACACCAAGCGTTGCGCCGTCCCCGTCAAGGCCGAATTCGACGGCGGCAAGGGCGTGGGCGAGAACTGCAACATGAACCCCTTCGAGGGCGACCTGGGCTTCTGCGCTGACGACATGTGCTTCGGCATCGGCTGCGTGAACTACTGCGCCGCCGACGCGGACTGCCTGACCAGCGGCGCCGCCTGCGTGGGCACCAAGTGCACCAACAACGACGCCATCACCTGCGCCCAGGACTCCGACTGCAGCGCCTTCGCCTGCGCGTCCGATTTTGATCTCGTGGGTGACGGCTCCTTCAAGACCGACATCTGCTTCCCCAAGGCTTGCGAGAGCGACGCCTCCTGCGTTGACGGCAACTTCCACTGCACCTTCTTCATGAACGGCGCGGACACCCTGGAAGAGTTCGGCTGGGAGTACTTCTGCGTGGGCAACACCGCCGGCGGCGTGGCCAACGGCGAGCAGTGCGACCCCTACTGGCAGGACGGCGCCCAGGACCCCTCCTGCAACAGCGACTTCTGCGTGAACGGTTACTGCAGCAGCGTCTGCAAGACCGACAATGACTGCGTCGAAGGCCAGATCTGCGCCACCGAAGAATACCCCGTGGACTTCGATGACGATGACTACTACGACAAGGTGCTGCCCTACGGCATCTGCTCTGCCATTCCCGGCACCGGTGACCTGTGCGAAGTCAACTCCGACTGCACCGACGGCGAGTACTGCATCGTGGGCGAGTTCCCCGTTGAGGGCAAGACCTGGACCTACGAGATCGTCGGTCACTGCGTGGCCTTGGAGAACGCCTCTGGCGTGTTCGGCGACATCTGCGGCTGGGGCACCGCCACCGAGGCCGATCCCGCTGGCGTCACCTGCAAGAGCGGCTTCTGCGCCTACTTCGATCAGGACAACGGCTACGGCCTGTGCACCGAGTACTGCAACAGCAACGCCGACTGCCCCGAGGCCGTCACCATCGAAGGCAACGAGTACGGCACCCGCTGCGATATGAACTACTACGGCTGGAACGGCACCCTGGAGGACATCACCGACGACCTCTACATCGGCTACTGCTGGGTCCGCAACCCCGACGAGTCCATGATGGATTGCAGCTCCGACCTGATGTGCCCCCTGGAGGGCGAGTCCTGCCTGTTCATGGGCTTCACCCGCAACCCCGACACCACCCCCGTCACTGAGTACGTCTGCGTCTCCAACCTGGGTTCGGACGCCGAAGGCAACCCCATCGAGCCCACCGTGGAAGCCGGCGCTGCCTGCGACCTCGAGTCCGACTTCCCCGGCTGCATCGACATCTACTGCGTCGAGGGCAAGTCCGGCGGTTACTGCTCCAAGCTGTGCGCCGTGACCGAAGACTGCCCCGAGGGTCTGGTCTGCGCCCCCCGCATCTACGTCGACCGCGAAGGCGAGGACAAGGATGTGGTCTACAACATGTGCCAGCAGGACAGCTCCTGCGTGCCCTGCGCTGCCGACCTTGACTGCGTGGGCGATCGCGTCTGCGTGAACGTTGGCGGCCCCGGCATCACCGCCGACTACCGCTGCGCCAAGGCCTGCACCGACAACACCCAGTGCACCGACGCCACTGCCTCCACCCTCTGCGTGGAGAGCAAGGGCAAGGACGGCAAGGTCGAGGGCAAGTTCGCTTGCATCGGCAAGACCAACGGCTGGAAGTGCCAGTGATCAGTTATTGATCTGAAAGGGGCCCGGGGGGAAACTCCCGGGCCTTTTTTTTGCCCCATGACAGTTGACGCCGAGCCCGCTGCTGATCTACTGTTCAGGCGTTTTTTGCAAGCCGTGTTTGTCCCCTTGGGAGGTGCCATGGGCAATCAGAGTCTGATGGAAACCCTGGATGCCAAGTCCGTCATTGCGGACCTGGGCAAGGGCAGTGAGTTTCAGGGCAAGTTGACCTTCGAGGGGGCCGTCCGTATCGACGGCCGCTTCCACGGCGAGATCTTCTCCGAGGGCATCCTCATCATCGGGGAGACCGCCCAGGTCAAGGCCGAGATCAACGTCGCCTCGGTGGTGGTCCAGGGGCAGTTGGTGGGCAACGTGAAGGCCGCCTCCTGCATTGAACTGCACTCCACGTGCCACCTTGTCGGCAACCTCTACAGCCCCTGCCTCTACGTTCAGAAGGGGGCCGTGTTTGAGGGCAACTCGGTGATGGACCCGCGGCCCCCGGAGCGCCGGACGCCGCCCCCCATCCACCAGTGAGCCCGTCTGCCATCTTCACTCCGGAGTAGCCATGAAAGCCATCACCAGCCTCAGCCTGGCCATCAGCGTGGTGCTGTTGGCGGCCTGCACCGCCGCGCCGGTGGATCTGTCCCAGAAGAAGATCACCTCCCTCAAGCTGTTCTCCTGGAGCGGCACCCAGTACTGCCCCGGACGCCCCTTCCCCCTGGGCCTGGAGATCTTCACCGACACCGGCGAGCGCTACCTGAGCCGCAAGAGCGGCGACCCCAAGGACCAGGGCTTCTCCCTTGAGGGCTTCGAATTCACCGCCGCCGGCGCCACCGTGGAGCGGGATGGCACGGTCACCAACCACGACGTCCTGGCCACCATAGAGCGGCCCCTGGAGATCGGCGTGCGCTACCGGGCCGACCCTGCCCTTGGTGCCACCCTGGCCCTGACCCCCCGCTACGACTGTGACCGGCAGTTTCTGCTCAAGGGCGCCGAAGGCCCCCGGGCAAACGACGGCACCTCGGGCGCGGACGGCCAGCCCGGTCTGGATGGACGCAATGACATCCCCGGTGGAGACGGTGGCAACGGCAGCGACGGCCAGAGCGGCGGTCCCGGCGGCCTGGGCGCCCCGGGTCCCGAGCTGAAGGTCTCCCTGGGCCTCATCAAGACCGTATGGAACAACTACGTGGTCCTGATTCGCCTGGATGACGGCCAGACCGCCTCCTGGAAGCTGGTGGCCGCGGGCAACGCCGAGAACTACGTGCTGTCCAACCAGGGCGGCGCCGGGGGCCGCGGCGGGGACGGCGGCAACGGCGGCAAGGGCGGGGACGGCGGCAACAGCTTCAACAAGGCTCAGCCCGGCAAGGGCGGCAACGGTGGCAAGGCCGGCGAAGGGGGCGTGGGGGGACGGGGCGGCGATGGTGGCCGCATGGAGGTCTACTACGACGAGCGTCACCCCGAGCTGATCCAGTGGCTGCGCTTCTCCCACCCCGGTGGCCCCGGCGGACCCGGTGGGCTGGGGGGCAAGGGTGGCTGGCAGGGGCGCGGCGGCACTAGCTTCTCCGAGGATGGGGACCTGGAGGGTGAGGACGGCGTGGCCGGCGCGGATGGCCGCTCGGCGCCCCCCGGGGACAGAGGCGAGGCGGGGCCCCTCATCACCACCACCCCGGCGCCGGCGTCGGATCTGTTCGAGAAGGAGATGGGGCTGGGGCTCATGTTCCTTTGAGCCTGGGTTCTTTTTGCTTGCGCCCGGCGGCAAACCTGAATATAAATCGCCCTCCGTGGACTCTTGGGCCGGGTCCAGTCTTTGAAACCTAGCGAGGAGGAGTGGCCGAGTGGCCTATGGCAGCGGTCTTGAAAACCGCCGCACGCTTACCCGTGCCGGGGGTTCGAATCCCTCCTCCTCCGCCCAGAACACGGAGAGGTGGCCGAGTCGGCCGAAGGCGCTCGCCTGCTAAGCGAGTGTACGACCTTTAAAGTCGTACCGAGGGTTCGAATCCCTCCCTCTCCGCTTTGAAGACCCGCCTTGGGGGTCTTGTTTGAATGCGCCCGTAGCTCAGCTGGATAGAGCAATGGTCTACGGAATCATAGGTCAGAGGTTCGAATCCTCTCGGGCGCGCCAATTCGGATTTTCAGATGGAACTGTTTCGTCCCCCCACCCTTGATCAAGACGAAAACTGGATGCGCCTTGCGCTGGACCTTGCCCGAGGGGCCGGTCTGCGCGGTGAGGTGCCCGTGGGCTGCGTCATCGTGGTTGATGGGGTCCTGGTCGGCCAGGGCTTCAACCAGCGCGAGGCCCTGCAGGATCCCAGCGCCCATGCGGAGATCCTGGCCCTGCGCCAGGCCGCCGCGGCGGTCGGATTCTGGCGGCTGGATGGCGCCACGGCCTACGTCACCTTGGAGCCCTGCCCCATGTGCGCCGGGGCCCTGGTCAACGCCCGGGTGGCGCGATTGGTCTTCGGGGCCCGGGACCCCAAGGCGGGTTACTGCGGCTCCCTCCACGACACCGTCCAGGATCAGCGCCTGAATCACCGCCTCGTGGTCACCGAGGGCGTCCTCCAGGAAGCCTGCGGCGCGGTGCTGTCGGATTTCTTTCGGGACCTTCGCGCCCGTCGGGCCACGCCCCGACCGGACCAGCCCTGACCCATGAAGATACTCCTGTTCAACGCCGGCAGTTCCTCCCTCTCCTGCAAGCTCTACGACGTTGACGGACCCACCGGGGTGCCCCTGGAGTTGGCCCGGGGCAAGGCCCATCGGGTTGGCGTCACGGGCACCGAGCCGGCCTTCATGGAATTGCGCCATGGGGGCCAGGTCCTCCGACGCCAGCTTCCCTTGCAGAACCACGCCGAGGCGGCCGCGGCCCTGCTGGACGACCTGGGTCCCTTGACCGGCAACCCGCAGGCCCTGGGACACCGCTTCGTCCATGGTGGTCCCTACTTTCAAGGTGCCACCCTGCTGGACCAGGACAGCCTGGCCCGGCTTCGCCGCTGCCTGCCCTTCGCGCCCCTGCACAACCCGGCCTCCCTGGCGGTCATCGATCACTGCCTCCAGCGCCTCCCCCACCTGCCCCAGTTCGTGGCCCTGGACACGGCCTTTCATTGGGGCCTGCCGGACTGCGCCGCGTCCTACCCCTCGGCGGTCTACGGGGGCTACCGCAAGTGTGGCTTCCACAGCCTGTCCTATGCCTACGTGCAGGAACGCGTCGCCACCTGGCTTGGCCGCCCTCCCGCGGAGCTGAACCTGGTGATGGCCCACCTGGGGACGGGGGGCTCCAGCGCCTGTGTGGTGCGCCAAGGACAAAGCCTGGACACGACCATGGGCTTCACGCCCCTGCCGGGTCTCGTGATGAGCACCCGCTGCGGTGATCTGGACCCCCTGCTGCTACCCGAACTGGCGCGCCTGGCCGGCCTCTCCATGCCCCAACTTGAGGACCAATTGAACTCCAAGAGTGGCGTCCTGGGGCTCAGCGGGGGCATAAGCTCCGACCTTCGGGACCTGTGCCGGCTGGGGGCTGCGGGGGACGCCGCTGCCGCTGGGGTGCTGCCCCTCTCGGCCGCCCGCACGGCGTCCTACCTGGGGGCCTACCTGCTGCTGCTGCCGGCCTGCCATGCCCTGGTCTTCACGGACGACCTGGGCGCCGGCTTCCCCCCGCTGACCAATGCCATCTGCGACCAACTGGCGTTCCTGGGCCTGCGTCTGGCCCCCGCCCCCCGGGATCTGGAGCCCGGCCTGCGGGCGCTGTCGTCACCGGACAGCCGAATCCCTGTCCTGGCTGTCGACACGGACGAAGAATTGACTATCCTGCGGGCTGGCTTGCCCCTTCTTGCGAGGTACCCATGAGAGTGACCGCTGAGTTTGGCCCTGGCCTGCTGGCCGCCGTCATCCATACGCCCACCGGGGAGCGGCTCCCCCTGGGACCGGGGGCCCTCGACAAGTTGCTCCAGGAAGAGGCTCCGGTGGAGTTGGCCCTGCTGCCCCGGCGGCTCACGATGGCCCGCCGCGTGCTGCACCTGCTGCCGACCACGGCCCTTCCCCAGCCCCTCCTCCCCTTCCATACGCTGGCCCTGGACTTCGCCCGGGCCCTGGCGGCCGCCCCCAAGAACCGGGTGCTGCTGGTGTCCGACTGTCAGCTCTTCGAGGGCCTCAGCGCCCCTGCCCTGGCGCCCGCCCTGCCCCCCCGACTGGCGCAGCTTGCGGGCAGCCTGCCGGGGGGAGACTCCCTGCTGCACGAGGCCGCCCTGGGCGACGCCGAGGCCCGGACCGGTCGGACCCTCTCCATTTCATTTGATCACCCGTTCTCCGTGGCCGCCTTCCTGGAGGGCCGCCCCGTGTACTGCAGCGGCGGCTTCTCCGGGGTCGAGCACTTCCCCTCGCCCCAGGCCTCGGGCTGCTTCGACCCGGGCCTGCTGTTCCTGCCGCCCCAGCCCCCACCGGACC
>CAIXZC010000420.1 GCA_903923815.1 uncultured Myxococcales bacterium
ATTCGCCTGTTCAACGAGCCCGTGGGCAAGGCCTACCTGAAGAAGATGGGCGTGGACCCCCAGGTGGTGGAGAAGCTGGACCTGCTGGGCATCTCCTCGGCCGCCAACGTGCTGGGCCTCATCAAGATGGCCAAGTACTGGGAGATGACCGAGAAGGACTGCCTGTTCACGGTCTCCACCGACAGCATGGAGATGTACGGCAGCCGCTTGGAGGAACTGAACGCCGAGCACGGCCCCTACACCGAACTGCGCGCCGCGGCCGACTTCGACCGTTGCCTGCTGGGCCAGGAAGTGGACCACCTGCTGGAGCTGTCCTACTGGGACCGCCGCCGCATGCACAACCTGAAGTACTTCACCTGGATCGAGCAGCTTGGCAAGACCGTCGAGGAACTGGACGCCCAGTGGTACGACGACAACTACTGGCACGACCGCCTGAACATCTGGAAGGCCTGGGACAAGCAGATTGAAGAGTTCAACGAGAAGACCGGCCTGCTGAAGAACTACAAGTAACCCGTCGCCCCGGGGACGGTCCTAATCTCAGCATCTTTCGCGCAAACTCAATCAGCGACGTGCACCGGGATCGCCTCGGGGACAGTCCTAATCTCCTCATCTGCTGCGCGAATTCGACCCGCGACCTGCACCGGAGCGGTGAGAATGGCGCCTTGGCTGAGGCGGCGGGAAGCTGCGGGGGAAGTTAGGACCGTCCCCGGGGCGAGAGGAAGTTAGGACCGTCCCCGGGGCGAGGGGAAGTTAGGACCGTCCCCGGGGCTTGACTGGCGTCAACATTCCCACAATCGACCCTGGACACCCCCGGACCCTGGAACTATATTTGCGCCGTTGAAAACCGGGACGCCCCGACCGCGCCCCAGGCTGGGATAGAAAAATGAGCTCTCTTCCTCGTGTTCAAAAGGACGACCGGCCTGATTTCATTGACGACGCCCACCTGACAGAACTGCTTGCCAGGCCCCAGGCTGACGCCGCCGAAGTGCAGGCCATTGTGGCCAAGAGTCTGGCCAAGCAGGCCCTCTCGGTTGAAGAGACCGCCCGTCTTCTGACGGTCACCGACCCCGCCCTGGAGGAGCTGATCTTCCAGGCCGCCCGGGACCTCAAGACCCGCGTCTATGGCAACCGCATCGTCCTCTTTGCCCCGCTTTACATTGGCAGCAAGTGCGTCAACGACTGCCAGTACTGTGCCTTCAGGCGCTCCAACCCGGAGGCCATCCGCCGCACCCTGGACGACGCCGAGCTGCGCGAACAGGTGTTGTCCCTGGAGGCCCGCGGCCACAAGCGCCTCATCCTGGTCTACGGCGAGCACCCGGACTACGACGCCGACTACATCGCCGCCTCCGTGCGGACCGTCTACGCCACCAAAAAGGGCCACGGCGAGATCCGCCGCGTGAACATCAACGCCGCCCCCTTCGACGTCGAGGGCTACCGGAAGATCAAGGCCTCGGGCATTGGCACCTACCAGATCTTCATGGAGACCTACTACCACGAGACCTACGCCGCGCTGCACCCCAAGGGCACCCGCAAGGGCGACTACCTGTGGCGCCTCCAGGGGCTGTCCCGCGCCATGGAGGGCGGCTGCGACGACGTGGGCATTGGCGCCCTGTTCGGCCTGTACGACTGGCGCTTCGAGGTGCTGGGACTGGTGTCCCACTCGCTGTACCTTCAGCAGGAGTTCAAGGTCGGCCCCCACACCATCAGCTTCCCGCGCATCCAGCCGGCATCGGGCCTTAAAGTCGATGACAAATGGCAGGTTAGCGATCATAACTTCAAGAAAGTTATTGCCATTCTGCGCCTCGCCGTCCCCTACACCGGGCTGATCCTGACGGCCCGCGAGAAGGCCTCCCTGCGCCGCGACCTGTTGGCCTTTGGCGTGTCCCAGATTGACGCCGGCAGCCGCATCGAGATTGGCGGCTATACGGAGGCCGGCGATGCCCAGGTCCTGGAGCGCGAGCAGTTCCAACTTGGCGACATCCGCAGCCTGGACGAGGTCATGGCCGAGCTGCTGCTGGACGGCTACATCCCAAGTTTCTGCACCTCCTGCTACCGCCTGGGTCGCACGGGCGAGCACTTCATGGAGTTCGCCATCCCGGGCTTCATCAAGCGCTTTTGCACCCCCAACGCCCTGTGCACCTTGCAAGAATTCCTGGTGGACTACGCCGGCCCCCAGACCCGGGCCGCCGGGGAAGCGCTGATCCAAAAGGAGCTTGAGGCCATGACCGACGAGGCCATGCGCCGCATGGTGACCGAGCGCCTGGAGGCGATCAAGAACACCGAGGCCAGGGATTTGAATTTTTAGGCCGGATCCGCTTACTTCGTGCGCGGCTTTGTTTTCGTGGGCCAAGTCAGCCGCCGGCCCCCTTGCCTTCGGGCGGGGTTCCGTGCAATATCCGACGCACATTGAAGTCCGGGTTGCTGCATGTCAGTAGAAACCACAGTCAAGAAGTTGCGGGAAGCGGGCCTTTGCGAGGCGGCGGACAAGCTGGCCTCGGTGAACGAGCGCCTGCGCGCCACCTCCGGCGGGGTGGGGTGGCTGGAGAAGGGCCTCAAGCACCTGAACGTCATGTGGGGCCGCCAGCGCGAGAACCTGGAAGAGGAAATCGACGAGACCAACCGCATGTGGGCCACCGCCCGCAAAAGCGTGACCGCCCCCGACAATGTGGGCGAGCAGGAGCGCGACGAGGCCCTGGACCAGTTCAAGGATCTGCTGAAGACCCTGCCGGCCTCGGCCATCCTGGCGGGCACCTTCTTGATTCCCATCCCCGGCGCCCAGCCCATCCTCACGCCCATCCTGATGAAGAAGCTGGGGCTGTTCCCCTCGGCCTGGTCCAAGGACTCCATGGAGCGGGACCTGCGCGAGGTTGCCGCCCTGGCCCGCGAGTTCGGCCTGCCCGAGCTGGCCGCCGAGGTGGCCCTCCTGGAGGGGCAGGTCAAGGCCCTGGACCAAAGCGTCAACGGCCTGCGGCGCTTCGTGAAGGACCACCCGGACCTGAAGGTCTTCTTCGACGAGGACCTGGACAACCGCGTCTCAGAGCGGGAACTGCGACACCTTCAAGGTCGCGTGAAGGAATGCGCGCTGAAGGCCGCGGCCTCCAAGGGCGAGCGCGTCTGGTTCGCCTACGTGGTGGCCCAGTGCGACACCTTCCCCGAAGCCCCTGGAACCGAGAAAGAGGACCGCATCCTGGGCCCCCTGACCTTCGACGACCTGCGAAATCGGTACGCTTCCTGCCCCCACATCCTGGTGCGCTACGAGGGCTGCGACGGCTGGCTGCCCCTGGTGGCGGTGCTCAAGGAAATGGTTTAGTTGGCCAGCATCAGGCCGCTGCAGCTTTCAAAGGTGGGGGCGCACTCCTGGTTCTGGCACTCGATGCAGGACTCCGACGAGGGGTCACCCACGCAGATGCCGAGGCACATCTGCATCATGCACAGCTTCTTCTGGGCAAAGCAGGTCGCGCAGGGGTCGGACAGAGCGTAGCCATCCTGGATGCAGGCCACCGTAAGCGCCGCACCATTCGCAATGGAAAAGAACGCCAGCGCGCATTGCTGGGCCTTGGTGTCCAGGGCTTCCAGGTTGCCCTCCGCCAGCATCAGGTCCGCCTCGTTCAGGCAGACACCCTCGGGGGAGCTGTCCGTTTGGTTCAGGTCCGCCGCGGTGTCCAAGATGTCCTGGTCTGTGGTGTCGAGGGGCGCGGGGAGATCCCCTTCAGCCCCGTCCAAGGCAACCGTGTCGTCGGCTGGGGCGTCCGTCTGGTTCTGGCCGTCCGCCGGGGTCAGATCCGCCTCCAGGGTGTCCTGCGAGGCGTCCAGGCCAAGCTGATCACCCTGGACCAGGTCGCCGACCACATCCCTGCCACCCTTGGCGTCATCCGCGGCGCAGGCGACCAGCCCCAGCAGCGCGACCAGCAGCAGCGTCCCCCGCAGCCCCCAAGATGAAAACGAGTTCTTCATGTGACTCACTCCTCTTTGCCAAAAGAAAGGGCCAGGTTCAGGACGATTGCCAGGACCGTGCCCAGGGCGATGCCCGCGATGTTGATTCCGCCGATGGTGACGCCGGCGACGCCCAGGCCCGTGGCGAAGGTCAGGGACGCGCCCGCCACCACCAGGTTCTTCTGGGACGAGAAGTCCACCTTGGAGTCCAGCCAGATCTTCACGCCCATGATGGTGATGAGGCCGTAAAGCAGGGCCGAGACGCCTCCCAGGACCGGGGCGGGGATGGACTGGATGACCACGCCGAACTTGGGGCACAGGCCCAGCAGCAGGGCGATGCAGGCGGCGGTGATGAAGTTGTAGATGCTGAAGACGCGGGTGATGGCCATGACGCCCATGTTCTCGGCGTAGGTGGTCTGGGGGGTGCCACCGCCCAGGGCGGATACGAAGGTGGCGGCGGCGTCGCCCAGGTAGGCGCGGCCCAGGTGGGGGTTCAGGTCGCGGTCCATGTAGCCCGAGATGGCCTTGATGTGGCCCTTGTTCTCGGCCACCAGGACGACGAAGACGGGGGCGATGACCAGCAGGGCCTGGGGGCTGTAGGCGGGGGTGATGAAGGGGGGCAGGCCGAACCAGGCGGCGGCGCTGATGGCGTCAAGCTGGGCGGCGTCGATGAGGCCCAGGGCCAGGGCCAGGACGTAGCCAATGACCACGCCGGTCAGAATGGGCAGCAGGCGGATGAAGCCGCGCAGGTACACGGAGACGGAGGCGGCCACGGCGAAGGTCACGCAGGCGACCAGCAGCTTGAGGTAGTCCTCGGAGGAGACCAGGCGAAAGCCCGAACCCAGGAAGTTGGAGACCGCCGAGGACGAGAGGTTGAGGCCGATGAGGGCCACCACGGCGCCCGTCACCACGGGGGGCATGAGGCGATCAATCCAGGCCGAGCCGTAGCGGATGGTGGCGGCGGCGGCCAGGGCGTACAGGACGGCGGCGCCGGCGATGCCAAAGAGGGCGAAGGGGATGTTCTGGGCCAGGCCTCCGGTGACGGCCAGCACGGGGCCGATGAAGGCGAAGGAGGACCCCAGGTAGCTGGGCACCTTGCCCCGCGTGATGGCGATGAAGATCAGCGTGCCGATGCCCGAGAAGAAGATGGCCGTCTGGGGGTTGAAGCCCATCAGGATGGGGGCCAGCACGGTGGCGCCGAACATGGCCACCACATGCTGCATACCCATGGGGATGAGGCGCGACAGGGGCAGCTTGTCTTCCGGGAAGTAGAGCTTTTGCATGTTTTCCTCCAGGCCGACAAAAATCCGACTTCTGGAGGCGAATGTCAAACGGGAGGTTGGGGTGGGGGGGGCGGCCAGCACGGGAGGTTGTCAGGCCAACAGCCAGGAATGGCTTTGTGGGTCCCCCGCGCCCGCAGGCTGGCTGGAATCGGGCACTTGTCAGAGGCCTCAAGAACTGCTTGACGTCGCCAGGATTTGGATTTTGACTACCCCAGTTTTGGTGCGAAGGGTGAAACACGTGGCGCCACCCGGAATAATTCCGCCACGCGAACGGGCTTTGGGAGGTTCAAGATGTTTGCAGCGACTTCGAGTTGGGGTTTTGACATG
>CAIXZC010000421.1 GCA_903923815.1 uncultured Myxococcales bacterium
AGACCTTCGCCCAGGTAGTCCGCGCCTCCCTGCGCCTGCTGTAGCCCCCCAATATCCCCTACCAAATTCCCTTCCCCCCGTGGGCTTGCTATTAGTCACATCTCGGATTGAGCCATTGAAAGTGTCTGGGTGTTGGGGGTGTTGGGGTGTTGGGGTTCGGCCGGCCAGCCACCGTGATCGTGTAGGCAACCGACCCCAGACCCGTGTTCCAGCCGAGTCAATCTGTCAGTCAACTGCCGGAGCAAAATGTCAGTAGGCGGAATCATCAGGCGACCTTCCAGATGTTGGCCTTGGCATTGGCGAGGGTGAGCCTCTTCATGGCCTCGGCGGAGAAGGTCGCAATGGGTTCGTCTCGGTACAGGATTTCCAGAGAGCCATCCGAGTGTTGGAGCACCAGGACCTTGCCATCTGCCAGTGCCGGGTATTTGGACGACGGGGGCAGTTGGAGGGTGACGCCGTCGAATGAGATGGTGTGGTCCTTCTTGACCGACCGGACCTCCTGGGGGCACAGAATCCGGTCCAGCGTGGGCTTGTCTGGGGCCTTCATGAAGACAGCCGTCGGGACCCTTGGCGTCTTGGCAAACGAGCTGTTGTATCTGGCAAGGAAGGTCTTCAGGAAGGCGTTGGCGTCGTCCATGTTTGAGATGCCATGCAGCCGCATCTCGGCTACCAGGCGGTCCTGAAAGATGCCCCACTGACGCTCAATTCTGCCCTTGGCCTGGGGCGACCAGGCCTTGATGACCTGGACGCCCAGGTCGTTCATTGCCCGGCCAAATTGGGTCAGGCGCAGCCTGTCGGCCAGCTGCTCAGCAATGGTGGGCTCCTTGGTTGAGTGGAAGATGGTGTGGCGGTCGGAGTACAGGCTGAGCGGCAGTCCGTGCGAGGCGAAGACCTGCTTCATCAGGTCGAAGTAGGCGTGGGTGGTTTCTGCCTTTCTGAAGAGGGCCCAGACATAGCCAGTGGCGTCGTCTTTGACGCCCACCAGGGTCATCCTGGGGCCACGGCCCTCAAGCCAGTCGTGCAGCGAGGCATCAATCTGAAGCATCATCCCAAAGGCCTCCTTGGGCTCACGGCGGGTCCGACGCACGCGCCCACGCCGCTTCTTCTTCGGGCCAATTCCAGACTCCCGAAGAAGCCCGCGAAGCGTCTCACGGCCTAGATGGATGCCTTCAAATCCGGCCAGCATTTCCAGAAGGTGACAGTCGTTGAAGCCAGCGTACTTCTTAACCGCAAAGTCCAGAATCTGCTTCCGCTTGGCCTCGTCCAGCAACCGAGGGCTCCGGCGCCCGCGGTTGCCATGAGCCAGGCCTTCCTCCCCACCGACCATCACCTTGCACATCATCCGGTACACCGACCTCTCGCTTCGCCCCAGAAGCCGGGCTGCATCCACAACCCCAATCCGGCCGGCCAGCACGCCTTTGATCAACTCTGCACGTCGTGCTTCAGTCACTGTCAGTTCCACCGCTTCCTCCTGTCCCACAAGACAGGGCCAAGGCTACTGACATTTTCGTCCGGCAGTTACGCTGACACTTTCATTCGGGTACCACACCTGACCCCAGGGGGGGTTGCCCCCGGGGCGGCGTTCGGGTAGTGTGCGCCCCATGAAGCCAGACCAAACTGCTGAAGTGTATGTGAGTTGCCCCCTGGGGCTGGAAGAGGCCCTGGCGCGGGAGTGCGCGGCCATTGGCGTGGAACGCCTGCGCCTGGACAAGGCGGGGGTCTTCTGCGAGGCCGACTTTGGGCTTGCCATGCGCCTGTGCCTGTGGTCCCGGGTGGCCAGCCGGGTGCTGTGGCCCCTTTCCAGCGGCTGGGTTGCCAAC
>CAIXZC010000422.1 GCA_903923815.1 uncultured Myxococcales bacterium
GCCCTCCGCCATCAAGCGCCTCAAAGGTTCGGACGACGGTGGCTGCAGCCTTGGCTCCACGCCCGCCTCCGCCGCGCCCCTGGGCCTTGGCCTCCTGCTGGCCCTTGCCCTGGCCGCCCTGACCCTTCGCCGCCGCGCCTGAGCCGTCTTCCCAAGAACAAGAGGTACCAAGATGCGGTTTGCCAAGCTGCCAAGGACGGTGGTCGTGTCTGTGGCCCTGCTGACCTGGGCCTGTGGCGGTGGTAGTGAGGACTGGGGCACCTACGTCTGCGAGGGCACCGCCATCCCGGCCCCCTGCGAGCCCAACTGCGCCGCCCCCAGTGGGCTGTCCTGGGTGAGCCTGCCTGCGGGGGACTTCTGGATGGGCTGTGTGGGGGGCGACTTCTGGTGCGAGAGCGACGAGAAGCCCGCCCACCGCGTCAGCGTCTGCCCCTTCGAGATGACCGCCACCGAGGTCACCCAAAGCCAGTACGCGCAGGTGCTGGGCGCCACCCCCGCGGGCAACACGGGCTGCGGCGATTGCCCCGTGACCTTTGTGTCCCGAGCGGAAGCGCAAATCTTCTGCAACGCGGTGGGTGGCCGCCTGCCCACGGAGGCCGAATGGGAGTACGCCGCCCGGGCCGGCGCCGGGACCGTCTACCCCTCGGGGGACGACTACGACACGCTGGGTTCCTTCGGCTGGTTCGTGGAGAACTCCACCGGCACCACCCACCCCGTGGCGGGCAAGCTGCCCAACGCCTTCGGGCTGTACGACCTGCTGGGCAACGCCTTCGAAATGCAGGGCGACTGCTACCACAG
This sequence comes from uncultured Myxococcales bacterium, assembly GCA_903923815.1. Lineage (GTDB taxonomy): Bacteria > Myxococcota_A > UBA9042 > CAIXZC01 > CAIXZC01 > CAIXZC01. The sequence goes on from CAIXZC010000422.1 coordinate 799, forward strand.
CAACTTCCGCGGCGCCCCCCACGGCGCCCACGAGGTCTGGGACTATGACTGCGACCCGGGCGTATTGCTACGCGGCGGCGGCTTCGTGTCGGTGTTCTACCAACTGCGCCTGTCCGCCAGGGTGGACTCGGACGGCCTCAAGGCCTACGCCGACCAGGGCTTCCGCTGCGTCAAACAGGGCAAAGAGGCGTATTGGGAGTAGCTGCTCAGGGCTTCCAGCGCTTGTAGATGATGCGGCCGCTGACCTGCAAGGGGCTGGCCAGCATCTCGCCGCCGCTGACCCGGATGTGGTAGCTGATGCCGTTGGTCGACTCGTTCTTGGCGGCCTGATTCACGTAGGCGATCCAGAAGGTGTAGCCCTTGCCGTTCTCCTCGGGGTGCAGGAAGGAGACGGGCGAGGCCACCAGCGCGTAGTCGTAGATGCCCCAGACGGTGCCGAACTCCACGATGGCGCCGGGGCGGGCGTTGGGGTCCTTGGCCAGGGCCTCGTCGGCCCAGCGCAGCTCCAACAGCATCTTGGCGTGCTGGTTCTTGTCGGCGTCAAACTGGCTGGCGATGTCGTAGGTGTCCAGCTCGAAGACTGGATTCGACGCGGAGATGGCCTTGACGGTCTGGGTGACGCCGGTGGTGGAGGTGGGATCGCCCGGATCGTTGAACTCGGTGAGGGCGGCGTTCAGGCCCGCGGGGGGCGGAAAGTCGGTGTCGCCACCCACGACGCCGTAGGTCGGGTGGTACCACACGGAGCCCTCGATGAAGGTGCCCAGGACGGTGCCCGAGCCCTCGAAGATCTTCACGCCGCTGAGGGTGCCCATGGGAGTCTCGAGGGTGGCGTCGTCGTTGACCAGGGTGTAGGTGGCCTCGGCCTCGATGTGGGTGCCGGGGGCCCCAAAGAAGGACACCGTGGCGGGCACCGTGACCACCTGGGGGACACCCAGGGGCGGGTTCAGATCAATGATGAGGGGAGCGTCGCCCTGGACCTCCAGGACGTTCACGCCGGGGGCCGTCAGCCCCTTGGCGTGGGGGACCACCAGGGCCACCGCCTCGCAGTAGTCCTGGTTCCAGTTGATGTCCGCCTGGATGCCCCTGAAGGAGCCCGCCGCCGTGGCGCCCACCTGATAGCGCGTGAACTCCTTGCCGAAGGCGGTGACCGTGCCGACGATGCCGCCCGTGACGGTCTTCCCCGAGGCCGCGTCATTGAAGGTCCACTTGGCGGTCGTAGGGTTGATGACCATGGGCCCCTTGGCCGTCGGCCCGCCGCCTCCGTCGCTGCCACAGGCCCAGGCCATCCCGACACAAAGCACCAGCACCAACCCAAGCAGTCTCATGGGGCACCTCCAAGTATTCGAATCAGGCGTTCATTCTCTACCGGTGGTGGGTAGAGGCAAGCAGATTGTCCAGGGGCGGGGCGCACAACCTGGCATTGGGACAACAGGCCGGCGGGAGGGGCCCCTGGGGCGCCGTAAACTTGTGCGGGAATTCGGACACCGCAGGGGTCTCTCCACGGGCGGGGATGCTAGCGCCCGGAGAACAAGAAGTCCTATGGGAACTACCACCCAAATAGGGAAATCTACCGGCTGGCCTTGGCGCGGCCTCTACCCAGGCCGCGTTCATTGTTCTAAACCGATTGGTACAACCGGAGAACAAACCAGAATGGCCGTGCCCATTTGCGCCACCTGGGCCCCAGAAC
>CAIXZC010000423.1 GCA_903923815.1 uncultured Myxococcales bacterium
CCAATCAGGGTGTCCAGGGCGGCGCGGGCCTGCTCGGGACCCAGGCGGACGGGATCGGCGGAGAAGAGGGACATCATGTCCACGCCCATGCCCATCAGCAGGCCGAAGCCCTCGTTGCTGGACATGATGGTGGGCAACATGCGCATACCGGTGATCATGCTGTCACGGGTCAGCTCCTGGCCAGCCACCTCGGCAAAGGAAGGAGTCTCGGTGCCGCTGCACCCGCCCCCGCCCATTCCGGCGCCCGTGTTGAACGTGAACACGAACACGATGATGATGATGGCGAACAGGAAGTAGATGATTGCGGACTTGGAGTGCCGCCGCATTTCTCCGAGCATGTCGCTGCCCCCTTTGGGTCAAAAAAAAACGCCCAGTGTTTTCTGTTGGCTGGACACCGTTTGAGCCCAGCCTCGGGTGCGGGATGTTAGGTGAGATGTTCTGGGAATGCAACCGGGAAAAGGCGCCGAAGATCTTTCTTGCCGGGGGGGGGGCACTCTGGTATTTAAATGCGGCCCGGGTTGCCGTGAATCCACGCCTGCCCGCTTATCCGGCACCAGGAGTTTGCGTTGCTCAATTGGCTCTACGGAATGTTCTCCAACGACCTCGCCATCGATCTTGGCACTGCGAACACCAAGATCTACGTGAAGGGCCGCGGCATCGTGTCCTGCGAGCCCTCGGTGGTGGCCGTCCAGCGGGACGTCCGGGGCTCCAAGAAGGTGCTGGCCGTTGGCCGGGACGCCAAGGAGATGCTGGGCAAGACCCCGGGCAACATCGTGGCCATCCGCCCCATGAAGGACGGCGTCATCGCCGACTTCGAGGTGACCGAGGCCATGCTGCGGTACTTCATCAACCGCGCCCACAACCACAAGACCCTGGTGCGTCCCCGGATCATCATCTGTGTGCCCTTCGGCGTCACCGAGGTCGAGAAGCGCGCAGTGAAAGAGTCCGCCGAGTCCGCCGGCGCCCGCGAGGTCTACCTCATTGAAGAGCCCATGGCCGCGGCCATTGGCGCAGGGCTTCCCATCACCGAGCCCACGGGCAATATGGTGGTGGACATTGGCGGCGGCACCACCGAGGTGGCCGTCATCTCCCTGGCCGGCATCGTCTACTCCAAGTCCGTCAAGATCGGCGGCGACAAGATGGACGAGGCCATCATCCAGCACATGAAGCGCAAATATAACCTGCTGATCGGCGAACGCAGCGCCGAGGCCATCAAGTGCCAGATCGGCTCGGCCTCCCCCGACGACGAGGTCATGACCATGGAGGTCAAGGGCCGGGACCTGGTGGCAGGCGTGCCCCGCAGCGCCGTGGTCAACTCGGACGAGGTCCGGGATGCCCTGGCCGATCCCGTCTCGGGCATCGTGGATGCCATCCGTAACGCCCTGGAGGGTACGCCTCCCGAGCTCTCCGCCGACATCGTGGACAAGGGCATCGTGCTGACCGGTGGCGGCGCCTTGCTTCGTGGTCTGGACCGCCTCATCCGCTCTGAGACCGGGCTCCCTGTGGCAGTGGCTGACGATCCCATCAGCGCCGTGGTGCTTGGCGCAGGCCGCGCCCTGGACGAGCTGGATCTCCTCAGCGATGTAGCCATTCCAAGCTGACCCCATGGCACGACAGAAAAACCGGCTCCTGCTTCCCATCCTCTTCGCAGCCCTGCTGATCCTGCCCCTGGCCCTCATGTATCTGCACGGGCGCACGGGCGGTAGGGACACCATCCTTTCCGAGGCCATGACCAAGCTGGCCCTGCCCGGCCAGACCACCGTGGCCACCACGCTGGACGAGGTCACCTCCATCTGGCGGGCCTACATCTACCTGGTGAAGGTCGAGGAGCAGAACGAGGAGCTGCGGGTCGAGCGCCGGGAGTTGCTGGACCAGGTGGGCCGCTGCCAGGAATCCGTGGACGAGAACCTGCGCCTCCAGCGCCTTTTGGACTTCAAGAAGAGCCGCGACGAGATGCAGACCATCACCGCCCGCGTAATCGCCCGGGACACCTCTCCCTGGTACCGGGTCCTGCGCGTGGTGCTGGACCGGGGCGTGGAGGACAGGGTCCGTTCGGGGATGCCCGTGGTGACCCATCAGGGCATCGTCGGCAAGGTAGAGCGCGTCACCGGCTCCTACTGCGACGTCATGCTCATCACCGACTCCCGCTCGCGCCTGTCCGCCACCGTGGCCGGCAAGGAGGTCACCGGCACCCTCGTGGGCAACGGCGACGGCATGTCCTATTCGGCCACCTTCCAGTTTCCATTCCAGCGCGTCGAGTTGCAGGCCGACGACCTGTTGGTCACCACCGGCCACGAACAGATCTATCCCAAGGGCCTGAACGTCGGGCGCCTGGTCTCGGGCACTGTGAACCCCACGGGCAAGCAGCTTGAGATCCAGGTCAACCCCGCCGCCGACCTGGGCCACCTGGACGAG
>CAIXZC010000424.1 GCA_903923815.1 uncultured Myxococcales bacterium
GGAGTTTATTTGGGCGGCGCCGGGATGGCAAGCGCCCAAAGTGCTTCCCGTTTGGTGCGGTCGATCGAAACAAGAAAGGAGGACACCAAGGCGCGAGGGGAGGCAGAGGATGACGCAACAGGAACGGGTGCTGCTGGCTTCGTGGGGAAGACGCGCGCGGTCAGGGAGCGGAAGGCTGCGGGGAAAGGCGGGGGGCAAGACACTCGTTGACGCCTTGTCGCTTCAAAGCTACAGTTGGGCCTCTGGTCGGGGCCAGCCGCAGCGGGCGGCCCCACTGGCCAGCCGGGACACCGCTGGGGAGCTGAGTGAGGCACAGATGAAGACTTGGGATTCCTACGTCGAACAATGGCTGACGGATCCGGTGGCGGCTGCGGCTTACCTTGAGGCGGCCCTCCTGGAGTACGGCGAGGACGGTCAGACCCAGGCCTTTCTGCTGGCTCTGGGGCGGCTGGTCGAGGCCCAGGGGGGGGTTGGCGCCCTGGCCAGGAAGAGTGGCCTGAACCGGCAACACCTCTACCGGATACTGTCGGGTTCGGGCAACCCGACCTGGAGCAGCATCCAGGCCATCATCCGGGCCCTTGGGATGGGCTTCTCGGTGCATCCCCTGCCCAGCCCCCAGAAAAAGGCGGCCTCAACCTGAGGCCTTGGTTGAAATCCGAGGCCCGCGGGGTTAGCTTCAAGACCCTGGAGCGCCAATTTGGGATGGGAGGTCGGCATGTCGGAAGTACGCATGGAGGCTGGAGAGCTGGGGCGCTTCATGGAGGTGGTCCTGGGGCGCCTGGGGGTACCGGAGGCGGACGCGAAGGTGTGCGCCGAGGTGCTGCTGGCGGCGGACCTGCGGGGCATTGACAGCCATGGGGTGTCGCGGCTCAAGCCCATCTATGTGACGCGGCTGCGCCAGGGGGTGCAGCAGGCGGTGACGAAGGTAGAGGTGCTGCGGGAGGGGCCCACCACGGCGGTGCTGGACGGGCACCACGGCATGGGCATGGTCATCGCCAGTCAGGCCATGGGGCTGGCCATCGAGAAGGCGCGGAAGTTCGGGATGGGGATGGTGGTGGTTAAGAACTCCACCCACTTTGGCATCGCGGGGTACTACGCGGGGATGGCGGCGGCGGCGGGGATGGTGGGGCTGTGCGGCAGCAACGCGCGGCCGGCCATTGCGCCCACCTTCGGGACGCAGCCCATGCTGGGCACCAACCCCTTGACCTTCGGCATCCCCACGGACGAGGAGTTCCCCTTCATGCTGGACTGCGCCACCTCCATCGCCCAGCGGGGCAAGGTGGAGCTGTACGCGCGCAAGGGGCGGCCCATGCCCGAGTGCTGGGTCATGGATGAAGAGGGCCACTGCCGGACGGACGCCGCCGGGGTGCTGGCGGACCTGGGGGCCGGGCGGGCGGCGCTGCTGCCGCTGGGGGGCGCCGGCGAGAAGGGCGGTGGCTACAAGGGCTACGGCTATGCGACGGTGGTGGAGCTGCTGTCCGCGGCCTTCAGCCAGGGGGCCTTCCTGTGGGGCCTGCTGGGGGTGGAGGACGGCAAGCCCGCGCCCAACCGCCTGGGGCACTTCTTCCTGGCCATGGACGTGGCGGCCTTCACCGAGGTGGACGCCTTCAAGGCCACGGCGGGGGCCATCCTGCGCGAGCTGCGGGCCTCCCGAAAGGCACCCGGGCATAATCGCATCTACACCGCCGGCGAGAAGGAATACCTGGAGCTGCAGCGGCGGCTGGCGGAGGGCATCCCCGTGCTGCCGTCGGTGAAGCAGGAGATGGAAGAGCTGCGGCGGGAGCTGGGGCTGGAGTTTTCCTTCCCATGGGACTGAAAGGGACCGACATGGACGACCAACTGCCCGTGCTGTCACGATATGAAGCCGACGCGCTGATTGGCCGCGGGGGCATGGCCAAGGTCTACCGGGGGCATCACCTGCGCCTGGGGAACACGGTGGCCATCAAGCTGCTGACGGAGGACCACCAGGGGAACCGGGTGGTGCGCCAGCGCTTCCTGGACGAGGCCCGCATCCAGGCCAACCTCAAGCATCCGGGCATTGTGCAGGTCAGCGACATCGTGGACGAGGAGTGCTGCGCGGCCATCGTGATGGAGTTCCTGGAGGGCCTGTCCCTGGACGACTGGTTGGCGGCCCACGGCGGGCACGTCACCCCGGAGCAGTATCTGGGGGTGGTGCTGCCCCTGGTGGAGGCCCTGGCCTTTGCCCACTCCCTGGGGGTGGTGCACCGGGACCTGAAGCCCGGCAACGTTTTCCTCAGCAACGACAACGGGACCCTGCGGCCCAAGATCATGGATTTTGGCATTGCCAAGGTGACGGATTCCCAGCTCAAGTCCCATGAGACCGCGGCGGGCACGGTGCTGGGCACGCCCCAGTACATGGCGCCGGAGCAGTTCGAGGATGCGGCCGCCATTGACGCCCGGGCGGACCAGTGGTCCCTGGGGGTCATGTCCTACCGGATGCTGGCGGGGCAGACGCCCTTCGGGGCGGACACGCTGCACGGGATCATCAGCAAGGTCTTGATGGCCAACCCCCTGCCCCTGCGCACCTTGAACCCCGACGTGCCCATGGGCCTGCAGTTGGTCATCGCCAAGGCCATGGCCAAGCGGCGGGAGGATCGCTACGCCAGCATGGAAGAGTTGGGGGCAGCCCTGCGGGGGCTGGGCCTGGAGGCGGCGCGGCTGGAGGTACCCAAGGACCAGGAGGGGGCGCGCACCAGGGCCCGGGAGGGGCTGATGGCCACCACGGGTCGGGGGGGAGCCGGGGGGGCCACGCCGCTACCCCGGGAGGGGGCCCCGCAGGAGGCGCGGGAGCCGTCCCGGGAGGACGCCCCCACCATGGCCTCCGAGCCCCGGGTGGTGGTGAACAAGGAGCTGCGCGCCAGGCCCGCGGCGTCGGGGCTGCTGCCTTTGGCGATGTGGGCGGGGCTGGTGCTGGGAGCCCTGGCGGCGGCGGGCTGGCTGCTGTTTGGCGGGACGACCCCCGAAGAGGCCGCGCCGGTGGTTGCACCAGCCGTGCAGCAGGCAGCCATTCAGGTACCCGACGGGGTCCTGTTGGGGCGGGTGTCCGGGGCTACGATCGCGGGGCGGGAGCCCACCCAAGCGGACCTGGATACCCTGGGCCGGCGGCTACAGAACCAGAGCACTCGCTACTGGGTGGAGCTGCGGGCCGCCTTTGATTGTGAAAAGGGTGCGCTGGAGGCCAAGGGGGACGTGGCCGGCGTGGGGCGCCTGCTGGAGCGGCTGCTGGCGGAGAAGGGCTTTGGCCCCGAGGAGTACAGTGGCCTGAATGCCGCGCACCGAGGGGACGAACTGCTGACAGCGGAGATCCAGGCGCGGGTGCGGCACTGCAAGGGTGGGAAGTAGGGCTGCGTTGAGGGACGACCGGATCCGCTTACTGCGTGCGCGGCTAGGATTTTGTGAAGCCCTCGGGCATTGACTTGATGTGCAGGTCGCGCTGGGGGAAGGGTACCTCCACTCCCTCCCGGCGGAAGGCCTCGTCGATGGCGTAGTTGAGGCGGCTGATGATCTCCCGCTGACCCTCCACGTGACGCGTCCAGACCAATAACTCGAAGTTCAGGGAGCTGTCCCCGAAGGCCGCGAACCAGACCTTGGGGGGCGGGTCCTTGAGCACCATCTCCTCGCCCTTGCCGGCGTCCGTGAGGATGCGCACCACCTGCTTGACGTCGCTGCCATAGGCTACGCCCACGGGGACGTGGATGCGGACCAGCTCGCTGCCGTGGCTCCAGTTGATGACCTTGGCGGCCATGAACTCGCTGTTGGGGACGATGACGCTGACCTGGTCCCGGGTGACGATGGTGGTGGCCCGGGCGCGGATCTCCTGGACCTGCCCCTGGAGGCCGCCGGCGTCCACGAAGTCGCCCTTCTTGATGGGGCGCTCAAACAGGATGATGAGGCCCGAGATGAAGTTGTTGGCGATGGTCTGCAGGCCAAAGCCGATGCCTATGCCGACGACGCCGGCAAAGAGCGTCAGGGCCCCCAGGCCGATGCCAACCAGTTCCAGGCCCAGGGCCACGCCGGCGAAGATGACCAGGTACTTGAGGACCGCCAGGAAGGCGTGCTGGACGCCCAGATCCCAGGCGAAGTAGGGGAAGATCCAGCGACTGATGAAGTGCAGCAGGAGGCGGTTCACCAGCAGGGTCAGGACGATGATGCCCAGGAGCTGGGCGATGCTGATGAGGGACACCGCGGAGTCCCCGATGGTGAAGAGGGTGGCGGAGAAGACGGTGCTGATGCCGTCGAAGCCCAGGACCGTGCCCCAGATGTTGGTGAAGGTGGCGGCGATGGCGGCGGCCCACAGCAGCAGCAGGCCCCCGGCGAAGACCTGGAACATGAGGTTGCGCAGCCAGCGGGGCGGGTCGGTGCGGGCGCGCAGGGGGCGCATGGTGGCCTTGCCCAGCATGAAGGACAGGAAGAGGGCCGCCAGGAAGATGACGGCGCTGGCGCCCACCCGCCAGGCGTACCAGGCGGGGCCGCGCTGGGCCAGTTCCCACCGGGCCTGATAGAAGCGGGCGGTCTGGGCCACCCACTCCATCTGCCACTTGTGGGCGTCCATCTGGTCGTACAGGTCCA
>CAIXZC010000425.1 GCA_903923815.1 uncultured Myxococcales bacterium
ACCTACTCAATGAAGGCTCACGGTTTTGATGGCACCAAATCCGAGGCCGCCGTGGTCTTTGAGGTCCGGGAAGGCGACGACCTGGCGCTGGAACTGCAGTTGCCCGCCGCACCGGCAGACAAGACGGACAAAGAGCAGTAACCAAGAGGTGCGCCTGAACGAGGAAAGGCGCCGCGTTTCAGTAGCTTCCAAGCTCCTCCACGCTGCAGCCAAGCCTTTGGGCGATGGGGTCGAGGGTGCTGCGCCTGGGGCGGGTGACCTGACCGCGCTCGATCCGTGCGAGGGATTTTTCCAAGGGGCCGAAGTCCTGGAGCCGCAGCCCCTTTTGCTTGCGCAGGCGCCGCAGGGAGGCCCCAAGGCTTCGGTCGGCGGCGCTCATCCTGGCCCGCAATCGGCGGCGAAACCGCCTGTCGTGTTCATACAACACGGCCTCGAAGGCGGCCTCGAACCTGCCAAGGACCAGCGTCTGGCCGTGGTCCGTCACGGAGAAGCGCTTGAAGTTCGGCTTGGGGCTGCCCGGTCCTGGGGCGAAGTCCGCCAGGGGAACCAACAGGCCCGAAAGGTCGCCCCGCAGCAGGTACAGCAGCCCGGCCTCCAGAAGCACCGTTCCACCAAGACACAGATCCGCCCGTTGGGGATGGGCAAGCACCCCCAGAAGCTGGTCCCTTGGCAGCAGGAAGGCAGGCCTGGGAACCACCTGTTTGAAGCTCTGTCCAAGAGGCGCAAGGGCTGCGGGCTCCGGGCCGTCCAGAAGCAACACTCGGCCAAGACGCCTGGGTGATGCACCCAGGGCAGCCAGCAGCCAATTGAGGGACTCACTCCCAGCAAGCACCCAAAGCCCGGTGCCCCGATCGGCGGACACGGCCTTCAAGACCGACGCACGACTGCCATGTCGGAAGACCTGGCGAAACCCTCCGATATGGCCCAATTGCGCCGACAATCTCAGCCCGGTTCCAGGGTCTGAAACCACCAGGTGCAGATCCTCAGTCATAGCTCCCTCCAACCGGGTTGCTCGGATACATCCGGTCCCACGCGCGTATCAGCACGAGCCGATGGCTGATCAACTGGGCTCGCAGATCCTCCGGCAAATCTCGCCAGGTTCCCCCGGGTGGAGACATCAACCCGCCGGTGCGAAGATCCAGCCTCCAGTGGACTGGGCCTCGCAGGACCGTCGCGTGTGGCGGCTCAAGACGTTCTTTGTCCCTGATCTTCACCTTCCAGCCTTCCTGTTTCAGCCGATCCGGGAGATCCAGTTCAAAAGGCATTTCCCGCTCCGTGCTCAATATGTCCTTTTGTGCGTTATGGTGTCAACAGGACATTTTGTCTTCCCAGCCAGTTTGACCTACGTGTTAAATATCGAAGCAGACCGGTTTCGGGGAAATCCCTTCACCCGACCCGGGGGAAGGTGGCGCGAAGCGCTGGATGAGGGGTGTCGAGGCGATCCGCTTACTGCGTGCGCGGCTAGGATTGGGGCGGCCAGTCTGCGCCCCGGCCCGAAGGCAGTTTCGCTGCCTACCGCTGCCCGTCACCTCGAACCTGGAAGGAACTGACCCCACTGCGCGTGGAAGGAACCGACCCCACTGCGCGCGCTTGCCTTTCTTGGCGGCATTTGCGATCCTGCGGACACTTTTTGGTTGTGGAGGTCTGGCATGTCAAGGTTGCTTGTCGTCCTTTCCCTTCTGGTGTGGTCCTCTGTTTCGCTGGCGGGCACGCCCCCGGCCTACCTTCATTATCAGGGGTACCTGACGGACGTGGACGGCACGCCCGTTGAGGGGGACTGGACCATCGCCTTCAAGTTCTACACGCAGACCTCCGGCGGCGCGCCCTTCTTCACCGAATCCAAGGATGTGAAGACCGAGGTGGGCGTCTTCTCCGCCATCCTGGGCGGCAAGGCCGACAACCCCATCAACCCCGCGGCCTTTGAAAGCGGCGAGGCCTGGCTGGAACTCAGCGTCGCCCCCAAGGGCGGCCAGGGCATCACCTTGCAGCCCCGCCAGCGGGTGGTCAGCCACCCCTACGCCCTTTGGACCGCCAGCGCCGGCCAGTGCAAGCAGGCCGACAACGCCCTGTCCTTTGGCGGCGCCTCCCCCCAGGCCTACGTCACGTTGGCGGCCCTGCCCCAGCTTTGCGTCAGCCCCGATGATCTGGCCGCCCAGCTTGCCGCCCTTGGGGTCCAGGCCTATGGCGACGCCCAGGTGGCCACCTACCTGGAGGCCAACGGCTACCTCCCCGGCGGCGCCTCCTCCTGGGACGAGATCACGGGCAAGCCCGAGGGTCTGCTGACCGCCGAGGCCGCCGCCGCCAGTGGCCTCTTCCTGATGGCCGACGGCTCCGTCGTGGCCACGGGCGACCTGGACCTGGGCGCCAACCAGTTGTTGAACGTGGTCATCCAGAACGCCTCCGCCGGCGAGGCCCCCCAGGCCCCCCTACCCGGCCAACTCTGGTACGACACGGACGAGAACGTCCTCAAGGTCTATGGCACGGACGCCTGGGTCAGCCTGGGGGACGCCTCCGATCTGGCCTGTGACGGCTGCGTGGATGATTCCGACGTGGCCTTCACCTACGCCGCCGCCGCCGCCAAGGGTGGCGCAGCCCTCAAGGCCCTGTCCCTGGAATGCACCGACTGCGTGACCCTGGGCAGCCTGGCCGAGGGCGTGCTGGACGCGGGCAACGTGTCCTTCGACGACGGCGTGGCGGGCCTGGGTGCCGCCACCGTTGGGCAGGCCGTGGAAGCCCTGGCCGCCGGGGTCGCCGACGCCGACGACCGTCTGGGCAGCGCCGAAGCGCGCCTTGCCACCCTGGAGGCCAACGACCCCGGCAAGGTCAACGAGGGCGCGGGCTCCATCATGGCCCACAACACCATTCAAGAGGTCAAGGGCAACAGCAAGCTGCTGGAGTACATCCACCTGATCAGCCCGCGAACCCCCAAGGTCTTCGCCTTCATCTACGGCGAGCAGGGCACCGCCCCTGAGACCAACTCCAGCCTGACGGTCAGCTCCCGCATGACCCCCAACGCCTACTCCAGCGGCGTGAACGGCACCGCCGGCGCCGACAGCATCCAGGTGGCCGAGCCCAGCGTCTTCGGCGCGGGCGCCCACATCCTGCTGTACCAGACCGTGGGCAACAACGGCAACGGCACCAACGCCGGCGTCTGGGAACTGGCCACCGTGCAGCGCGTGGACGGCACCACCGTCAAGCTGACCACGCCCCTCAAGAACAGCTACAAGACCGACACTGGCCTGGCCTACAGCCGCGCCCAGGCCGTGGTGGCCGCCACCTACGACACCGTGGAGGTCGCCAACGGCGGCGTCCTTGCCCCTTCGGTGGGCCTGGACGGCGACGGCGGCAAGGGCGGCATCGTCTTCGTGCGCGCCGTCAAGATCACCGTCCGCAACGGCGGTCGCATCGAGGCTGACGGCATGGGCTTCAGCCACCCCGTCGGGTCCAACTACACCCAGGGCGACAGCCAGTGCAACATCCAGCCCAGTGTCGGCAGCACCATCACCAGCCCCAACTGCTCTGGTGGCGGCGCCTCCAGCAACTCCTCCTGCGGCGCCGGCGGTGGCGGCAACCGGACGGCGGGCCAGAACGGCACCGATGCCTGCGGTGGCGGCTACGGCCTTGGAGGCAATGCCCAGGGCAGCACCAGCCTGCTTACCTTCGGCGGCGCGGGGGGCAGCTCGGGTCACACCCACACCGCCGGCAACAGCTTCGGCGGCGGCATCGTGGTGCTGGGCGCGGACCTCATCGTCATCGAGTCCGGCGCGGTCATCACCGCCCAGGGCGCGGCGGGCTCGGCGGGCAACATCGGCGGTGGCGCCGGCGGCACCGTGGCCCTCTTCGCCAACACGCTGACCAACCAGGGCACCATCGCCCTCAACGGCGGCCTGGGTTACAGCTATGGCGGCGCCGGCGGCGAGGGCTGGCTGATCACCGGCAAGCCCGTCGCCGGCATCCTCTCCGAAAGCTACCCCAAGGGCGTTCAGATCTGGCTGGATGGCCAGGACGTCACCAGCAAGGTTGGCAACCAGAATGGCAAGGGCAGCCCCCACTGGGACGCCACCACCTCCACCTGGGGCGTCACCGGCCTGGACGCCTGGTCCTCAGGCCGCCTGGACCTCAGCGCCGCGGGCAACTGGACCCTGGGCGAGCACAGCCTGGAGCTGCGCGAAACCGGCGGCGCCGGGGGCATCCTGCGCCTCTACACCTACCTGGTCTTCCCCTTCACCGAGGCCAAGGCCCCGGACAACGACACCTGCGCCCTGCCCCAGGAGTTGGACCTCAGCAGCGGCTACGTCAAGGTCTCCGGCAGCACGGAGGACGCCATGGGCTCCACCAAGGCCGCGGACGACTTCGTGCAGCCCCTCTGCGGCGGCAGCGGCGGCCCCGATCTGGTCTACAAGATCGTCCTGACGGACTGGCGCAAGCTGGCCATCAAGGTCACCGCTCCCTTTGAGCCCCGCATCTACCTGCGCAAGGGCGACTGCAGCGCCGGCTCGAGCGTGGCCTGCGGCGGCGCCACCCTGGAGACCCCCGATCTGAAGACCGGCACCTACTACCTGTTCGTGGACAGCGACGGCAACACCCAGAAGGGCGACTTCGTCCTGGAGGTCACCGCCACGCCCCCCGCGCCCCCCGCCAACGACACCTGCGCCGCCCCCGTGGAGCTCAAATTCGACGCCACCGGCAAGGCCGAGGTCTACGGCGTCAGCCTCTTCTCCACCGCCAATTACTTTGGAAGCTGCGGCGGCGCCACGGGCGTGGACCTGACCTACACCTTCACCCTGCCCACGGGCGCCTCCATGTTGCAGGCCACGTTGGAGGCCGACTGGAACCCCGTCATGTACCTGTCCAACTCCTCGTGCAGCGACAACTACGTCACCTGCGTCCCCTTGAAGACCATGAGCTTCACCTGGCCCAGCGCCGGCCAGTACTGGCTGGTCGTGGACGGCAAGACGGCCAACGACAAGGGCGAGTTCGTCCTCAAGCTCAGCTACACCGTCGAGTAGCTATTGTGGGTCCGGCCGTGCGCCGGATCAGGGGTTCGGAGTAGCGGCCGCTGCGGCCTCCTGCAGCACATCCAAGACCACATCAAAGCGGTTCTCGTACTGGTAGCGGCGCCCGTCGATGAACAGGGTGGGCGTGGACACCACCTTGTTGCGGAAGCCCTCCTGCTTGGTGGCAACCAGCAGCTTTTTGACGTCGTCGGAGGCCCGGTCCGCCTGGAAGCGCGCCGCGTCCAGACCCAGTTCGGTGGCCACCTTTGGCAGGTCCTCCACCTTGAAGTCCGCAAAGCCCGCGTACAGCTTCAGCAGCATGGGCCAGAACTTCCCCTGACGCCCCGCCGCCAGCACCGCCAGCCCACCCTCCGCCGAGCCCTCATGGTCCTTCAGCGGGAAGGCGCGGTAGTGCAGCTTCACCTTGCCCTTCAGGCTGCCCGCCGTGACCTCCTGGTACAGCAGCGGCAGCATGACGCTGCAAAAGGGACAGCGAACGCAGGCGTAGATCGCCACGGTGACGGAGGCCGCCGGGTCCCCCGCCAGGGTCATGGGCTCCACAGGAATGTCAACCCTGGGGCCACCGGGCAGCATGGTCAGGGCTCGCTTGGAGTACAGGCGCTGGACCTCCGCGGCGTCCTTGCCCTCCTTGATGAGGCGACACAGGTCCGCGGCGTGGCGCTTCACCAGCGGGGCCGGGGAGGGCTGGGCCAGACAGCTTTGGAAGGTGTCATCGCACACGTCGTAGGGGTGCATGGAGGCAAACAGGCTGGCCCGCAGGGTCTCCTGGGGGGGCGTCAGGTGCTGGCAGTCAAAGGCCAAGGGCTGGGCGCGTCCAGGGCTTGGCAGGGTGAGGAGCGTGAGGAGGGGAAGGAGGCCAGCGAAGGCGGTGAGGGGTCTCATGGGGTTGACTCTCCCTTCCTGGCGGCAAGCCAGGTGTCCAGGCCCAGGGGGCGGCGATCCAGGAACAGCACAAAGAGGGCCAGGGCCAGCCAGCTCAGGTCCCGCAGGACCGTGAACCAGGAGATGGGGTCCTCCACCAGGCCCTGGGAGGCGAAGCAGCCGCAGGACATCTCCAGGCCCCGGATCACGGCGATGGTGATGGCCACGGTGAACATGAACATCATTCCGGCGATCAGCAGGGCCGCAGCCCGGGTGCGGAAGGCCAGCAGCAGCATGAGCCCAGCCAGCAACTCCACCCAGGGCAGCAGGAGTGCCATGGGATTCACCAGCACGGTGGGAAGAATCTGGTAGGTGGCGATGTCCAGCGCGAAGGACGCGGGGTCCAGCAGTTTGTGCCAGCAGGCCAGCAGAAAGACCACCGCAAGGTAGACCCGGGCGGGCAGGGCAAGAAGGGACATGGGGGGCCAGCGGCGAAGGGCCAAGATCATCTGGCACCCCCTTCCCTGGCGGAGCGCAGGGCGGCGGCGCCACCCACCACGAAGCCCACGTTCTTGAGGCCCTTGCCGGCCAATTCGCGGGCCAAAAGTTCGCCGCAGTCGGGGTCGCCTCCGTCCCCAAGCACCACCACCTCCCGCGCCCCCGAAGCAGCGGCGTTCTTGATCAACTGGGGGGCCACGGGCTCCAGCCAGTCATAGGTGGCCAGGATGGCGCCCGCGGGGTGCCAGGCGTCGAACTCGCTTTGGGACCGCGCATCCAGCAGCAGCAACCGGGGATCGTCTTGGGGCAGGTCGGCAGCGGGCACGGCCCGGGCCTCACCCAGGGTTTCGGGGCAGGGCACCATGATCTGGTGGGCCTCGGTCTGGTACCAGGGCAGGGGCTGGGTGCGCAGCAGGTTCAGCACCACCGCCGCAAGCAGGGACAGGGCCACCACCAGGGTGGCGTCCCGAAGGATGGGCCTCACTCCACGCATGAGGAACTCCTTTGGACCGCCTCGTCCTGGCGCAGCAGGTCCTGGATGCGCTCTTCAAAGGCGGCGCCACCGGCCTCGAAGGGCAGGCGCACGTGGCCCCTGGGGCTGCGCTCGGGTGGCAGGAAGGGGTCCGCCTGGAAGGCCCAGACGAGGCGAGCCAGCAGGCGGTGTTCCTGGTAGTCGTAGGGGTCGGCGCTGCTGTCCCGGTGGCCGTACTCCCAGGTGAGACCGCCCTTCAAGCCCTGCCAGACGGGCGAAAACAGGCTGAGGGAGAGGCGCCCAAGAAGCTCCTCGCGAGAACGCCCCGGGTGGGCGGGATCGAAGTAGCCCCGGGAGTCGGGGTAGCGGTCCCAACTGCCCAGCAGGCCCAGGCGGGCGGCGAAGCCCCGGGGGAGGCGGTTCTCGGTGGACAACAGCAGGGACGTGCCGTGCAGGTTCCAGGCGTCCTGGGTGGCGCTGTGGTAGCGCCCCGTCAGGGCCCCCAGCAGCCGCAGATCCCGACCCAGGGGCAGCCCGCCCCCAACGCCGCCATCCAGCTCGCTGCGACTACGGCCGCTGTTGCGAAAGGCGCGCTGGCCAACCCCGGAGAAGAGGGTCAGCCCGGGCAGAGGGTTCAGCTCGCCCTCCAGGCGATGCCCGTTGTAGAACAGCATGGGTCCCGCCCCGTAGCGGTCGCCGCCCGCCAGGACCAGACCCTCGAAGCGGTAGGCCAGCAGGCCCGTGACGCCGTCATCACCGAAGTGCACCCCGGGCCGGGGGCTGAACAGCAGGTAGGAGAGCTCTTGCCCCACGCGGTCGGAAAAGCCCAGGGAGCGCAGTTCCAGATCCAGCATGGGCCGGGCCAGCCGCCCCGTGGGGGCCACAAAGCGCAGCAGCGCGTTGACCTGGGCCAGGGGGCTGCCCTGGTCCCCCGCGGAGGCGGCCTCCGTCGGTGAGCCCGCAGCGGCGTTGGTGCTGTAGCCGGCCACCAACTCCAGGCGGCCCGAGATGGGGTGCAGGTAGCCGCCGTCGGCCCGGGGCTGGAAGTCCAGCAGCGCCCGGCGGTCTTCTGGAAACAGGTGACTCTGGGCGCGGGCAAGTTGGACCGCCTCGCGGGACTCCAGGCGCTTGCCCAGCCCCTGCAAGACCATGGCCGTCAGCAGGGCCCGGCGGGCCTCCTCGGGCCCCCCGGGGCAGGCCGTGGTCAGGGTGGTCTGGGCATCCGCCAGCGCCCCCTGCCGAAGCTGCAACCAGGCCAGCCAAAGGCGGGGCTGACAGTCCTGGGGCCGGGCCACCGACAGGGTCCCCAGGGTCCGCAGGGCCCACAGCTCGTTGGCCTCCTGCACGTAGGCGCGGGCCAGGACGAGGGACAGTTCCAGGGAATCCGGCTTGGCCTGCAAGGCGGCCTTGGCCTGGGCGACGGACTGGGCGGCCAGGGGGCCAGGCAGCAGCAGCAACAACAGCAGCAGGAGTTTGCAGCGCACGGCCCCTCCCGGGTCAGATGGTGTCAATGCCGGACAGGCAGCCGCCGCCCGTGTCGGTGTTGGTGTCCAAGGTGATGGTGTCGGAGGTGTCGGGGGTGATGGTGTCGGAGGTGTCGGGGGTGATGGTGTCGGAGGTGTCGGGGGTG
>CAIXZC010000426.1 GCA_903923815.1 uncultured Myxococcales bacterium
CACAGCCGCTCCGTGTCGTTCTCCGCCACCAGTCGGTCCATGGCCACCCGCCAGGCCGCCACATCTTCACTTCTTCTCATGGCGCCCCCGGGTAAGCTCTGCCCGCCGCTGCCGCCGCCACTCCATCATCTCGCGAATCTTCTTCTCGTAGCCCATGGTCCCGGGGCGATAGGCCTCGGCGTGCTCCAGTTCCGGAGGCAGGAAGTCCTGGTCCACCACGGCCCCCGGGAAGTCGTGGGGGTACAGGTAGCCCTCGCCCATCCCGAAGTCCTTCATCAGCTTGGTCGGCGCGTTGCGCAGATGCATGGGCACCGCCACCTGGGGCGCCCCTTCCGCCAGGGCCTCCGTCTCGCGCAGGGCCGTGTAGGACGCATTGCTCTTGGGCGCCGTGGCCAGGTAGGTGACCCCCTGGGCCAGGTTGATGTGGCACTCCGGCGGCCCGATGAAGCGCACCGCATCGTACACCGCCACCGCCATGGTCAGGGCCTGGGGGTCCGCATTGCCCACGTCCTCCGACGCAAAGATCAACATGCGCCGCGCCACGAACAGCGGGTCCTCGCCACCCTTGAGTATGCGCGTCATCCAGTACATGGCCGCATCCGGGTCCGACCCCCGCAGGCTCTTGATGAAGGCCGAGATCAGGTCGTAATGCTGGTCCCCCGACTTGTCATAGATGAAGGGATTCTCCGCCAGCAGCCGCGCCAGCTCCTGCTGGGCCGCCTCCTCCGGCGGCTCCCCCTGCGGGAAGATGAACGCAAGCTGCTCCAGCACATTCAGGGCCCGCCTCGCGTCCCCGCTGATGACCCCCGCGATGCGCCCCAGCACGGCCTCGGGAAAGGCCCGCCCCAGCCCCCGCGGCGCAGGCTCCGCACAGGCCCGCTGCAGCACCCGCAGCAGGTCGCCCTGGTCCAGCGCCCGCGTCCGCAGCACCGTCATGCGGGACAGCAGCGCCTTGTTGACCTCAAAGGAGGGATTCTCCGTGGTGGCCCCCACCAGCACCACATCGCCCGACTCCACGAAGGGCAGAAAGGCGTCCTGCTGCCCCTTGTGGTAGCGATGGATCTCGTCCACGAACAGCACCGTCATGGTGCCCCGGCGCCGCTCCAGCGAGGCCTGCTCCATGATCTCGCGCAGCTCCTTGACGCCCACCAGCACCGCCGACACCGCCACGAAGCGCCCCTTCACCGCCGAGGCCAGCATCCGCGCCACGGTGGTCTTGCCACTCCCCGGCGGCCCCCACAGCAACACCGACGGCAGCGGCGCCCCACGGAAGACGCGGTCCAAAAAGGCCCCCGGCGCACACAACTCGGGCTGCCCCTCAAGCTCCTCCGGGCGCCCAGGTCGCATACGCTCGGCCAGGGGTTGGGCCAGGGGGGTCGCGGGGGGGTTGGGGCCTGCGCCGAAGAGCTCGCCCATGGGGGCCTCAGACGTTGAAGAGGTAGTTGATGATGTCGCCGTCCTTCACCACGTAGGACTTGCCCTCCGTGCGGAAGGTGCCGTTGCGCTTGGCGGCGGCCATGGAGCCGGCGGCGATGAAGTCGTCGTAGCCCACCACCTCGGCGCGGATGAAGCCCCGCTCGATATCCGTGTGGACCTTGCCGGCGGCGCGGGGGGCCAGGCTGCCGGAGGCCACGGGCCAGGCGCGCACCTCGTCGGGGCCCACGGTCAGGAAGGAGATGAGGTTGAGGGAGGCGAAGATGCCCTTCACCAGCCGGTGGGAGGCGGGCTCGCCCATGCCCAGGTCCTGCAGGAAGGCCAACTGCTCGTCCGGGGACAGGGCCGCCACTTCGGCCTCCAGGGAGGCGCACAGCAGCAGGGGGTTGGCGCCACCCTCGCGCAGCTTGGCCTCGGTGGCCGCGTAATCTGCGGGGGCGAAGTTTTCAGACAGGTTCACCACGGTGATGAGCTTCTTGAGGGTCAGGAACGAGAAGACCTCCAGGCCCTCCAGTTCGGCGTCGTTGAGGGTCAGGGTGGACAGGGGCTGCCCTGCGTCCAGGGTGGCGTGCAGCTTCTCGAACAGATCCCGTTCCACGCCCTTGGTGCCGGTCTTCTGCATCCCGGACAGGCGCTTGTCCACCACCATCAGGTCGCACAGGGCCATCTCGGAGGCGGTGCGGATCAGCTCCTGGCGCACCAGCTCGACGGGGTCGCCGGGCTTGTCGAACACGCCCACCACCTGCACCAGCACGTCGTTGTTGCGCACCGTCTGCAGGGTCTTGGCAAGCTCCGCCCCAGGCTGGTCCTCAAAGGACAGCTCCACGGTGGCGTAGGTGGTCTTCTTGGGGTTGAACATCCCCGACAGGGCCAGGACGCGGCGGTCCGGCACGGGCACCACCACGGTGGTCTTCTTGCCCGGGCTGGGGGCGACGACCTTGCCACCCTGCATGGCGGTCATCAGGGTCTTGCGTCCGCTACCATTGGTTCCAAACAGCGCAACCTTCATGAATTCAACTCCGGTTGGGGGTGGCAGAAGGCCGGGCCTTCGCAGCGCGTATGAAACCCCAGCGCGCCGATTCCGTCAAGACAAGACCCCGGCCCTGCGTTATAGTCGGCCCCCATCCGGGTGCCTCGAAAGGGCGCACCCCAAGCGACAGCTCAAGGAGCCAACCCATGAAGAAAGTTGAAGTGGTCAAGAATCCGTCGAAGGAGACGTTGGATGCGCTGGGCGTGCGCCAGTGGCCCATCTGGACCAAAGAGGTCTCCCAGTTCCCCTGGCACTACGACTCCCGGGAGGTCTGCTTCTTCCTGGAGGGCGAGGTCGAGGTGGACTGCGAGGGCGGCGACACGGTGCGCTTCGGCGGGGGCGATCTGGTGACCTTCCCCGAGGGCCTGACCTGCACCTGGAAGGTGCGCAAACCCGTCAAGAAGCACTACCAGTTCGATTGAGACGGCCAGCGTCGGGGACGGTCCTAATTTGCCCCGTCACACCCCAAGTCACTTGGCGCCAATCCCCCGGGGACGGTCCTAACTTGCCCACATCACCCCAAGCACCCGCACGACTCTGCCGAAATGATGGCGGGACAAGGCCACCCAGACGCGGCTACCTCGACGAATCGATGGCAAGTTAGGACCGTCCCCGTAACAGAGCGCCGGACGAATTGAGGGCAAGTTAGGACCGTCCCCGGAGAGCGGTCCCCGGAGAGCACGTCAAGAAGCACTACCAGTTCGATTGAGACGGTCAGTTCCGTCCGGCCTGCAGCTTGAGCATGGCGCGCTCGTGGATCCTCAGCAGCTCGTCCTGGCTGCAGTTCAGGATCTCCCGAACCTCCTCACCGTTCATCGCGTTGAGGCGCTCAATCAGGTCCAGCGCGCAGCTGTGCTTCAGCTCCGAGTGCTTCTTCCCGGGGTACCGGGGTTTCAGCTCACCGGTCTTGGGGTCCTCGCGCAGGAACAGGTTGTGGCTGCAGGACACGTGATGACACGGCCTGGCCACACCGGCGCACTCCGCCCGACAGGTGGGACGCGCCCCCCTGGGGTCCACGGTGATCCTGGTCTGAGGCTTCTCGGGCGACAGGAAGGGCAAGGCCGGCCCCTCGGCGCGGTCCGTGTCCAGCAGGATTCGCGGCCCGCTGCGGCGCTTCACAGGCGGCGGCGCCTGCCTCTGTTCTTCTTGCCGTTTCTCGGTATCAAGCATGCTACACCCCCACGGAGACGGTATTCCGCCCCCGTTTATGCGCCGCCGATCGGGAGTGTCAAAAATCCCGTCCTAAGCCGCGCGCTCTCTGCTAGAATCGCCGCCAATCTCCACCCGGGAGCCTGAACATGCACATCCCTTCCTGGTCCCCCAGCCCTCTCGCTGCCGCCCTGGCCCTGCTTTGCGGCCTCACCCTCACGGCCTGCGCCGCCGGCGGCGACAAGTCCGGCGACTGCACCCCTGGCGAGCGCCAATGCGGCGACACCGTCAACTTCGTCCAGGTCTGCACCGACGACGAGACCTGGCTGCCCGAGGCCTGCCCCCAGGGCTTCGTCTGCGGCGGCGGCCAGTGCATCTGCCCCCAGGGCCGGGTGAAGGTCTCCGGACTTTGCCAGCCTGCTGGCGTGCTGACCTGCCCCGACTGGGCCGCGACCCAGGCCGGCGGCTGCAAGGCCAACGCCTGGAGCACCTGCCCCGAGGGCTTCTTCTCCTTGAAAGCCAACGACTGCGTCCAGCCCGGCCCCCTCGCCTGCGCCGACGGCCTCCAGCGCGCCGACGACGGCGGCTGCCAGCCCATCCCCAACGACTGCAGCGACTCCCAGGTGGCCACCCCCGAGGGCTGCGTCACCCCCGGCGAACTGGACGACTGCGGCGCCGCCTCCCCCTTCGGCAACCTGGAGGCCGGCCCCAACACCGTCTTCGTCCTCCCCGGCGCCGACCCCCAGGCCGCCGACGGCTCCCCCCAGGCCCCCTACCCCGATCTGGCCAGCGCCGCAGACGCCGTCCCCGATGGCGGCACCCTGAACCTGGGCGACGGCCTCTACCCCAGCGGCCTGTTCGCCGAGCGCCCCCTGAAAATCCACGGCCGCTGCCCCTCCAAGGTCACCCTGACCGGCGTCACCTCTGGCTTTGCCGGTGGGGGCTACGGGGGCGCCACCGCCGCTGCCATCTTCGTTTCCGGCGGCCCGGGCACCGAAATCTCTGGCGTCACCATCCAGCTTCCCAAGGACTCCGGCGCCGCCGGGCTGGTGGTGGCCGACTGCAAGCCCGTGAAGATCTTCGACACCGTCATCCTCGCAGCCCCCGGGGCGGCCATCCACGCCCACAACTCGGTGCTGCAACTTGAACACGTGCGCCTGGAGGGCTCCCTGGCCAACGTCAGCGGCGGCGCCTACGGCCAGGCGGGATTCGGCGTCATGGCCAAGGACTCGGACGTGGCGGTCACGGCCTGCGCCTTCCTGGATGGCCAGGGTGTGGACCTGCGCGCCGAGGGGGGCTCTCTGATGGTCGAGGCCAGCCTGTTCAAGGGCCGCAGCAGCGAAGTCGTCCCCCTTCCCCCCATGGGCCTGTGGGCCAGCGGCTGCAAGTCCCCCATCAAGGTCTTCGACAGTCGCTTCGACCGCAAGATGACCCACGCCCTCAAGGTCGAGACCTGCGGCGCCACGGTACAGGGCTGCACCATCGAACGCGGCGTCACGGACTTCACCGACAACACGGGCCCGGCGGCGTACTTCAAGGGCGGGGATGTGACCTTCCAGGGGAACGTCCTGCGGCAGAACCAGTTCGCGTCCCTGTCCCTGGAGGGCTGCACCGGGCTGGTGGACGGCAACGTCATCGAGGACACCCTGGTCTCCACGCCCGGTGGCAAGGGCGGCGAGGCGCTGGTGCTGTACCAGGGCCAGTCCACCCTGACCGTCAGCAACAACAGCATCCGCGGGGCCTGGCGCACGGGCATCGTGGTCAGCGGCGGCATCGTCACGGTGCAGCAGAACCTGGTCACGGGCGTCCAGGCGCCGGACTCCGGACAGATCAAAAGCGCCGGCATCAGCGCCGTGTTGAAGGCGGACCTGACGGCCCTGCGGAACCTGGTCAGCGACGTCCAGGGGGCGGGGCTGTGGTATTCCGATGCCACGGGGCAGGCCGACGAGAACCAGATCCAGGGCTGCGCCGTGAAGAACCTTCAGGCCGGCGTGGGCATCCTGCTGGACCGCGGCGCCCGGACCACCCGGGGGCTGGCGGGCAACCTGCTGCAGGAGAACGAGGCGGCGGGCCTGCGCTGCGAGGACTCCAAGAGCGGCACCCTCAGCGGCAACCGCTTCCTGAAGAACGGCACGGCGGAGGGTCAGCCCGGCTGGGGCGCGGTCCTCAACAACTGTGAGGGCGAGGTGCTGGGCAACCAGATCAGCCAGAACCTGGGGGGCGGGCTGTACCTGAAGGGCCGGGCCATGGCGGTGAAGGGGAACCTCGTGGAGGGCAACCTGCGGGCCGCCTACCGGGGCGCCGGAGTCTTGCTTGACACAGTTGATGATTCTTCTGTCATTATGAGCAACAACACACTGAACAATAACGGTTTTGCCGCAGTGTTCAGCCAGGATTCGTTCCTCGAGTTCAAGGCCGGCAAGGTCTCGGGGTCGGTGCCCGTCCAGGGCCTGGGGGGCTACGCCGTCCTGGTCCAGGGGGAAGGCTCGGCGGAGGTCTCCAAGAGTGATCTTGAGGGGGGCCGGGGGGCCGGCGTGCTGGTCTTTGGCAACACCGACAGCACGGTCAGCTTCAGCCTGCTGCACGCCACCGAGGGCGGCGCCAAGGGCGACCTGCCGGGGGTGGGCGTGGCGGGCCTGGGGGGCGCGGCGGTCCAGGTCATCGAGGACCGCCTGGAGTTGATGGAAGGCGCGGGCGTGGCGGCCAAGGGCTCGGACGTGGCGGTGATGGCCTGTGAAATCGTGGGCTGCGGCGGCCCGGCGGTGCTCAAGGAGAACGCGGAGCCGGACCTGCAGGGCAGTGTGCTGGTGATGAACGGCCTGGACGGCATAGGCGGCGGCAAGGTCTCCGGACCGTCAGCGCCCTACCCACTGCCGGAGTTGTAGAACGCCCGTCTGCGTGCCCCGGTGTTCAACCAAGCCGCGCTGTCCGTCCAAGCCGCGCACGCAGTAAGCGGATCCGGCGGTGGCGTGGCTCCGGGGTTCGGATCCGCTCACTACGTTCGCGGCTAGGTTTTGAAA
>CAIXZC010000427.1 GCA_903923815.1 uncultured Myxococcales bacterium
CTTCCATGGCGGTGTACTCGGTGTCCGTGCTGCCGTCGCTGCCGCCGCTGTCGCAGGCGGGCAGGAGGGACAGGCACAGGAGGGCGGCAAGGGTCAGGAGGGGACGGAGGGTCGGGAGGGGACGGAGGAGGTTGTTCATTACATTAGATCCTTTCTTTTCGTTGGGTGGGGGAACGATCCCCCTCATCCGGCGCTGCGCGCCACCTTCCCCCAGGGGGGGAAGGATATTTGGAAATGGACGATCACAGGCTGCCCCCTACGCCCAGCAGCCAGGTGCGGCCGGGTTGGGGATCGAAGCTGCCCACGCTGTAGTTCTCGTCGAGGACGTTGCGGAACTGGGCGAAGGCGTACAGTCCCCGCGGCCCCTTCAGCAGATCCTGACGCAGGAACAGATCCAGGACGAAGGACCCGGGGACCTCCTCGACGGTGTAGGCGGAGCTGGCCAGGGAGTACAGCCAGGCGGCCTGACCGGAGCGGAAGAGGGCCTTGGCGGAGAGGCTGGTGCCCGTGTCTGCGCGGGCGTTCACCAGCAGACTGACCACGTGGCGGGTGCGGAAGGGCAGCGGCTGGTGGGCGGCCTCGTCCCGGGCGTAGGTCCAGGTGTGGGAGAGGGTGGAGTCCAGGTGGCGGGACCAGGAGGACTTGAGCCAGGCCTCCGTGCCCGCGAGGGTGGCCTGCCCGATGTTGGCGTAGGGCTTGCCGGGCTGGGAGTCAATCATGTCCTGGACGGCGGAGTAGAAGCCGCGAAAGCCGAGGGTGCCGTGGAGGACGGAGGCCTGGACCAGGTCGAAGCCCAACTCGCCCATCCAGGCGTATTCGGGGCGCAGGTCGGGGTTGCCGCCGACGGCGTTGGAGTACAGCTCGCGAAGGCCGGGGAAGCGGGTCTTGTGGCCCGCGGAGGCCACCAGGGTCAGGCCCCGGGGGAGCTGCCAGCGCAGGACGCCGCGGTAGTCAAAGGCATCCTTGACGTCGCTGCCCGGGCCGGTGCGGGGGTAGGTCTTGCCGCGGAAGACCTGATCGGCCATGAACTGGCGGCTCCAGCCCAGGCCAAGCAACAGGGTCAGGGGGCCCAGGCGCTGGCGGTCCTCGGCGGCCAGGGTGAGGGTGTCGGCGAGGCTCTTCTTCTCGCCCTGCCAGGTCATGGATGGGGCGCCGGGGACCCGCACCTCGTCCTCGCGGTGGATGTCCCGGGTGAGGGCGAGGGAGGCCTCCAGGCGGTTGCCACGGAGGGGCGCGAAGACGGGCAGAAGTTGAAGCCCCAGGCTGTCGTTCTGGTAGTCGCTGATGGCGAACCAGGCCAGGGGGTCGGAGGTGAGGCCCTGGTACTGGGGGTTGCCGCGGTCGCGGATCTGGTCGGCGTGGCGCTGGTGCCACAGGACCAGGTCGAGGCTTTGGAAGGCCAGGGGGGCGCGGCGGGGCAGCCATTGGACGGTGAGGCCCGAGGCCAGGGTGTAGTAGTGGGTGTACTCCCAGTAGCGGACGTAGTTGGCGCCCTCGAAGGGGGGCATGGTGCGGCGCTGGTTGAAGTAGTGGGAGACCAGGGAGACGCTGAGGGTGGGGTCGGGGCGCCAGCCCAGGCGGGCGGAGAGGCTGCCGCGGTCGAAGCCCGAGCCGGTGCGCAGGCCGCCGTCTTCGTGGAAGGAGAGGTTGTTGGGATTGGTCTTGAAGTCGTCGGACAGGGCGTAGCCGTCGGAGTGCTGGAAGGCGCCGGAGAGGGAGGCGTCCCAGGTGCGGGCACCGTAGCCGGTGAAGAGGTCGGCGCCCAGGTCCCGCGGGCGGCTGCGATCCTGGTTGCCACCGTAGACCCGACCGTCGGCGGAGAGGCCCCGGGTGGGGCGGCGGCTGAAGATGCGGATGACCCCGCCCAGGGAGCCGGGGCCGTACAGCACGGAGGTGACGCCACGCTCGATCTCCAGGCCGGAGGCGCGGGAGGCGGCCAGGGAAGACAGGTCGTAATAGCCGGCGTAGACCTCCTTGACGGGAATGCCGTCCACCAGGAAGAGGGAGCGCTTCTCGTCGAAGCCACGAAGGTAGGGGAAGTCGCCCATCTTGGGGTCCGAGTTGATCTCCACGCCGGGGGTGCCCGTGAGGGCCTCGGAGACGGAGGCGGTGGCGGCGCTCTCCAGGGAGTTCAGATCAATGGTAGTGGAGGTGGTGGAGAGGGCGCCGCGTTTGCCCTGGACCACCAGGGTCTGGGTCTCCTCGGGGTCGGTTTGGGGGGCTTGGTCAAACCCATCCTGCCCGCCCGCCCCTTTATTATCAGTCTGGGAATACAGCGGAATGGGGGCCGGCGGCGCGGCCGGGTTCAGCGCCGGGATGGTCAGGATCAGCAATAGCAACGACAGCGACAAGGGGCAGTCCCTCCTTTGGCTGGCCGATATTACTACTCGGTTATATCGAAAAGGCAAGCATTATTTTGGCGCTGTGGTGTTCAGAAGAATGAAGCTTCGGCGGCGCCCGTGAAGCCGCCTGGAAGCCAAAGCGGAGCCTTGACAGGTGCTTTGGGTGGGGATTGAATCCGTCCCGTTTCCCGGGCCCTGCCCGACAGGCTCCCCGATTCGAGGTTTGTCCGATGACCCTGCTCCTGCTTTGCCTGACCTCCCTGCTGTTGGCCCTGTTCGTGTGGTTCCTGCTGAACCTGGCGCGGGGCTATTTGGTGTGGCCCAAGCTGCTGCCGCGACGGGACGCCACCGACGAGGGCCTGCCGATGGTGTCCGTGGTGGTGCCGGCCCGCAACGAGGAGACCAACATCCGGGGCTGCGTTGAGGCCTTGATGGCCCAGGACTACCCCCGGGACCGGCTGCAACTGGTGGTGGTCAATGACAACTCGTCGGACGGGACCCAGGCAATCCTGGACGAGTTGGCGGCGCGTTACGGCGACCGACTGGTGGTGGTGCGCAAGGACAGCGACGAGTTGCCCGAGGACTGGACCGGCAAGAACCACACCTGCTGGACGGGTTTCCAGCGCTGCACCGGCGAGTGGCTGGCCTTCGTGGATGCGGACGTGACGGTGGGCCCCCAGACCCTGCGGACCTGCGTGCGCTGGTGCCTGGAGCGTGGCGCCGAGGCCCTGTCCCCCGTCCCCTTCCAGAAGACCGTCTCGGCGGGCGAGCGCATGCTGCTGCCGGGCATCTACCTGCTGGTGGCCGGGGCCGTGCGTTTCGGGCGCGTGAATGATCCGCGCTATGCGGACGAGGCCCTGGCGTCAGGCCAGATGCTGCTGTTTCGGCGGCAGACCTACGAGGCCCTGGTGGGGCACCAGCGGGTGCGCTCCTATCTGGTGGAGGACCTGGCCTTTGCCAAG
>CAIXZC010000428.1 GCA_903923815.1 uncultured Myxococcales bacterium
CCAGGCCACGGACACCATCCTGGTCCAGGTCGAGGACAAGTTCGGCAATGTCTGGCCCGAGGTTGAGGAGGCCGCCGAGGTGGAGCTCTGGCTCTCGTGCCGGGCCACCCCGGAGGACTTCATGGTCTACGGCTGCGTCCGCTATGTGGGCCCCGAACTGGACCTGGAATCGGACCAGTTCCAGCGCAGCGCCACCCAACAATGCCTGAACGCTGGCTACCGGCAATACTACGCCCTGGCCTTCGAGGCGGA
Source organism: uncultured Myxococcales bacterium (assembly GCA_903923815.1). Taxonomy (GTDB): domain Bacteria; phylum Myxococcota_A; class UBA9042; order CAIXZC01; family CAIXZC01; genus CAIXZC01. The sequence goes on from CAIXZC010000428.1 coordinate 253, forward strand.
GCAGGAGTGCAAGGACTGGTGCAGCCAGGCCGCCGGCGAGGGGACCTGCAAGACCCCTGGGCAGGGTGGGGGCGGCGGGGGCACCGGTGTGTGCAAGGGCATCGTCCCCGGCAACGACGTCTGCGCCAACAACAACTGCTACAACTGCTGCGACGGCTGCGCCGAACCCGTGCTTACCTACGAGTGCATGAGCGGCTGCTACACCGAGGACTGGAACGGCAGCGCCCTGTGCGAGTGTAACTACTAGGCGAACTTTTCCTCTTGACAGCCACCGCCAATTAGCTAAAGTCCCCGCCGTTGACATTCCGGGGCTATAGCTCAGCTGGGAGAGCGCTTGAATGGCATTCAAGAGGCCGGCGGTTCGATCCCGCCTAGCTCCACAAGATAAAGCCGACTTTGGTCGGCTTTTTTCTTTTAACCCCCGCCCTTTTCTGAAATAGAATCCCCCCCCAACTGTTCACGCGCGGACGGCAACCCCTTGGAGGATTGAATGACTCAGCACGGCAACAAGAGGACCTGGGCGCCCCTTGGGCTCATCGCCACGGCCCTGGTGGGCATGGGCTTTGCGGCCTATCTGGTGCAGCACAAGTTGCGGATCATCTTCGACCCGGACTACCAGTCCGCCTGCAATATCTCGGAGGCGGTGAACTGCGACCGCGTCAACATGTCCCCCTGGTCCGAGCTGTTCGGGCTGCCGGTGGCGCTGTTCGCCGTCCCCGTCTACGCGGTCCTGGGCTGGATGGCCCTGTCGGCCCTGCGCCTGCGGGCCAGCGGCAAGGCCGAGGATCAGGCCGGGGCGCAGGCGGCCCTGGGGTACAGCTACGCGGCCAGCCTGGTGGCCCTGACGGCGTCCCTGGTGCTGGGCAGCTACTCGGGGCTGGTGCTCAAGACCTGGTGCCTGTTCTGCGTGGGCCTCTATGTGGTCAGCATAGCGGCGGTGAGCTTTTCGCTGCTGGCGCTGCGGCAGTGCCCGGGGAAGGCCTTGATGGACTTCCTGGCGGGGCTGGGGCGGCTGCGGCCGCCCTTTGCCGAGGCCATCAGCATTGCGGTGTTCGCACTGGTGGTGGCCCTGATGGGCTACGGCGGGCTGCGCCTCAAGCTGTCCACCGACGGCATGGCCCGGGCCCAGGCCCAGATGGCCGCAGCGGCGACGGAGCCGGTGGAGTTCCACTACGATCAGGCGGCCCCCGCGGCCCCCTCCCCTACGCCCACCGCACCCGCACCCGAGGCCGCACCAGCCCCGGCCACCCAGGCCGCGCAGGCCCCGGAGGCGCCCGCCACCGCCGCCCCCTCCCCTGCTGCC
>CAIXZC010000429.1 GCA_903923815.1 uncultured Myxococcales bacterium
TAATTTCACTTCAATGTCCCGGTAACGCTGCGGGGATTGCTCGCGCCGCTGGGGCGTGGGCAAGTTAGGACCGTCCCCGAGGAGGCCGTCCCCGAGGAGGCCTGCCAGCATGAAGCCAACCTTGCGGCCAGCGCCGATGGCCCGGTCAGCTTGGGCGTCCTCGATGAGGCCCCTGGTCACCAGCGTGGCCGGAGGCCCGGGGGAGGCCCTGAAACTGGGCGCAGAGGAGATAGAAGCTGCGAGCTTGACGCCAGGCCTGGAGGCGTTCATGGGGGAACAGGTAGGTGGAGGGTGTTGGGGTGAGAAGTGTCGTGGTGATGCCAGCCTGAAGGCCGCCACCACCACGGCCTGAAGGCCGTAGGCACTGTCCGGCCGGCCGAACCCCCAACACCCCAACACCCAGAGATACCTCCAAAGGCCAAATCCAAGATGTGACCAATAGAAAGCCCGCCTCGGGGGAGGGGAAGTACTCAGGCGCTTGCTCCAGGTTTTCCTCTTCCCCCCCGCCCCCTTCGCTGTTGACAGTTGTCGCCATCCGGGGGACAACTGTCTTCCGTTAAGACAGGAGAAAATGGCATGGCTATCAACACCGTTGCAATGCTGCTGGCGCTGCTGCTGGGCCCCCTGGCCCCGGAGCAAAGCTACTTCGCCTATACCACCGAGACCATGACCCAGGACGGCACCAGTCGGCAGGTCTTCGTGCCCTTCACCTTCGTGGGCCCCACGGAGTCCAGCCTGGAACGCCGTTTCCACGTGGTCTTCCAGCGCCTGCACGCCCCCCGGGCGGGCCTCTGGGGCGCCACCAGCATCCAGCTCAGCACCAACCCCGCGGGCACGGTGTCAGCGCGTCTCACGCTGGACCCGGCCAAGCTTCAGTACCACGACTTCATCCTGGGCGAGGTCTACCTGACCCTGGCCAACCTTGGCATCAGCGAGATCTACCTGCAGCCCGACGGCCGCCGCCTTGGCCCCCAGGACCTGCGCTACCCCTACTTCGCCACTGTGGTGCCCGCCGCCCAGGCCCTGCCCCCGGCGCGCTTCGGCAACTCCGTGGTGCGCATGCCCTCCGGCGCCTTCCTGCCCTCCGACGACTTCTACGCCCGCCTGGCGCGCCGTGATGACGCCACCCTCAAGGAGGTCCTGGCCCTGCTGACCACCGGCACCCCCGCCGAGAAGCTCCCCGTGATGCAGGCCCTGGCGCCCCTGGGCATCGCCGACCGCCGGGCCCGCCTGCTGCCCCTCATGCAGGACGCCGACGAGGGCATCCGCAAGGAGGCCCTGGCCCTGCTTTCCCCCGAAAAGGACGCCACCTTCCTGGAAGCCGCCGCCCGCATGGCTGACGGCGACAAATCCACGACCCTGCGCCTGGAGGCCGCCCGCGTGTTGGTGGCAGCGGGTCGCAGCGAGTACCAGATCTTCCTGCTCTTCGACAAGCTGCAAAGCGGCGACAAGGCCGTCATCCTGGACGCCATCCGTAGCCTTGCAGCCTCTGGCGACAAGCGCGTGATCCCGGCCCTGGATGACCTCATCAAGTCCGGCGACCCGGACATCTCCCGCGCCGCCTTCGACGCCTACCTGTCCGTGTGCGAGCCTGCCGATCTGGTGGCTCTGGTGGCCCGCGACGACCTGCGCACCGAGTACCGTGGCCTGGCCGCCGAACGCCTGCTGCAGGCCAAGCAGCCCGAGCACCTGCTGCCCGCCGTGACCTTCCTGGCCACCAAGGGCAACGACTATCAAGCCATGGATGCCCTGCGCGTGGTGGAGATGCGGCGCCTGGCTGGTGTGGCCCCGCTGCTGGCGACCCTCATGCAGGACCCCCGGGTGAACGTGGCCCTCAAGGCCGTGGAACTGGCCCGCCTGCTGAAGCTGTCGGAGTTGATTGGGGACCTGAACAAAGCAGAACTTCGCAAAGAGTTGGGGGAGGCGCCGGGGGCCGCGGCCCGCGAACTGCTGGCCTCCATGGACCTGGGCGAGGTGCTGAAGCTTGCCGAGTCCAAGGACCCCGAGACCCGCGTGAAAGCCACCAACACCCTGCTGCCCTTCCTGCGCTCCGACAAGGACCGCGCCAAGGTGCTGCCCGTGCTGAAGAAGGGCCTGAAGGACGCCTCGCCGGAGCTTCGTGCCGCCTGCGCGCGCGCCATCTTCGAGACGGGCGAGCCCAAGCTGCTGGAGGAACTGGCGGGCCTGGGGACGGACGCGGATGCCCGGGTGCGGGTGGTGGCGGTGAAGGCCGCAGCGACCCTGCCGGGGGCTGCCGGGGACGGGCCCATCCTGGCCCTCATGGACGACCCCGACGATCAGGTCAAGCTGGAAGTCATCGGCGCCATCAGCGCCCGCCGCATGGTGGCCGCTCGGGACAAGCTGCGCTACCGCGTGGCCCAACGGGACCCCAGGCTCAAGGCCGCCGCGCTGGCCGCCATCGTGAACCTGAACCAGACGCCCACGGAGCACGAGGCCTTCTTCCAGCAGTACCAGGACGCCGTGCTGGACGTGGACCCCAACGTGAAGCTGGCGGGCCTCGAGGGGCTGCGCTTCATCCGCAACGACGCGGTCACCATGCTGCTGCTGGACGGCACCCTGCTGACCCACGGCGACGCCCGGGTGCGGGCCAAGGCCCTGGAGGTCATGGGCTACACCAGGAATCCCGAGGTCATCGAGAACCTGGCCCGGGGCCTGGGAGACAAGGACAAGACGGTCCAGAAGGCGGCTATCCTGGCCTTCAAGCAGTTGGGCAATACGGGGGGTGAAATCCCCCTGGAGGAGTTCGTGAACAACACCGACGACGAGACCCTGCGGGGCCTGGCCAAGGAAGCCCTGGCGGTCATCCGCAGCCCCAAGGGCCTGCTGCCTTAGAAGGTTCGCGCCCCTCCCTTATGAAGCTTGCTATCAGTCACATCTCGAATTGAGGCCTTGGAAGTGCCTGGGTGTTGGGGTGTTTGAGTGTTTGGGGTTCGGATTGTGTTTACCAGCCAGCCACCACCAGCATCAGGCCGGGCTGGCCTTCATCCAGCACCAGTGGCAGGACGTTGAACCGCACCTCGCCCTTGCCGCCCTTGTGGCGGTGCAGGCGGGGCACCAGATAGCCCGCCCCCGCGCCCACCAGGGCACCACCCGCCACGTCCGTCCAGAAGTGCTTGCCGCCCGCCACCCGCAGCATGGCCGTGCCGCTGGCCATGCCCAGCAGGCCCGCGCCTACCAGCCAGGTCTCGGGGCCATCGTGCTTGCCCGCAAAGATGACCAGGCCCGCCGTGGCGGCCGCGAAGGCGTTGGCAGTGTGGCCCGAGGGGAAGGAGCGGGCGGACCCCGCCGAGGTACGCTCTGACGCCGGCGCATCGGGCTTGTAGGCCACGGGCCGGGGGCGGTCGAAGGCGACCTTCAGGACCTCCGTGCTGGCCAGGGCCACGGACATGGTCTCCGCGTAGAGCAGGCTCTCGGACCAGAACTGCTGGTGCTGGAAGCCCTCCGGGGCCATGGCGTCCAGGGCCGACACCACCACGGGCAGCCCCACCGTGGTCCACACCGCATAGTCCGACGCCGTCACCGCCGCGCTGCTGTTCCAGTCCAGCACCGACCGGTCCACCCAGTTCAGGTCCCCCCGGTCGCAGGCCGCCCCGCACCAGGGCCCGGCCCCGTCGCCGATGGTCTGCCGCGCCGTCAACGAAAACGCAAACAGCCCCGCCGTCACTGTCCCGTCCAGCCAGGGGTCCACCTCATAGTGGTACCCGGCCTCGGCGGCCCGCAACCCCGGCACCCCAGCCACCAACAACAACCCCAAGGTCGCAAGCAGCACAGGCAGTCTTCTCATGGCGTGACGTCCATCCCAAGGTAGAACGCCGTCATGGTCGCCCAGACCGCCCCCAACATGCAAGCGCCAAGCGGCCCGCCGTTGACTGTGCGCCCCGCCTGGGATAGCTTTCGCCCATGTTGTCTGCCCCACCCACCTCCCGCAGCGCCCTTCCCCTGGTCCTGGCGCTCTGTCTTGCCCTCCTGGCGCCCCTCACCCTCCCCCCCGCCCCCGCCCTGGCCCAAAGCCCCATGGAGGCGGACCTCAAGGTGCTTCCAGCCCGCCCCCAGGTGATGGACGAGAACCGTCTGCGCCGCCGCGTCAAGGTCACGGGCAACCGCGCCCTCTCGTCGGAGGTCTACTACTACGTCATCGAGCGCCTCCCCGGCATCTCCGCGGGCCACCTCAGCCGCCGCGGCCTGGAGGACGGCATCCTGCGCTTCCTGCGCCGCACCGGCTACCTGCTGGCCACCGTCAAGGTGGAGCGGGACGGCAAGAAGAAATACCTGGTCCACGTCGACGAGGGGCGCCTGGAGAAGATCATCTTCAGCGGCCGCGGCACCTTCCGCACCATCCAGTTGAAGCTGGCCTTCAACCTGCCCAACCGCATCTTCAACTCCTTCCAGGTCGAAGAGCAGTTGATGGAGCTGTCCCGCATCTACCGCCTGCCCCCCATCCGCTACCGGCTGGTCCCCAAGACCAAGCTGACCGCCGATGGCTTCCAGTTGGACGACGTCCGACAATTGCCCCCCTCCATGCTGATCCCCGAGGCCGCCCGCTGGGACCTGTACATCGACCTCAAGCGCTCCGACGGCTGGGATGCGGGCAGCTCCTACGGCTTCACCTACGACACCTCCCTTGGTGCCCAGATCTACTGGAGCTACAAGGACGCCGACCTGCTGATGAACGGCGACCGCTGGAAGACCACCGCGGGCCTGGGCGTGGTGACGCGGCGGCACCTGGCCGACAACACCATGTTCGCAATCCTGTCCCGGGGCTCCACCGGCTTCACCTGGTACACCCCCGACCTGGGCCGCGGCTTTCGCCCCGTGGCCGACCTTGGCGCCATCCTGACCAGCGATCAGCGCCGGGACATGGACATGGACGTCTACTATCGCTCCTTGCTGAACGCCACCGCCTCCATGAGCTTCGAGACCACCGAGACGGTGAACGCCACCCTGGGTGCCGGCATCCAGCGCAAGTCCGTCTTCGGCATCGAGCACCTGCCCGGCGTGGCCAACCCCATGCGCTCCTTCACCCTGCTGCGCCCCATGATGCTGGGCAACCTGGAGATCTCCTTTGACCGCAAGGAGGCCCGCAACGACCGGCGCCACCACGTGACCCTGGACTCGGCCGTCTTCATGCCCGCCGACGTCAGCCCCTTCGCCCGCTTCGAGTATCTGTACGAGAACACCATCGACTTCGGCATGAACGACCTGTGGCTGTCCACCAAGGGCGTGCTCCTGGAGGGCCGCGTGGAGTTCGACGAGGACGAGCCCGTGGGTGGCAACTTCGTGCGCGCCCTCTTCGTGCACCGCTACTACGTCTCCCGCGCCGTGAACCTCTGCGGCGAGTTCCGCTACTCCCTGCTGCGGGACGTCTACAAGATCAGCGTCTTCCACGACCTGGCCGTCTTCGGTCAGCAGAACCGCCTCTACTGGCCCGGTCAGGGCGGCGTTGGCGGCGGCGCCGAGCGCTTCCGCATGGCCAACTCCACGGGCATCGGCCTCCACGCCCTGCTGCTGGACACCTTCCAGACCAACCTCTACCTGGCCGTGGGCTTCTCCTCCGAGGGCCTCACGGACTACGGCTTCACTTCGTCGTTTGTAAAGGTGTTCTAGATGGTCTGCCGGCCGTTGCCCGTCCAAGCCGCGAACGTAGAGAGCGGATCCCTCCGATCGATCTGCTTACTCCGTGCGCGGCTGGGATATGTTGGGGGGGCTTAGCGCCTGCTACTGCTTCTCAGCGGCCTCGCGGGCGGCCTTCTCGGCCTGCTGCAGGTAGTCTTCGCATTCCATGATGAGGTTGTTGGTGGTGTTGGAGTCGTCCCCCAACTTCTGGGCCTTCTTGAAGTAGGGGATGGCTTCCTGCCAGCGCTTCTGACGCATCAGCGCCTGCCCCTGCTCCAGCGCGCCGTCCATTTCCTTTTGCAGCCTCTGGCAGTCGGCAATCAGCCCGTCCACCGTGGCCTGGTGCCAGCCCATGCGCTTGGCGTTGCGGAAGTTCTCCACGGCCAACAGGTACTGCCCCTTCTTCATCTGCTTCTTGCCAAAGTCCATGGCCATCCGGGCCAACTCGAAGTCGTCCTTGTCCATGGCCTCCCGGGACAGCTCTTCGGCGGTCTTGACCTTGGCCGCTGGCACCGCGCTCTGCGTCCCCGCCGCGCCACCGGCTCCGACGCCCCCAGCCTGCGCTGAAGAAGCCTTCGTGTCGGAGGGGGCCTGGGGGGAACCATTCGCGGCCGCCGCCGCGGCCGCAGCCACCGCCGCCGCCGCGTCAATTCTCAAGGAGCCACCTTGGCTGCCCGGCGCGCCCGGCGCAGCCTGGCCCACGTTGCCCCCGGCCTTGACGCCGGGCTTGCTGCCGCCGGCCACCATGGCCTGCTCAATGTTTCGTGCCAGGGCACCCTTGTCCACCGCCCCAGCCAGGCCCTCTGCTGTCGGCACCCGCGGGTCCAGGTCGCCCTGGATATTGGCCTCATCCGAGCCCAGCCCGGGCAGATCCTTGTTGGCCAGTTGGTCCAGGGCCCGGTGTCGGGCGGCCTCAAGCTCCGCCTCGGCGTTCCCATTCCCCCGCGGCCCCCCCTTTTTCTGTTCAGCGGCCACGTTCAGGACCTCCTGCGGGCCTTCGTCCCCAAGGATCTTCTTGGCGCCCGTGACGATGTCCTGAAAGAACACCACCAGCACGGCCACCAGCAGCGCCACGCCCACCGCAGCGGCCACCATGCCGCGCCTGCGCTGGGCCACCAGGATGGCCCTGGCGTCATGGTCCAGTTCGTCCCAGATGCGGCTGAGTTCCCCCGGGTCCTCCTTGACCGCCGGGGCCTCCAGGTGCCCCTCGAAGGCCTCCTGGGCAGCCACCGCAGCCACCGCCGCGCTGGCCTGCGCAGCCTCCGCCAGGGCCACCTGCGCCTGGTCATCCCGCCGCACCAGATCCGCCAGGATGGCGCCCTCCCGCTTGATCACCAACTCAAGTTCGGTGCGCAGCGCCGAGGCACTCTGAAGGCGCTTTAGTGGGTGTGGTTCGAGGGCCAACTCCAGGGTCCTGGTCAGCCGGGGCGGCAGGTTGTCGTAGGGCAGGGTCTCACGCCAGTCGTCCCCTCCGCGCAGCCTGCTCTTGAACATGTCCACGGGGCAGCGGGCCTTGAAGGGCTCGCGACCGGACAGGGCCTCCAGCAGCAGCACGGCCATGGCGTAGACGTCCGTGTAGACATCGCGGCTCTTGCCGGCGGCCTGCTCGGGGGAGACATAGCAGGCCTCCAGGGTGGAGAGCCCCAGCTTGCTGTACTCCCGGCCATCGTCCTCCAGCAGCAACCCGCCATCGCCGGCCTCACCGATGAACGCATTCCAGGTGCCAGCGGAGTAGGCAATCATGACGTTGGTGGGCTTGATGGCCAGGTGCAGGATGCCCTCAGAGTGGAGCTGCTCGACGGCCTTGCATACATCCAGCAACCAGCCCAGCGCGATGCGCGGATTGGGCGGTCCCTCCTGATGCAGCAGCGTCCGCAGGTCCCGGCCCTCAACCCATTCGGACACCCGATACAGGTTGCCCTCGGGGGTCAGGCCGAAGTCCAGCACCTTGATGTAACCCGTGCCCTTGAAGGCCATCTGCCGGGTCACCAGGCGATTGAAGCGCTTCATCACCACGGGGTCCCGACTGATCATGGGGTCAAAGACCTTCACCAGGACCTTCTTGCCCACCAACAGGTGCTGGGCCTCGTAGGACTGGCCGAAGCGCCCGCGCCTTGGCACGGCGGCCTCAAGCCGATAGCGCCCATCCAGGATCTGACCGCTGAGATCCGCCAGCCGCTCCAGCCCGATCAGGCGGGTGCCGTGGAAGGGGCAGAAGCCGTCCTTCGCAGGATAGAGGGCCAGACAGTCTGGGCAGTAGCTTTGGTGAAGCTCATCCATGGCGCGAATATACGCGCAAAGCGGGGCGGGACAAAAAAGATATGAGGGGCCCTAGGCCCGGGCGGTGCGACCCTGCTGGTAAAGGGGATCGGCCTCCGCCAACTGGCGGCGCTGGACCTTGCCCACAGCGGTCTTGGGCAGCTCGTCGATGAACTCGATGTAGCGTGGCACCTTGTAGTGGGTCAGGTTGGCCCGGCACCAGGTGCGCAGGTCCTCCTCGCTGACCTTGCCCCGGGAGGCCTGCTCCAGCACCACCCAGACCTTGATGACCTCGTTGACCTCCGGGTCGGGGATGCCATAGGCCGCCACTTCCTTCACCGCGGGGTGGCCCGACAATAGCTGTTCGATCTCATTAGGGAAGATGCTGTAACCCTTGTATTTGATTAGCTGTTTCTTGCGGTCCTTCAGCGTCACATGACCCAGGTGATCCATGAAGCCCAGGTCCCCGGTCTTCAGCCAGCGGCGACCCTCGAACTCCATGAAGCAGTCCTCCGTGTCCTCCAGGTGCCGGTGGTAACCCAGCATCATCTGGGGCCCGTGGACCACCAACTCGCCGATGTTCTCCTCGCCGGGGGGCAGCTCCCGGGAGACCGTCTCGATGTCCATGATCTTCCAGTCGGTGCCCCGGAAGGGAATGCCGATGGACCCAAAGGAGCGCTCGCCGTACAGGGGCATGAGGCTGACCAGGGGCGTGCACTCGGACAGGCCGTAGCCCTCCCGCAGGCTGCACCCCGTGAGCTGCTCGAACTTGTCCTGCACGGGCTTGTGCAGCGGGCCGGCGCCGCTGATGCAGACGCTGAACTTGCCCTTCACGTTATGGGCCGTGGGGTGGGCCTCCAGGTAGTCGGCCATCTTCTGGAACAGCACCTCGGCGCCCAGGAAGATGATGTCCGTACCCGGCTTGATCACGCTGTCGATGGTCTCGCACAGCTCCTTCATTGCGGGGGGCTTGGGGAACAGCATCATCCAGGAGCCCATGATGACGGACAGGTTCATCACGCCCGTCATGCCGAAGGAATGGAAGAACGGCAGGATGCCCAGGATGGCCTTGTCCCCCGCCACCTTGAACAGATAGTCCTTGGCCTGGTAGACGTTGGCCACGCAGTTGAAGTGGGTCAGCATGGCGGCCTTGGGGACCCCCGTGGTGCCGCCCGTCATGATCAGGGTGGCCACGTCCTTCTCGGGGTCGATGGCGACCTCGGGGGCGTGCTCGGTGGTCTTCAGCAGCTCCAGGAAGGGCTGGGAGTGGGAGGGCACGGGCCCAAAGGGGATCTTGCCCAGCTTCATGCCCAGGGTGCGCTTCCACCAGGGCAGGAAGTCCGCGATATTGGTGTGCACCAGCAGCTCCACCGGCGACTTGCGGATGACCGGCGCCAGCACGGGCTCGTAAAGAGCGTCCAGGGTGATAAGCACCCGCGCCCCCGTCAGCTTCAACTGATGCAGGGCCTCCGCCGGCTTGTAGGTGGGGTTGATGCCGCTGGCCCAGGCGCCAAGCCGTGCGCAGGCGTAGTAGGAGATGACGTACTGGAAGGAGTTGGGCAGCAGCAGGGACACCACGTCCCCCTTGCGGACCCCCAGGTTGTGCAGGGAGGCGGCCAGGGCGTCCACCAGCTCGTCCAGGCGCTGGTAGTTCATCTCCTCGCCCAGGAACCACATGGCGCGGGCCTTGGGGTGGGCCTTGGCGGTCAGCCGCAGGGCCTCACCCAGACTTATCACCGGGATCTCCACCGAGGGAGCCCAGCCCTGGGTCCAGCCGGACTCGGGGTTGAACCAGGGCCTGTCCGGGGAAACCTCAACCTTCATAGTTCTCATGGGCGCTCTCCATGCCACAAGCAAGACCGCCGAAACTTACATCAGGTTGGAGGCATGGGAACAACGCAAAATGCAGTCCCGGCCTGCGGGCGCCCTGTCTGCCCCAAATGGGCCGGTCTACTTGTCCTACCAATTCGAGGGCTTGTGAGTTGGCCCGACGACGGAGTATAGTGGCCGCCAAATGTTGCGGAGGCACCCATGGACGATTTCAGCATCAACTACGAAGAGAACGGCATCCTCAAGATCAAGGAGGAGGGCCGCGTGACCCTCGGCAAGGGCGCCTGGATCACGGTCATCTACGCCTTCCGGGAGTGGGACGAGGCCAAGGGCGACTACGGCCCGCTGAAGGCCATGCTGCGTCGCTATCACAAGACCGGCGGCACCTTCCGCGTGCAAAGCCGCTTCAACATCACGGGCGCGGCCCAGGCCAACGCCGTGGCGGCCTTCCTGACCCAGTGGTTCCCGCCCACGACGGACGACTCTAAGGAAGCATGAGGTCCGGGCGCTTCAGCTTCTCCGGCAGATAGACATCCATGACGTAGTTCAAGCCGCGGGCGGCAAAGGCCTGCTGCTCCACGCGCTGGCCCATGGTCAGCATGTGGTTCAGTGCGTCCACCCACTTCTTGTGCTGCTGCACGAAGGGGTCGTTCTTCATGGCGTCCTGGGCGCGCTTGCGGTCCTTGTCGTCCAGGGGATGGGTGGGCAGGTCGTAGTCCAGGATGTCCTGGGGGGTCACTCCAATCAGGCGGCACTGGGGCACGCAGAAGAACTCGTTCACGGCGGCGGCGTTGCCTGACCCCACCTTCATGGTGCGGTAGATGTTGCAGTAACCGTAGGGGTCGCCGTCCGTGAAGACGTACACGGGAATGTCACATGAGTCCGCCAGCAGCCGCACAAAGCGACGGTTGGCGCGGGTGGGCACGCCCCCCATGGCCACCACGATGCAGGACGCCGTCTTCCAATACGCGTGACCGTTCAGGCGCTCGAAGAGGGCGGCCGTCTCCACAGCCAGGATGAACTTGGCGTTGGTGCGGAACTCCAGCCCCTCCACCCTGGAAGGAATGCTGTACGAGCCGCGCCCGAAGGCCGTGCAGTTGATCTCGATGCGCTTGCCCGTGGCGGGGTCCGTGTCGATGACGATGAGCTCGCCCGCCACGCTGCCGTTCTGTTCCGCCGGGATGAAGCCAAGCTGCTCGCGGTTCACCGAGGCCATGGCCTCGATGTCGTCCATGATGGTGTCCGACTCGTCCTGGTCCTTGAAGCCCGCGGGCCCCCACCCTGCCGCGCCCCGATCCCCCGCCACGGACTTCCCCTTGCTGCCCTTGGAGGTGTAGTAGACCTCTCTTTTCGAGGCGAAGTCGTCGGTGTCGATGAGGTGCTTGGCGAAGGCCATCAGGCGCACCGTCTGGGCGAAGCTGCGCACGGTCTGGTAGGACAGGGTGCGGTGGGCCTTGCGGGTGCCGATGGCGAAGTAGCCCTTGGCCTTGGAGAAGGTCACGTTGGACAGGGCCCGGATGGGCACCGACAGCTTGGGCCGCCGATGGGCCTCCACCTGCTCCAGCAGCTTCTCGCCCAGCTCAATCAGCTTCACCCGGGCCGGATTGCGGTCCGTCTCGGGGGCTGCGGGGGTGTTGGTCTTCTTGGTCTTTCCAGCCATGCTTAGTCCCTCACTCCGGCAAGGATCCGGTCCAGCTCGTCCAGCACGCTGCGCTCCCGCTTGTCGTCCAGGTCCAGCAGCTCGCGCAGACCCAGGGCGATGTGAGGCAGATAGGTGGCGATGTATTTGTGCTTCTTGTCCTGCTCCACGCCCCGGCGCTGGGCCGACAGGTAGATGCGCAGCTTGCGCCCGCACTCCTGCAGGGCCTTGACCATCTCGTCCTCAATCTCCTGGTAGCCCGCGATGGCCTCCTTGGACTCGGACGTGAAGGGCACCCAAACGCTGGCCATGTGCAGCACGATGGTCAGGGGCGCCACAGGCACCGAGGACCGAGGCTGGGTCAGCTTGTAGGAGCGCCAGTTGACCTCCGTGGCGGCGGCGCTGCACGCACAGGCGCCCTGCTGGTACAGGAGGGGCACGCGGTTGGCAAAGCGCAGCAGCCGGGCCTGCTGGTCTCCGGGCTGATCCCCGCCATAGGCCAGGGCCGCTTCAATGATGAAGGGGTTGCCGCGGTACACCGACGGGGGGCGGGTGGTGGAGGCGTAGAAGTCCGCCTGGACCACCGAGGACAGGCCCTTCACCAGTTGCTCCTCCCCGATGGGGGCCACGCAGTTGGTCGGAGGGTTGTGGATCTTGGTGGCCGCCATGGCCTTCATCAGGTCTTCCAGCTTCTCCCGGGTGATCCTGGTGGTCCAGGCCTTGGGGCTGATCTCGGCGCGCTCGCACATCTCCTCAGCCACGCGCTTGGAGACCCGCGAGAACTCCTCCTGCAGGAAGGCCGAGATGGTCCGGGTGGCGCTGTCCCGCAGCATGGCCTGGAGGATGCCCAGCTCCACGCCCCGGGGGTGGGGCTTGATCTCCGCGGTGGGGGGCGGCAGCTCGTCCACCGAGCGCACGTAGGTCGTGATCTCGCCGTCCGGCGCCCGGTAGTGCAGGTTCAGATGGGGATTGGAGATGGCCACCTGCCGCAGGAACTCGTCCACCGACTGGCGGCCCTTCTGGTAGCGGCCCTCAAAATAGATGGTGACCTTGGTGCCGTGGGGCCGGGTCCATTCGACCTCCTGCTCGTCCAACAGCTCGGCCTTGTTCTTCTTGGTGTCAATCCGCAGGGACACGCTGTAGGCGGGCTTCTTCTCCGACACCCGCGTGACGATCTCCATGGGGCGGCCCGTGGTGATCAGCCCGTACATGCCCGCCGCCGAGATGCCGATGCCCTGTTGGCCGCGGCTCATCTTGAGGCGGTGGAACTTGGACCCGTACAGCAGCTTGCCGAAGATGTTGGGCACCTGGGCCTTGACGATGCCCGGCCCGTTGTCCTCCACCATGGCCCGGAAGCGGTCCTCCCCCAGGTCCTCCAGTTCCACCTGAATCTCCGGCAGGATGCCCGCCTCTTCGCAGGCGTCCAGGCTGTTGTCCACAGCCTCCTTGACGGCCGTCAGCAGGGCCCGCTTGGGGTTGTCGAAGCCCAGCAGGTGCCGGTTCTTGCTGAAGAACTCGGACACCGAGATCTGCCGCTGCTTGCGGGCCATGGACTCGGCGGTCTCCACCAGCCGTCGCCCAACTATGCGGGGAGCGTCTTCCCCCACCAGGGGTTCAACCGAGGCCTGCACCTCTGGCGTCGCCCCCGGCTCCTGCTCGTCCATCACCAGATCTTCAGACCCCGGAAAGGGTATTTCCTTGAGCGCCACGGCCCCTCCTCACCAGCGCCTCTTTGCGCCGGCACTTCAACGCCGGAAAGTATTTCCCCCCGGATCCCCTGTCAAGGAGCATGAAGGCTTGTATGGCAGCCAAGCGGGTCCGGCATATTAATGGTTGCGCGGGGGGCGGGGGGGGCACTAGAATCGGCGCGCTTTTGTCTTCATGAACCCAGAGGTGGGCGTGGTCCGACGAGTCTCCATCCTCCTGGCCCTTGGCAGCCTGTTCCTGGCAGGAGCCTGGAGCTGCGCCCCCCAGGTCCCGGCAGCCCCCAAGGCCGTGGCTCCGGCCCCCGCCACCCCTCCCCTCTTTGGCCTGTGGTTCTACGACGATGATCGCAACTGCGCCGCCAACCCGGCGGACCCGGCCCTGGATGCCCTGGTGAAGGCACTGGCCCCGCCCGAGGGCGGCAAGCTGCTGGTGTTGGGGGACCTGTCCGGCTGCATCTCCAAGGCCCTGCTGGCTGCGGCTGGCCCCGCCGCGGAGCTCCACGCGGTGGTGAACTACGCCTTCGAAGCCCTTGAGATCAAAGCCTCTCTGGCCAACTCCAGCGCCGGCCACCTGAAGATCTTTCTGAACGACTACGGGGTTGGCCCCTCCACTGAGGGGCCCATCTTCCCCGGCGCCGGTGACTACGATCTGGCCGTGGTCGTGGGGTTCTCGGTAAGTGGCCCGGAAGACCTGGCGGCGGGCCGGCCCCTCCTTGGTGCCAAGGCAGCCCGGGTGGTCTTCCTGCACCCGACCCTGGGCCCCAGCCTCCACCCGGACCTGGCCTTCTCCCCCGGCGCGGCAACTCGCAGACTGGGGCTGGACGGCCCGGGCAATCCCTTGGCGGCCCCGGTTGAGGGTGACCACGAGGGGGTCTGTGCCGAGACCATCGCGGCCCTGCGCAAGTTGCTTGGCCAGCCCGACCTGCTTGCCCGGGCCAACACCTTCTTCAACACTCGGGGGCACACGGGCTCCGAGCTTGGGGCCTTCATGGATGACGACTCGTTCTACATCCTTCGTTGGTTGGTCCGAAGCTGGCCCCTGCTGGACCCCGACATCCAGCACCGCGAGGTTCCCCCGGAGGCCACCCACTGGGCCAACGGCCTGCTGCTGTCCGCCTACTTTGGCCTCTCCGAGCCGGACCTGCGCCGCTACCAGGCGGTCCGGGCCAACCTGCCCCCCAGGGCCATCACCGACCAGATGCTGCAGCTGGACTACCAGCCCCTCGCCATGCCCTCGCCCTTCGCCAACCGCATCCTCACCGCCTTTCGGAGGGACTGACATGGACACCCTCTACCTTGGCCTTGGCGCCGCCCTGCTGTCCGCCTTCTCCTGGGCCCTGGGGTCCGTGGTCTACGAGAAGCTGGGCCTCTCCATCCCCCCGCTCCCCCTGAACCTCTGCAAGAACGTCCTGGGCCTGCTGCTGTTCGGCACCTTCGTGCTGATCCTGGCGGGCGGCGACCCCGCGGGGCTGTTCGCCAACCTGACGGGGCGGGACCTGGCCCTGCTGGCGGTCAGCGGGCTGCTGGGCATAACCCTTGGGGACACCTTCTTCTTCATGGCCCTCAACGACCTGGGGGCCCACGCCCTCGTCGTGCTGTCCTTGCTGGGGCAGGTGCTGACCGTGCTGTTCGCCATCGCCTTCCTGGGCGAGCGCCCTACCCCCGGGGCCATCGCCGGCATGGCACTGGTGACCCTGGGCATCGCCGTGGTGCTGTTCGCCAAGATCGGCGACACCTCCCACAAGAGCACCCTCAAGGGCCTCTGGTTCGGGCTGGCTGCCGTTTTGTGCATGTCCGTGGGCACCATTGTGACAAAGCTGGGCATCTCCACCGTGTCCGCAGAGAACGCCACCTTCATCCGCATGCTGTCCGGCACCCTTGGCCTGGTGGTGCTGGCCCTGGCCGGTGGGCGCCTGGGGCTGTGGCTCAAGCCCCTGGCGAAGCGCTCCAGCCTGGGGGGTATCGCCATCGCCGTGCTCATCGCTTCCTTTGGCGGCTTCTGGCTTTCCCATGTGGCCATCAAGTATCTGGACGTGGCCATCGCCGTGACGCTGAACTCCACCGAACCCCTGTTTGTGATCCCCCTGGCCGCCGTGCTCATGGCCGAGCGCGTGCGCCTTCTTCCAGTGATTGGCTCGCTTCTTGCTTTCGCTGGCATAGCTGTGCTGATATTCTCCGCAAGTCAGGTAGGGTGACATGTACGAATGGCTCAACGCACTTTCCCGGGGTGACTTCGACAGGCAACAGCTTCTGGCCGCCCTTGGGGCCCGAGGTCCAGCCCAGGAGGCCCTGTTCGGCCTGGCCCGCAGCCTGCGGGACCAGAACTTCCCCCACCGCAGCGTCGAGACCCGCAGCGTGGTGGAGATCTCCAACTTCTGCAGCCGGGGCTGCCTGTACTGCGCCATTGGCTGCCTGCCCCAGTCCGAGCACTTCACCCTGACCCCCGACGAATTCGTCGAGATTGTGGGGCTGCTGCACGCCCGGGGCCGCAAGCACATCTTGCTGCAGTCCGGCGAGAACAACTCCGAGGAGTGGGTGGAGAACGTGGGCGTCTCCGTGGAGAAGGCCCTTCAGGTCTACCCCGACCTGGACTTCATCATCAACCTTGGGGTGCTGACCCCGACCCAGTGCTTGCGCCTGCGCCGCGCCGGCATCAGCCGCGCCATCCTGAAGTTCGAGACCTCCAACGCCCGGCTTTACGCCGACATGAAGCCCGGGGACCAGTTGGACGTCCGCCTGCAGGCCATTCGTGACCTGGTGGCGGCGGGTTTTGGCACCGGCTCGGGCAACATCGTGGGCCTCCCCGGTCAGACCCTGGACGACCTGGCGGGGGACCTGACCCTGCTGCACACCCTGCCCCTCACCATGGCCAGCTCCACCGTGTTCATCCCTGGCCGCGGCAGCGCCCTTCAAGACGCCAGCGCCGGGGAGCTGCACACCACCCTGAACTACATGGCGCTCATGCGCATCATGAACCCCAAGGTCCTCATCCCCACCACCAGCTCCCTTGAAAAAGCGGGCCCCGGTGGGCAGCTTCTGGGACTCATGGCCGGGGCCAACACCGTGACCATCCACGACGGCACCCCCCGTGAGTTGAAAGAGAAGTACCCCATCTACTCCAAGGACCGCTTCATGCCCTCGGAGGAGCACATCCGCCGCATCGTCCTCGATGCCGGGCTCGTCATGGAGGAATTCTGATGACCACCAAGGCTCCCATTCTGGAAAAATACGCCGCCCATCTTGCCACCGCCGAGGAGCGGGTCCGCCAGCTCCACCAGTTCCAAGAGCTGGGCATGATCTGCAAGCAGGGGGACTTCTACCCCGCGGTGCACTATCCGCCCATCACCAAGTACCCGCCCACCACCGCCGAAGAGCTGTTCTCGACCTACACCCTCCCCGCGGACAAGCGCTTCGACATCTACGTGCACTTCCCCTTCTGCATGGGCCAGTGCGTGTTCTGCCACTACCCGGTGAAGCTTGGCGACCGCCCCGAAGAGAAGGACCGCTACCTGGACTACCTGGAGCGCGAGATGGACATCTACATGTCCTTCCTGGGCGTGGACAAGCTCAAGTCCCGGTCCATCCTCATCGGCGGGGGCACCCCCACCTACATGAGCCCCCAGCAGCTTGAGCGCTTCCTGAAGTACTTCACCAAGCGCGTGGACCTCAGCACCTGCACCCAGTTCAACTACGACGTGGACCCCAACACCATGGTGGGCCCCGAGGGCTCCGAGCGCCTGAAGATCATGAAGGACTACGGCGTGGACCGCATCACCATCGGCGTCCAGTCCTTCAACGAGACCATCCTCAAGGGCATGAACCGCATGCATGGCGTGGGCATGGCCCTGGACAGCATCGAACAGTGCCTGCGCTTCGACATGATCACCAACATTGAGTTCATCTTCGGCTTCCCCGGGCAGACCCTGGAGAACTGGGCCGAGGTGGTCGAACAGGCCGTGGGCACGGGCGTCCACGAGATCCAGCTCTATCGCCTGAAGGTCGAGACCTACGGCGACCGCATCGGCACCATCAAGCGCAAAGCGGAAGAGCAGGCGGAGGACTTCATCACCCCCGAGGACACCCTGCGCATGAAGGCCCTGGCCCACGGCATCCTGCGGGACAACGGCTACCACGAGACCATCGGCCGCGTCTTCGCCAAGGACCCCAAGAACTACAGCCACTACGCCGACAACCAGTGCTGCAAGCTGCGGGACCAGATTGGCCTGGGCCTCACCGCCTTCTCCAGCCTGCGGGACCGCTTCGGCCTGAACACCAAGTACTTCAAGGAGTACCACGAGGCCATCGACGCCGGGAAGCTGCCCCTGAATCGGGGCTTCATTCGGGACCTGGAAGAGCAGGCCCGCTGGTCCACCCTGCTGCCCATCAAGAACCGCGAGATCCTCAAGGGCCTCTTCAAGATGAACACGGGCCTTCAGCTCTACGACGTGTTTGGCGACCGCCTGCGCCTCCTGGAGAAGTGGGGCCTGGTGGTGAACGAGGACAAGAAGGTCGTGCCCACCATGACGGGCCGCTTCTTCGCTGACGAGATCGCCTTGCAGTTCTACTCGCCCACCTTCCAGCCCTTCCCCCGGGAGGACTACAGCGATGGCGAGCTGAACCCCTACACCACCCCCGTCAACCTGCCAAAGGCTGCCAAGCCATGATGGGGAGGCCTTCCACGCTTCGGCACCTGCTGCTGACGGCCGCCCTGGTGGCTGGGGGGGCTGGGGGGGCCGCTGCGCTGGACGCGCCCCGCCAACTTACCGAGCAGAGCCCCTTCTCCAGCACGCTGGGCATCCACAATCTGGTGCCGCCCAACAACAAGAAACGCGTCTTTGAAGGCCCAGACCGCCTGCGCCACCTTCAGGTGGAACGCGTGGCCGAGGCCATGGCCCTGACGGCCGGCCAGCGAGTGCTGGACTTCGGCGCCGGCTCGGGGGTCTTCACCTTTCCCATGGCCCGACAGGTGGGGCCCAAGGGCTCGGTGGTCGCCACGGAGATCCAGGCAGGCCTGCTGACCATGCTGCAAGCCGATGCCGCCAAACAGGGGCTGACCTGGGTGGAGCCCGTCCAGGGCAGCCTGACGGACCCCGCCGCGCCGATTCGCGGCCGGACCTTCGACGTCGCCCTGCTGTCAGCGGTCTACGAGTTCCTGCCCTCCCCGGCGGACTTCGCCAAGGACCTGCGGGCCGCCATGGTGCCGGGGGGCAAGGTGTTCATCATCCACCCCAAGCTGGTCTGGGACTTCAACCCCTACAACCCGCCCAGCGCGGCGGTCCTGGCGGACCTGGGGGCTCAGACCCGGTTCCAACACCCGCTGCTGCGCCGCCTGTCCAGCGAGACCATCCAACGGCTTCAGGCAGGGGACTGGGAGCGGGACCTGCCGACCTTCCAGGAGAAGCTGCTGGCGGACCTGAACCGCATCCTGGAGGACCAGAGCTTCTTCCTGGACGTGAAGGCCTACCACGCCGCCGCCAAGCGGGACAAGGACGCCATCTTCCGCATCCTGCACCCCCAGCAGGGGCAGCTCATCTCAGTCATCTTCAGCCTCTACCCGGAGGTCTTCCTGTACTCGGCCCGCAGGCCCAGCGCCACGGAGGCCTTCGCCATCAAGACGGTCAACTGGCTGCTGGTGAGGGCGCTGGTGCGGGACGCTGACGGCCAGGGTGGCGCCGGCTTCGCCCGGTCGCTGCTGGTCTCCCCCGAGGAGATCACGGAGACCATGGAGCAGGGCGGCTTCAAGGCAGCCCGGCGGTTCGAGTTCCTGCCCTATTACGATTTTCTGGAGTTTGAAGCGAAGTAGGCTCAGGCGCCCTGCAAGGCCGCGGCCATGCGCCGATCCGTCGTGCGGATGTGCTGGATGAAGCGGTCCACGATGAGCATGTGGATTCGCATGGAGATCTCCCGAGTGGCACCCTTCTGGCTGGCATCCTTCTCGATGGCTGCCAACTCCTTGCGGAAGTAGTCGTGCTCGGAGCGATGGGCGGACAGGCGCTCGTAGCCCTGCTTCTCCATGAACTCCTCTTCCGCATTGAAGTGGTAGAAGACGTAGTCCTTCAGGAAGGTGAAGGCGGCCATGAACTCCTGGTAGCCTGGGAGGGCCTGCTCGCTGTTGATCATGTCGTAGGCGCGCCCAAGCAGTTCCCGATGCTGGTCATCAATCATGCGATTACCGGTGACCAGACTGACATCCAGTGTGTAACCCATCGACAGCCCCCTTGGAGTCAAGCGAACAGTAGACCCTGACGCGGCAATATAGGTGCTTTCCAGGGCCAAATAAAGAACTTTTCTTCGGCCCGAATTGACGGTATAAGGGGCACACGTTTGGGGTCTGCATTTCAATGGGAGGGGCGATGATGAGGCTTACCTGGCCAATTACCGCTGTGGCGATGGTGCTGTTGGCCTGCACTGCGTGCGGGACCAGCGATGCCGGCAAGGACATCAATGGACTGGAGGACGCGGGGGATGTCGACGTCCGAGTAGTGCCCGGGGCCTTTGAGGAGGCCGTGGTCCTCGGGGCAGTGCCCATGAAGATCGAGGTCAACAACGGCGTGGAGAGCTACCTTCCCGTCTGCGATGGCGACGGCGCGGACCTGGATGGCGTGCTGTTGAACACCCTGCTGTATGGTCCCGGGGCCGTCGACGCCCAGGGCCAGGCGGTGAGGGACGGAGGCATTCGCCCGGGAGACCTGCTGACCACCGGGCAGGTGCCCGAGACCGGCCTCAGCCCGCTGGAGTTTTCCTTCACCATGAATTGCCTGGAGCAGGTGCTGCTGCATGGCAGCAAGTGCCAACAGATCGGCGGCTGCCAGGATATGGAGCTGTGTCGCGATCCCGTGAAGGGCTACTGCACCATGGGGCCCGACGAGCCCTATTGTCACAGCCAGTTGGGCAATGCCGCGGCCCAGCTGGTCGGAGTGAACTACCGGGCCCAGGTGGCCTCGAGGGAGACCCCTGTCGCCCTGGCGGTGCTGGTGGATCTGGGCGGCTCCAACAGCGGGTTGGTGAACTTCCGAAGCCCCTTCAACGAGGACACCTACGGGGATGCCTTGGCGTCCATTCCCAGCGGTACCCCCCTGGAGACCCTCGGGTCCGACCCTCAGGGGGCCCGGTTCGCGGCGGTGCGTTTGTTGTTGGAGTCCCTGAACAGCCAGGACCGCGTCGTCCTGTATACCTTCAACGAAGACGGCGTGGAGGACAGCGGGGCCCTGGAGGAGCCTGAGGCCCAGGCGATCCTGGACCGGCTGGACGCGCTGGCGGACGACCCCCTCGGGACGGCCCGGGGGCGGACCCCGCTGTGGACGGCCGTGGACCGCGCCTACGAATTTCTGATGACGGACCCCGCGGCCTCGGCCCTGGAGTCCCGGCAGATCCTGGTCATCTCCGATGGGCCCGATACCTGCAGTGAGGGCCCTGACTTGAATCACTGCCGGGGCGTTTGTGAAGGGCTGAGCACCTCCTTTGAGGAAACCCTGGCCCACATCACCGAGGGCTACCCGGGCAAGCCCCGCCTGCCGCTGCACTTCGTTCAGTTCACGGCGAAGGGCTACCGGGACCGTGACGCCAGGCAGATGCGGGCAGCCTGCGTGACGGGCGGGCAGTACCTGTTCGTCAACTCGACCGACCTGACGGCGGGGGACTTCGGCGACCAACTCCGCCTTGCCGTAAGCCGCCTCCGGCAGGTCCTTGGTGGCCACTGGCAGTTGGCCCTCAAGCTGCCCTCCCTGAACAGCGACCAACAGACCGCGCCGGGCATGGCCCAGGCCCTGGAAGGCACCCTGGCGGTCCTGGCTTCCTCGCTGGTCAACGACGCCCAGCCGCCGACCTTCACCTTTGGGGTGGACGCGGCCAGCCACCTGGACAGTCGCCCGGCACTGCAGAAGGTCTGCCGCACCAACGACCAATGCCAGCAGCCCGACCCTCAGGGGATCTGCGGCGCTCCCACCTGGCGCTGTGACACAGCTGCAGGCGCCTGCAGGAGCTTCCAGACCTGGGCCGCCGACGGCAGCGGGGTCCTGGCCTGTGGGTCAATCACGGCGTTCTTGAAGTTGGACCAACTGAACACCAACGGCACCACGGCTGGCGCAACCATCACCAAGGAGCTTGGCTCCGGTGTGCCCGCCCGGTGTTGCCACGGGGCCTGCGCGCCGCCTCGGGCCCCCGACATGCCCGACAAGTACCGCGAATCCAGCTTCGGTGGGGCCTGCTATGAAGGGCATGGCTGGACCCAGGACGAGGCAGCCCCGGACA
>CAIXZC010000430.1 GCA_903923815.1 uncultured Myxococcales bacterium
GCGGAATCCAGCGGGGACGGAGGCTGTGGGTGTTGGGGTGTTGGGGTGACGCAATCCAGCGGGGACGGAGGCTGTGGGTGTTGGGGCGGAATACGGCGGGGACGGAGGCTGTGGGTGTTGGGGTGTTGGGGTGTTGGGGTGTTGGGGTGTTGGGGTGGGGGCGCCTTTTTTTTCCTTCCCGTTTCCGGGCTTGCTTCGAAACCTTGTAAGGAGGTGAGCCATGAAGCATTTGCTGGAGGACCTTCGCAGCGCTGCTTTTCCTCCCCGCTGTGGGGCCTGCGGGGGGCCGCTGGGGGCCTGTGAGCTGGGATTCTGCGGGGCCTGCGCGGTGACCCTGCTGACACCTGCGCCGGGGCTGCTGAGGCTGGCCAAAGGGCGGTTGGTGGCGGCCCGGGCCCTTTGGCTCTATGGAGGGGCGGTGAGGGATGCCCTGGTGCGCATGAAGCACCAGCCAAGCCCCGCGGTGGTCGCCCAGTTGGCGGAGTTGTTGGCCCTGGAGTGTCCCACCCCGCCCCGGCCCCAGGGCCTGCTGGTGCCCGTGCCCTCCCTGCCCCTGCACTGGTTGACCCGGGGGTTCTCGCCACCCCAGGAACTGGCCCGCCGGCTGAGTCGCTGCTGGGGCTGGAAGCTGGCGCCGGCGCTGGCCATGCGAGGCCTGGGGCATGGTCAGGCAGGGCGGGGCGGGGCTGCCCGGCGTCGGGGACAGCGCTTGCGCCTCAAGGGCGCCGGGGCGCGGCAGGTGGAGGGCAGGCACTTGGTGCTGCTGGACGATGTGGCCACGACGGGGGCCACCCTGCGGGAGGGGGCCACCCTGCTGTTGGATGCTGGCGCCGCCTCCGTGCAGGCCCTGGTGCTGGCGGTGGTGGAGCCGCTGCCCTGGCGCTGAGAGACCTAGTGGCCCTTGTGGTACGGGTGTTGGTTGAGGATGGCCAGGCCTCGCCAGATCTGCTCGGCCAGGACCGCGAGGACCAGATCGTGGTTCATGGTGACGCGCCCAAAGGCGAGGCAGCGATTGGCCCGGGCCAGCACGGTGGCGTCCAGGCCCGAGGGCCCCCCGATGACGAAGACCAGCGTCCTGCCCCGGGCTGTGCCCTGGGAAAGCAGGGCAGCGAAGGCCTCGGAGTCGGGCATGTCCCCCCGGGAGTCCAGGGCCACCACGAAGTCATCCGGGCCCAGCTTCTCCAGGATTCTCCTGGCCTCCACCTCGGGCTGCTTGCCGTCGCTGCCCCGGTCCTTGGCCTGCCGAAGCTCCACTGACGCGAATTTTGAGGCGAGCTTGAGCCAGGCCTCGGTGCTGACCCGGGCGCCGTCATCCTTGAAGCGGCCGGGCCGCAGGATGGCCAGCTTCATGATCAGTCGTCCTGCCAGGGGTCGGGTTCGTCTTCGGCGGGCTTGACCTGCAGGGGGGTCTTCTCGGTGACCAGGGGGATGCGCGGCGCCTCGGCCCACAGGCGGTCCAGGTCGTACAGCTCCCGCAGGGGCTCGTGGAACAGGTGCACCACGATGTCCCCGAAGTCCATCAACACCCAGCGGCCCAGGTCCTCACCCTCGCATTTGGGCGCGGACAACCCCTGGTCCTTGGCGAACTTCAGCATCTCCTTGTAGAGGCCCTTGACGTGCCTGTCAGAGCTGCCCGAGGCCACCACCACGAAGTCCGTGTAGAACACGATCTTGCGCAGGTCCAGCCCCACGATGTTCCGCGCCTTCTTGCGCCACAGCAGCTTGCCCATCTCGGGCAAAACTCCCGCCAACAGGGCCTCGGCGTCCGCGGCGCGCTTCTCATCTCGCACAGTGCGTCTGATCCTTTTCAAGCCGGCACTCCTTTCGAAACCCTGAGGTGGGCCCTCAGCGCCCTGATGAACAGGGCCATGGTGATGAAGATGATGATCAGCGCCGCCAGACAGATGACCAGGGCGGGCCACTGGTTCTGGGGCAGTTCGCCGTCCAGGACCAGATGGATCCTCTCGACGGGTGTCCCCGAGCCCCTGGCGTAGTAGGCCAGCAGCGGCCTGGTCCAGGACGGCAGGTCTTGATGGTGAATGAAGCGGCCCGTGCCCTCGAAGCGCACCTGGAAGTCCTCCGGGAAGGCCTTCTTCTTGAGGACCAGATCGGTCTCCCAGTCGTTCATTTCGTTGGTCAGCATCTCGTAGCCTGACTTATCCGGCAGGGGCTCGGCGGTGCGCACGATGCAGAGGGCCAAGGGGGAGAAGTAGAACTCGTGCTCCTTGGTGTGGATCCGGTCCATGGTGATGACGTCGTTCCGGAAGGACACCAGGGTGTTGCTGGGCAGGCTGTCCAGCACCGAGGCGCGGAACTCCGGCGTGCGCAGGTCGCCCAGGTCCACGGGTGCCTGCCCCCGGCTCAGGAAGTACTCCAGGTCGGGCAGGGTCAACCGCATGATGTGCCCGCAGGCCAGCAGGGCCCCAAGAAACACCAGCGTGCGCAACGTCAGCTTCAGCCGGGTCTCCCGCAGGCGCCCCAGCTTGTCCAGATCGGTGGTCGCCTCCTTGGCGGGCAGGTTGAGGCCGTCCTGGCCCTGCCGGGCCAGTTCCTCAAAAAACTTGTCGTCTTTCCAGTCGGATGACATTGGGTCCTCCACAAAGCGCCTTGCTTTGTACCACAGGGACTGACTTTGGGGAAACAGAAAGGGCTGATGGGGTGGGGCCGGGGGAGGGGCCCCCGCAGGCAGATCATTTCTTGGCGCAACGGAAGCCCAGGTTGTAATAGCAGTCCGAGGGGCCGTCGTAGAACCGGGCAGATACGCGCAGGCTGTAGACCAGGCCCACGAAGCTGCCGCCACGCCCCAGGCGGGAGTCGCCGGTGGCGGGCCCCTTGGGATTGTTCTTGGGGCCGGAGTCGTAGTAGGCCTTCCAGTCGCCCGTCCACTCCCACACATTTCCAAGCATGTCGAACAGGCCATAGGCGTTGGGGGCCTTGCCCGCCACGAAGTGCTTCTTGCCGCCCGAGTTGCCCGAGTACCAGGCGATGCCGTTCAGGCAGGAGGTCTTGGTGCCGCAGTAGTAACGGGTTGCCTTGCCGCCCCGGGCGCCGTACTCAAACTCCGCCTCCGTTGGCAGGCGGCCACCCAGGGCCTCGCAGAAGATCTTGGCGTCGTTCCAGGTGACGCACTCCACGGGGTTGTTGGTGCCACCGCCGCCGCCGACATTGCAGGAGGGGTTGACCCCCATGACCGCCAGATACTGGGCCTCCGTCACCTCGGTCTCCAGCAGCTTGAAGTTGGACAGCGTCACGGCGTGGACCGGGAACTCGCAGGTCCCGCAGTCCGGGTCCCCGGTGGAACAGCCCATCTGGAAGGTGCCACCCTTGATGTCGATCCACTTGAGCCCCGCGGGGATGGCCACCGGGACCGTGCAGACGCCCGCGCCGCCCCAGCCCAGGGCGCCCCGGTTGCAGGCCAGGCCCTCGGCACAGGGGCCGTCGCACAGCTCGCCCTCCAGGCCGGCGGCGGGCCAGCATTGGTAGGGCAGCAGGCCCTCAGGAAGTTCCATTGGTTTCATGGAGCCGTCGTCCACCGCAAGGCACAGGTGCCCCTCGGCGCAAAGCGGACCGGCGCAGGGGTAGGCTTGATCCTTGAAGGGGTCCTCCTCCGCGTACAGCCAGGGGTCGTTGCAGGCCTCACCCTTGACCGCGCAAGCCACGCGTTGGCACCCCGGGGGGCGCAGGGAGGTGTTGCAGCGGGCCCCCTCCTCGCACTCCGCGTCGGTCACGCAGGTGCTACCCGTGAGGCAGCCCTCAGGGACGGTGCCCAGGAAATGTAGAGGGTCCAGGGTGTCCTGCGCGGTGACGTCAAGCCCGTCCAGCGAGTCCCCCTGGGCGCCCCCGTCGTCGGCGCAGGCCTGGCCCAGGGACAGGAGGAGCAGTGCGGCCAACCAGTGCATTTTCATCAAGACAATCTCCTTGCGGCTCCCGCCGCCATTGGTGCAGGAGAGGCTGGGTTGCAAACGCCGTGCCCGGGGGCGCTCCTCGGCGCAAGTGCCCGAATCTCCTGGCCCTGGGCAGCCGAGTAGAAGGTGCTGGCTTGCTCGATTGCCAATCACATTGATCCACCCTCCATCGAAACGAGGCCTGCGTTGACAAAGCCCCGGGCCCTTCACATACTGCGGCCCATGAAAACGCTCATCGCGCCATCCCTGCTGTCTTCTGATTTTTCCTGCCTCGCCTCGGAGATCTCCCAGGTGGAGGCGGCGGGCGTGTCCCTCCTTCACCTGGACGTGATGGATGGCCGCTTCGTCCCCAACATCACCTTTGGCCCACCCCTGGTGAAGGCCGTCCGGGGCTGCACCCGCCTGACCCTGGATGCCCACCTCATGGTGGCCGATCCGGACCGTTACCTGGAGGCCTTCGTCCAGGCCGGCGCTGACATGATCAGCGTCCACCAGGAGGCCTGCACTCACCTGGACCGCACCCTGCGCCGCATCCGCGAGCTGGGCGTCCAGGCCGGGGCGGTGCTCAACCCCGCCACCCCCGTGGCCACCCTGGAGCACGTGCTGGAGCTGTGCGACTTCGTGCTGCTCATGTCCGTCAATCCCGGCTTTGGGGGCCAGCGCTTCATCCCCCAGGCCACCGTAAAGGTGGGCCAGCTTGCGGCTGCCCTGGGCCGCCAGGGGCTGAAGATCCCCATCGAGGTGGACGGCGGGGTGGACGCCACCAACGCCGGCCAGCTTGTGGCCGCCGGGGCCTCCATCCTGGTGGCAGGCAACTCCGTCTTCGGGCGCCCCGATCGGGGCGCAGCCATCGCCGCCCTGCTGGCCGCCGCCGGGGGCCAGTCATGAGCCCGCGCCTGCTGCTGGCCCTGCTGCTGCTGGCGCTGTCGGCCCCCCTGGGGGCCGCCCCCCCCACGCCCCCCCCGGCCCCCGCCGCCACCCCAGTGACAGCCGCCGTGGCCCCCGCGCCCACCCTGGAGCAGGCCGCCGCGGGGATCGAGAAGCGCTACGCCGAAGGGGGCGACTTCAAGGCCCGCTTCACCCAGGAGACCCGCCAGGCCTCCGTCAAGGACCTGGTCCTCAAGAAGAAGGGGCAGGTCTTCTTCAAGCGCCCCGGCCTCATGCGCTGGGACTACACGGAGCCCGATCAGGTCTACTACATCAGCGATGGCCAGACCCTGTGGAACTACATCCCCGAGAGCGCCCTGGTCTACAAGATGCCGGTGAAGGGGTCGCGCCTGACCTACGCCCTGCAGTTCCTGTTCGGCACGGGCAAGATGGCCACCGAGTTCGGCCTGGGCGCCTGCCCCCCCATGGAGGGGCTGTCGTGCCTCAAGCTGTCCCCCAAGAAGGCCGATCACGCCTTCAAGGAGATCCGCCTCTACCATGATCAGGCCTTCGCCATCGCGGCCACCGCCCTGGTGGACCCGGAGGGCGGCGAGAGCCTGCTGCGCTTCGTGTCACCAACCTTTGGCCCCCTGGATGGTGCGGGCTTCAGGTTCACGCCCCCGGCGGACGCCCGGGTGGAGGACCTGGGACAGGAATCCAAGTAATGAAGCTCTATGTTGTGTCCCTGGGCTGTCCCAAGAACCGGGTGGACTCCGAGGCCATGGCCGGCATCCTGCTGCAACACGGCGTCCAGATGGAGGCCGACGCGGCCAAGGCGGACATCCTGCTGGTGAACACCTGCAGCTTCATCCTGGACGCCAAGGAAGAGTCCGTGAACACCATCCTGGAGCTGGCCCGCCTCAAGCAGCGCAGCCGCAAGCCCAAGGTGCTGGTGGTCAGCGGCTGCCTGGTGCAGCAGCATGGCGCGGACCTGCCCGCGGAGCTCCACGAGGTGGATCTGTTCCTGGGCAGCGGCAAGGTGGAGAGCATCGATCAGGTCCTGGCCCTGGCAGCCGAGCGCTTGGGCGCCAAGGCGGTCAAGGGCGTGGGGGCCGGGCGCCTCATCACCAGCCCCGGCGGCGACTGCTGGCTGCCCGACCCCGCGGTGCCCCGCTTCCTTGGGGACCAGCCCCACCGGGCCTACCTGAAGATCTCTGACGGCTGCTCCCGCCGCTGTGCCTTCTGCGCCATCCCCGCCATCAAGGGCCCCCTGCGCAACCGCAGCCAGCAGTCCGTGGTGGAGGAGGCCCGGCAGCTTGGCGCGCTGGGCGTCAAGGAGCTGACCCTCATCGCCCAGGACACCAGCGCCTTCGGGGGCCGGGGCGGGTTGGTGCGCCTGCTGGAGGAGCTGGACGAGGTGGAGGGCCCCCAGTGGATCCGCCTGCTGTACCTGTACCCCGACGGGGTGACCCAGGCCCTGGTGGACTGCATCCAACACTCCAAGAAGGTGCTGCCCTACGCCGACATGCCCGTCCAGCACATCGACGCCGGGCTCCTGCGGCGCATGCGTCGGGCCGTGTCCGAGGCCCGGGTGCGGGGGGCCGTGGAGCGCCTGCTGCAGATCAAGGGGCTGGCCCTGCGCAGCTCTCTGATAGTGGGCTTCCCCGGGGAGACGGAGCGGGCCTTTGCCAAGCTGCTCTCCTTCGTGGAGGAGGGGCCCTTCCACAACCTGGGGGTCTTCGTGTTCTCGCCCGAGGAGGGGACGGAGGCCGCGGCCATGGAGCAGACCGTCCCGCGGGAGCTGGCGGAGGAGCGCCGGGGCCTCTTGATGGAGGCCCAACTGAAGGTCTCGCGGCGCCGCAACCGGGCCCTGGTGGGGCGCAAGCTGTCCGTACTGGTGGAGGGCCCCTCGGCGGAGCACCCCTGGGTCCAGGAGGGGCGCTGCTACGCCCAGGCGCCGGACATCGATGGGGTCACCTTCCTGGAGCTGTGCGACGCCCCCCCGGGGACCATCCTGCCCTGCCGCATCACCGGCAGTCGGGACTATGATCTTCGCGCCCAGCCCCTCTAGCCGCACCTTCCCACTTACCCAAAGACGTGTATAATGCCGCCGTTGCTTGGCCCCTCGAGGGTTTTGACTGGAGGCAATGAAGATGAGCATGGGAAGAATTCCGCTGTTGGTCTTGGTGCTTGCCCTGGTTGCTCCAACGGCGCGGGCCGCCGAGATGGATCCCGCTTCCGTCATCACCGGCAACGTCCGGCTCAGCCTGTCCCACGGCTACGCCTCGCTGAAGGTGGACGGGGTGGAGTGGGAGGAGACCTTCTTCGAGAACGACGGCAAGCTGCTGGTCATCGAAGGTATGGAGCGGGACAAGGAGCACAGCCTGACTCTCCAACCCATGGAGGAGGAGCTGAAGGCCGAGGAGTTGGTGCTGCTGCCCTCCCAGTGGAAGCTGGAGCGCGTGGACCGCGACACCCGGGAGTGGCAGTTGCGCAAGACCATCACCTTCCGCCGCTGGAAGCCGGGCGAGCGTGAGGAGCTGGACCGCAAGGCCGCAGCCAAGGCCCGGGCCGAGGAGAACGGTCAGGTACCGGCCCCCGAACCCGCCCCCGCTCCTGAGGTAGCCCCGGTGCCCGCCCCCGCGCCTGCGCCCGTCGCCCCCGAGGCAGCCCCGGTGCCCGCCCCGGCGGTGGAGCCCCCGGCGGCGACCCCTGCCCCTGCTCCGGAGGCCGCGCCCGCTGCTGCGCCGGTGCCTGCCCCCGCTCCTGAGAGA
>CAIXZC010000431.1 GCA_903923815.1 uncultured Myxococcales bacterium
CCCGTCTCCATCTCCTGGGCCAGCACGTCGCAGAAGATGCAACGCTCTTTGAGGGCGAAGTGCTCTCTGGCGGAGGTCAGCTCGCCGGACACGGTGCGGGGCGTGATGGGGGTGGCCATGATCTGGGTGTGGCTGTGGGCCAGGGAGGCCCCCGCCCGGCGGCCGCTGTTCTTGAACACCAGGATGTAGCGCAGGCGCTTGTCCTTGCGCAGGTCCAACATGCGCTCCTTGTAGGCACGCAGCACCAGGGCCAGGTGGGAGGCGGGGAGGTCCCCGAAGTCCACCAGATGGTCCGGGGTCTCGATGACCACCTCGTGGGCGCCGATGCCGTTCATGCGGTCGTACTGGCCCACGGCGGCCCGGTCACTGGTGCCCTCGATGCGCAGGGCCGGGTAGCGGTTGGCCACCACGCGGGTCAGCCAGCGGCCGTCGGGCCCGTTGAAGCGCAGGATGTCCGGGGGGGTGGAGTCCTCATGCCCGGGGCAGAAGGGGCAGTTGGCCTTGGACTCCTCGAGGGACACCACCGGCACATTGGTGAAGTCCATGGGCCGCTGGCCCCGCTCGGTGGAGATGATGACCCAGCGTTTCTGGATCGGATCGTGTCTCAGCTCAGGCATGGCCGTACCCTTTCATACCACCCAGTTTTCCAGGTCCAGCTCGGGACCCATGACCTTGAACACCACAGTGCGGTTGCTGGGGAAGCGCTCCAGCTCGTTGTCCTGCTCCAGCACCCGCACGAAGAGCTCGATCTCGCTGCCCACGATGGGCTTGCCGTTCTTGATGGCGTCCAGCGGCAGGGCCAGCTCCATCACGGTGTCGATGGCCAACTCGGCCCCCTCTGGTGGCGCCTCGCTGCCCTCCGGCCCCCAGTGCAGCACCCCTGCCTGGTCCAGGCGAAAGGCCCAGGAGCGCGTCAACGGGCGCTTGAGGACCAACTCCAGGCGGTGGCCCTCCTCCAGCAGCTTGCGCAGGGGCGTGCGGGCCTCCACCTTCAGGTAGAAGCGCTGGGTGTCAAAGCCGAAGTGCATCCCCGTCAACTGCAGCGACCCGTGGTGTATGGCGCCGTGCTCCAGGGTGACGCGGCCCCCACCCTGCCACTTGTAGAAGTTGTCCCGCTTGCCCGTGACGCGGGGGCTGATGAGGCGCGTGGGGTACAGGATCCAGGAGGTCTCCTCGACCTTGCGGCCCAGGGGGGTGTCCAGGTCCGGCGGCGCCTCGATGTCCATGACGCGGTACAGGGCCCGGACGTGCTGGCGGAACAGGAAGTCGAACTCGGGGTCGAACTTGCTGGAGTGGCCCTCGCCGAACCACCAGAACCAGTCCGAGGCCTCGGCCCGATAGACCAGGTCCATCAGCATGGCCCGGCGCTCCGGTGAGGACTCGGCCCCGGCGCCCAGCAGCCAGGCATCCACGGTGCGGCGGGCGGCGGCCAGGATCTCCC
The DNA here is from genome assembly GCA_903923815.1 of uncultured Myxococcales bacterium. GTDB lineage: Bacteria > Myxococcota_A > UBA9042 > CAIXZC01 > CAIXZC01 > CAIXZC01. The sequence goes on from CAIXZC010000431.1 coordinate 1,442, forward strand.
AGGCGTGGTTCTTGACGGGGTCCCCAATCCAGGTGGAGAAGTCGGCGTTGATCCAGCTTCCCGTGGGAGGGTTGTGCAGCTCCAGCACCCCCGAAGCCCCCTCCTCAGCCAAGACCTCAGACGGCGTGCAAAGGCGGATCTCGGGGCAGGCCTGCAGCACCTGGTAGAGGGTCGCCAGGAACTTGTAGCCGCCGTGCTCGTAGTATTCCCAGGCGTTCTCGCCGTCCAGG
>CAIXZC010000432.1 GCA_903923815.1 uncultured Myxococcales bacterium
CGACAATGGGGCTGCCCGGAGAGCGAGCGACCAGAGGCGGCTGCGACCGGGCAAATGATCGGCTTACTGCGTGCGCGGCTTGGACGGACACCGGGCAACCCCCTCCCTTGCGGTCGGGGTTCGGATTAGTTGAGGCGGGGCAAGGACGATCGATCTACAGCGGAATATTCCCGTGCTTGCGCTCGGGGCGGGGGACCTTCTTGCCACGGAGGGCTCGCAGGGTCTGGATCAGCACGCGGCGCGTGTCGGAGGGCTTGATGACGTCGTCGATGAAGCCCTTCTCCGCGGCCTGATAGGGCGTGGCGAAGCGGTCCCGGTAGTCGTCCACAAGCTCCTTGTTGCGGGCGGCCTTGTCCGCGGCCTCGGCGATCTCCTTGCGGAACACGATGGCCACCGCACCCTCCGGGCCCATGACGGCGATCTCCGCCTGGGGCCAGGCCAGGTTCAGGTCCGCGCGCACGTGCTTGGACCCCATCACGCAGTAGGCCCCGCCGTAGGACTTGCGGGTGATGACCGTCAACTTGGGCACCGTGGCCTCGGCGTAGGCGTACAGCAACTTGGCGCCGTGGCGGATGATGCCGCCGTGCTCCTGCTGCACCCCGGGCAGGAACCCGGGCACGTCCTGCAGGGTCACGATGGGAATGTTGAAGGCGTCGCAGAAGCGGATGAAGCGGGCCCCCTTGGCGGCGCTGTTGATGTCCAGCACGCCCGCCAGGAACATGGGATTGTTGGCCACGATGCCCACGGTGTCGCCGCCCAGGCGCGCGAAGCCCACCGTGATGTTGGGGGCGAAGGTCGGCTGGGTCTCAAAGAAGTCCCCGTTGTCCACGATGGCCTTGATGATCTTCTTCATGTCGTAGGGGCTGCGCGGGCTGTCCGGGATGATGGTGTCCAACAGGGCGTCGGCGCGGTCGATGGGGTCCGACGTCTCCACCCGCGGGGGCTGCTCCCGGTTGCTGGCGGGCACGAAGGAGATCATCCTGCGAAGCTGCTCCAGGCACTCCTTTTCGCCCTTGACGGCCACATGGCACACGCCCGACTTGGCGCCGTGCACCTTGGCCCCGCCCATATCCGCCGAGCTGACATCCTCGCCGGTGACGGACTTGATGACCTGGGGACCGGTGATGTACATCTCCGAGCCGCCATCCACCATGAACACGAAGTCGGTGACGGAGGGCGAGTACACCGCGCCGCCCGCACAGGGCCCCATGATGACGGAGAACTGGGGGATGACGCCCGAGTTGCGCACGTTGCGGAAGAACACCTCCGCGTAGCCGCCCAGGCTGGACACGCCCTCCTGGATGCGCGCGCCGCCGCTGTCGTTCAGGCCAATGAGGGGCGCCCCGTTCTGGTACGCCAGGTCCATGACCTTGCAAATCTTCGCCGCGTGGGCCTCACCCAGGGAACCGCCAACCACCGCGAAGTCCTGGGCGAACACGTAGACCAACCGGCCCTCAACCTTGCCGTAGCCGCACACCACACCGTCCCCCAGGGGGCGGCTGGCCTGCATGCCGAAGTCGTGACACTGGTGGCGCATGAAGCGGTCCAGCTCAATGAACGACCCCTCATCCAGCAGCAGGGCCACGCGCTCGCGGGCGCTCAACTTGCCCTTCTCGTGCTGCTTCTCCACCTTGTCCCAGCCAGCGGGGGCCAGGGCCTCGTCGGAAAGTTTCGCCAGTCGATCCAGCTTCTCCTGATTGGACATCGGACGCCTCCAGGCAATGTGACAACGGCGTGACTATGGCAGAAGGCGGGAAGCCCGGGCAACCAAAAAAACAGGCCCCATCGGTCACTATTCAACAACTGGCTTGCTTTGGTGGGCCACTTGACCAGAATCGGGGAAAACCTGGGGGTGGTCGTTGACCAAGAACAAGAGACAGTCCTGGTGGCTTGAAAGCGAACACAAGGGCAGCGTGTTCGGAGACGTGCAGGCCTACGCCCTGGCCAATGGCCTCAAGGTCATCGTGGTGCAGGACCCCAGCTCCCCCGTGTCCGAGGTGCAGACCTGGTTCGCCGCCGGCAGCGCCCGGGACCCCGTCGGCAAGGGCGGCCTGGCCC
>CAIXZC010000433.1 GCA_903923815.1 uncultured Myxococcales bacterium
CGTCACTCAAACAAGCCGTATCCCCCGGCGAGCAGCCCATCATGAAGGTCCCGCCTGGAATGGCGACCCACTTGTTGCCCAGGGCCTCGATGTCCCAAACGCAGGTGCCGTTGGGGAGGCATTCGTGCTTGTCGGCGCAGGCACCGCAGTTACCGCCGCAGCCGTCGTCCCCACATTCCCTGCCCGCGCAGTTGGGGGCGCAGGTGGTGCAAAGGCCAGCGGCGCAGTACTGGGTCTCGGGCAGCGTCTGGCAATCGGTGTAGCCAGGCAGCAGGGCGCTGCCGCGGGCGTCGCAGGTCCCGGCAAGGCGGCTCACGCAGGATGGCTGATCCGGCGTGCAGACCTGGGGCTTGCAGTCGCCTGCTTCGCAGTATTTTCCGGGACCGCAGGGCGTGGACGAGGACCAGCCGTTGCCGGTGCCGTTGCAGGTCAGGTAGCCGAAGTTGCCATCGCAGGTCTTGCTGTTGGCCGTGCAGGTGTTGCTGATGCACTGGCCCCCGGCGCAGGCCATGTTCAGGGTTGTACAGGCTGTGCCCTTGCACTGGCCATTCTGGCAGGTGGGGTTGGCGGTGCAGGGGTTGTCGCACGCTTGTCCTTCATTGCGGGGCTTCAGCTTGCATACGCCGTCCGCTGGATCGCAGGTCTTGGCCTGGCAGTAGCTGTCCTGGGCCGGGCTGCACTTGATGATGGTAGTGGGGTCCACCTCGCAGACCTTCGGGGTCTTGCCTGTGTTGCAGTACAGCATTCCGTTGCACCAGTCGGCGTCGTTCTGGTCCCAGCACTCATCGCTGGTGTCGCAGGCACAGGCGTTGGCGCCGCCGGTGCATAGACCCTCCTGGCAATACTCGCCGCTGGTGCAGTCGTCCTGGTCGTTGCAGGGCCCGGCCTGGGGCGTGTTGACGCAGCCTTGAAGCTCCACGCAGTCGTCCGCCGTGCAGTCGTTCTGGTCGTCGCAGGCCAGGGCGCCGGGGCCCGCCTGGCACTGACCGTCCTGGCAAAAATCGTCCGTGGTGCACGGGTCGCCGTCGTCGCAGGGGCCGGTGGTGGCGTCGTGCAGACAGTCGCCGTTGTTCGGATCGCAGGAGTCCGCCGTGCAGGGCTTCTCGTCGTCGCAGCTCTTGGTCATGCCGGCGCATTGGCCGTCCACGCAGATGTCCGAGATGGTGCAGGGGCTGCCGTCTTCGCACAGACCTTGACGCGGGGTATTGACGCAGCCTGACTGCGCTTTGCAGGCATCCTCGGTGCAGTCATTTGCGTCATCGCAGACCACGTCACTGTGCAGGCACTTCTGGGCCAGCAGGTCGCAGGCATCCAGAGTGCAAGCGTTGCCGTCGTCACAGACGTCCTCAAGAAGATCCTCGTCCACCGCGTCATCGCAGTCGTTGTCATTGCCGTCGCATTTTTCTGAAGCGCCGGGCCAGGTCAAGGGATTGGTGTCGTCGCAGTCCGTGCCGCCGCTGGCCTTGGAGGCCACGCCGTCGCGGTCCGTGTCCGTTCCGTCCACGCCATCGCAGTCCGCGTCAATGGTGTCGCCCACATCGTCCTTGGCGGACGGGTTGATA
>CAIXZC010000434.1 GCA_903923815.1 uncultured Myxococcales bacterium
CAGCCGTCGGCCCCTTGGTTGAATCCCCTTTAGGTTCCCTGGTGCCTGGTGGCGGTTGCAGACCTCCCGGAGGGAGGATTTATATATAAGGCTTTCAGGCATGTGTACGGTTTCTGCCTTCTCTGCCAGGTGTGGCTTCGGCCCCTCGCAGGGTGTGGATATCAAAAAGCTTGATTGGCCCATCTTTCACTCTCCGTGGAGGGTCTGCTGGTGAAAACTCTGTTTTGACCAGGAGGCCCGAAAATGACCGCTGTATTTGCCGTTCTCGCATTCGTCCTGGGCGCTGGCATTGTCGCTGGGTTGGCTTACTTCCGCCTTCAGAAGAAGGGCCAGGAAGAAGAGCAGATCATCGAGAAGGCCCGCAAGCGCGCTGAAGTGCTGGTCCAGGAAGCCCTCGTCCGCGCCGACGAAATCCGCAAGGAAGCCGTCGACGAAGCCCACGACGCCAAGAACCGTGCCCGCGAACAGGAAGCCGAAGCCAAGGAGCGTCGGGCGGAGATCACCCGCCTGGAGCAGCGCATCGCCAAAAAAGAAGAGAGCATCGACAAGAAGAGCGACCTGATCACCGCCAAGGAGCTGGAGCTCCAGAGGCGGGAGTTGGGCTACGTGGACAAGGAAGCCCAGATCCAGGCTCGGGAGGACCGGTTGGCCTCCGTCGAGACCGAGGTGCTGCAGCGCCTGGAGCAGGTGTCCGGGATGTCCCAGGACTCCGCCCGGGAGGAGCTGAAGCGCAGTCTGGTGGAAGAGGCCAAGCTGGACAGTGCCAAGGAGGTTCGGGCGCTGCTGGAGCAGGGTCGCGAGAGTGCCGCCCGGGAGAGCCAGCGGATCATCGGCAACGCCGTGGCGCGCTACGCCGGCGAGTACTCCGCCGAGCGCCTGGTCAGCGTGGTGAACCTTCCCAATGACGAGATGAAGGGCCGCATCATCGGCCGCGAGGGCCGCAACATCCGCACCTTTGAGGCCGCCACGGGCGTGGACGTCATCATCGACGACACCCCAGAGGCCGTCATCCTTTCTGGTTTCTCCGGCGTGCGCCGCGAGGTGGCCCGCCTCTCCATGGAGAAGCTGATCAGCGACGGTCGCATCCACCCCGGTCGCATTGAAGAAGTGGTGAAGAAGGCCGAATCCGAGGTCGAGGCCACCATCAAGGCCGCTGGCGAGCATGCCGTCATGGAACTGGGCGTGTTCGGGCTGAACCCCGAGCTGGTGAAGATCCTGGGCCGGCTCAAGTACCGCACCTCCTACGGCCAGAACGTGCTGGTGCACTCGATGGAGGTGGGCCATCTGGCCGGCCTCATCGGCGCCGAGCTGGGCCTGAAGATCAAGATCTGCAAGCGGGCCGGCCTGCTGCACGACCTGGGCAAGGCGCTGGACCATGAAGTCGAAGGGCCCCACGCCCTCATCGGCGCGCAGTACGCCAAGAAGTACGGCGAGACCCAGCAGATCTACGACGCCATCGGCGGCCACCACGACGAGTCCCCCGCGGACAACATCATCACCCAGATCGTCATGGCTGCCGACGCCCTCTCCGGCGCCCGCCCCGGTGCCCGCCGCGAGATGCTGGAGTCCTACGTGAAGCGGCTTGAGGACCTGGAGAAGATCGCCATATCCTTCAACGGCGTGGAGAAGGCCTTCGCCTTCCAGGCCGGCCGTGAGGTGCGCGTGTTGGTGGATGCGGGCAAGGTGTCCGACGACCACGCGGTCATCATCTGCAACGACATCGCCAAGAAGATTCAGGACGAGCTGACCTTCCCCGGTCAGATCAAGGTCACCGTCATCCGCGAGATGCGCACCACGGCGTTCGCCAACTAACCAAAAGCCCCTCAGCTGTAACGAAGAGTCGAGCCTGGCCGCGCTAGCAGCAAGCGAATCCGGCCCGCCCCCCCCTCCTTTGCGCTTGCTATTGGTCACCTCTCGACCCAGCCCACGCTTTTCCCAGGGGCCGGGGCGGGGGTAGCGCCTCGTAGAGCCGGCGGCCGGGGGGATTGTTCCCCCCTCTCCGCCTAGCCGCCGCACACGCCCCCCTTTTCAGAGGTAGGCGGCGTGCGGAGGCTGCCTCCGAAGCGCCACCCCACGCCCCGGCCCGACAGACCTTGGCGTCGCTTGCCCAACGCCGCGCTGGGCAGGAGCCATGGGGGGCAGGGACGCCCCGGGGACGACGCCCCGGGGACGGTCCTAATCTCACTTCGATGGCCCGGTAACGCTGCGGGGATTGCTCGCGCCGCTGGGGCGTGGGCAAGTTAGGACCGTCCCCGAGGAGGCCCAGTAACGCTGCGGGGATTGCTCGCGCCGCTGGTGCGTGGGCAAGTTAGGACCGTCCCCGAGGAGGCCCTGAAGCTGGGCGCAGAGCAGGTAGAAGCTGCGAGCCTGACGCCAGGCCTGGAGGCGTTCATGGGGGAACAGGTAGGTGGAGGGTGTGGGGGTGTTGGGGTGGGAAGTGTCGGGGTGGGCGGCCTCTCAC
>CAIXZC010000435.1 GCA_903923815.1 uncultured Myxococcales bacterium
CACCCCAGGTCCAGCCTGCCACCGGGGCCCTGCTGCTGGTGATCCAGGCAGATGACTTCCTCTACCCCTTGGTGCAAAGCTGGCCTACCAACAGCGCCACCGCCGAGACCCTGCTGGTGGAACGGGATGGGGACCAGGTGGTGTTCCTCAACGACCTTCGGCACCAGAAGGACACCGCCCTCAAGCTGCACTTCCCGCTGAGCTCGCCAGAACTGCCCGCAGCCATGGCGGTGCGCGGCCAGACCGGCGTGGTGGAAGGCGTGGACTACCGGGGCGTGCCCGTGCTGTCGGTGCTCAAGGCCATACCTGGGGCGACGTGGTTCATGGTGTCCAAGATGGACCAGGCCGAGGCCTTCGCGGGGTGGCGCATCCGCTCTTCCCTTATTTCCGGCTTCATCGTCTTCATGCTGCTGGCATTGGTGGGCCTGCTGGTGGTCGCCTGGCTGCGGAACGACAAGAATTATTTCCGGGAGCGCGCCGCCCTTGAGGCCGCCCGCCGCCGGGAAGAAGAACGCTACCGCGTAATGCTGCTAAGCGTCGGGGACGGCGTCATCTGCACGGACGCCGAGGGCAAGCTGGAGGTCATGAACCCCGTGGCCGAAACGCTGACCGGCTGGAAGGCCGACGAGGCCCGCGGGAAGCCCCTGGAGACCGTCTTTCCCATCTTCAACGAGACCACCCGCGCGGTGGTGGAGAACCCCGTGCGCCGGGTGGTGCGCGAGGGCCTGATAGTGGGCCTTGCGAACCACACCGTGCTGGTGTCCAAGGACGGCAGCGAGCGCCCCATCGCGGACAGCGGGGCGCCCATTCGGGCGGAGGACGGGCAGATCACCGGTGCCGTGCTGGTCTTCCGGGATCAGACCGCTGACCGCGAGGCCGCGCTGGCCCTGCAGCGTGAGCGTGACAACCTGGGGGCCATCATGGCCGCCTCGCCCGTGGGGCTGCTGGTCTTCACCAGGAAGGCCAAGGTCCGCACTGCCAATCCGGCGGTAGAGCGACTGTTCGGCAAGGAGTTCCACGCCAACTGGGAGATCTCCTGCGGCGAGTTCCTCTCCTGCCATAACCGCGGAGAACACCCCCAGGGCTGCGGACACTCGGCCAACTGTGCGGACTGTTCGTTGCTGAGGACCATCAAGAAGGTAGTGGCGGAGGGTCGAGGCCAGGGCTACCAGGAGGCCCTGCTGTGCCAGGACTGTGGCGGCGCAAATGGCGTCCGCTGGATTCGTTTCTGCATGGAGCCTGTGTTCGTCAACGGGGACCTGCACGTGCTGGCGGCCCTGGAGGATATCACCGCCCACAAGGCCGCCGACGAGGAGCGCGAGTTGCTGCACGCTCAGTTGCTGCAGGCCCAGAAGATGGAGGCCGTGGGGCGGCTGGCGGGGGGCGTGGCCCACGACTTCAACAACATCCTGGGGGTCATCCTGGGCAACGCCGAGATGGCCCTGGATTCCCTGCCCCCGGAGGCGGAGCTGCGCCAGGAACTGGACGAAATTGTCAAGGCCGCGCGCCGCTCCGAAGAGCTGACCCGCCGCCTGCTGGCCTTTGCCCGGAAGCAGACCGCCAGCCCCAAGGTGCTGGACCTGAACAGCACCGTGGCGGGCATGCTGCGGATGCTGTCGCGGCTCATCGGCGAAGACATCGACATCTCCCTGACCAAGGCCGAGGGGCTGTGGCCCATGCGGGTGGACCCATCCCAGCTTGACCAGGTGCTGGCCAACCTGGTGGTGAACGCCCGGGACGCCATCGACGGCGTGGGCAAGGTCACCATCGAGACCTCCAACATAGTCTTCGACGCGGCCTACTGCGCCGAACATCGCGGCTTCGTCCCCGGGGACTTCGTGATGCTGGCCGTCAGCGACAGCGGGCGGGGCATGAGCGACGAGGTCAAGCAGCACCTGTTCGAGCCCTTCTTCACCACCAAGGAGGTGGGCAAGGGCACAGGGCTGGGGCTGGCGACGGTGTACGGCATCATCAAACAGAACGACGGGTTCATCAACGTGTACAGCGAGCCCGGCGAGGGGACTACCTTCCGCCTGTACTTCCCCCGCGTCCAGGGCGTGGCCCCAGAGACCGCAGTCAAAGCGCAGCTTTCAGAGGCTGTGGGAGGTGCGGAGACCATCCTGCTGGTGGAGGACGAGCGCTCCATCCTGGAGCTGGGCCGGCGCCTGCTGGAGAAGCTGGGCTACAAGGTCTTGACGGCGGACGGCCCCATGGCGGCGCTGGCCCTGGTGGCCAACACGAAGGAGCCCATCCACCTGCTCATTACCGACGTGGTGATGCCCGAGATGAACGGCAAGGTCCTGGCCGAGAAGCTGATGCTGCTGCGCCCCAACCTCCCCTGCCTTTATATGTCAGGCTACACGGCCAACGCCATCGCCCATCGGGGCGTGCTGGACCAGGGCCTGCACTTCATTCAGAAGCCCTTCTCCGCCGGCGAGCTGGCCCACAAGGTGCGCGAAGCTCTGAGATAGTAGATCCGCTTACTGCGTGCGCGGATTGGACGGACAAGCCGCCCAAACCTG
>CAIXZC010000436.1 GCA_903923815.1 uncultured Myxococcales bacterium
CATCCACCTTGCCCTCGGTCTGCCGCCAGATCTCGGGGCCCGTGGTCAGATAGTGGATCTCCGGGTTGCGGGGGTTCACGAACTGCCCCGGGACGAAGACGTTGCCCTCCGAGAGGCGAATCTTCTCCAGCATGTCCAGGCACCCCCCCAGGCTGTCCTTGGCGGGCGTGAGGATCAACTCGGCGCCAAAGGCCCGGATGATCTTCTTGCGCTCGTCGCTCATGTTCTCGGGCATGACGATGATGACCCGGTAGCCCTTGCGCACGCCCACCATGGCGATGCCGATGCCGGTGTTCCCGGAGGTGGCCTCGGCGATGACCATGCCGGGCTTGAGTTCGCCCGTCTCCTCGGCCTTTTCGATGATGTACTTGGCGACCCTGTCCTTCACCGAACCGCCGGGGTTCAGGAACTCGGCCTTGCCAAAGACATTCCCGGCGCACATGCGCTCGAGCTTGAACAGTGGGGTGTTGCCGATGGCGTCCAGGATGGAGACTGCTTTGGTGTTCATGGGTTCCCCAATTCAGGAATAACAAGTGGCACTATTATTTGCGGGCTGGCCGGCAAGTCAATCGCGGTGTGGTGCTTCCTTTGACAATGGGGCCGGATCGGGGTTTCATGGGGCGCCTGGCGGGTCGGCCGCCTGAATGAAGGGGTGGGGGATGGTCTTCGTGAACGAGCAGCTTTCAATTCCCGAGGAGGAGTTCGAGTTCTCCTTTGCCCGCAGTGGGGGGCCCGGGGGGCAGAAGGTGAACAAGACCAGCAGCAAGGCCCTGGTGCAGTTCAATGTGGCGGCGTCGCCGTCGCTGACCGAGGCCCAGAAGGCGCGCATCAGCGTCAAGCTGGCCAACCGCATGAGCGCCGAGGGGGTGCTGCTGCTGGCGGCCCAGGACCAGCGCTCCCAGACCATGAACCGGGAGAGCGCCCTGGCGCGGGTGGCGGCCCTGTTGGCGGAGGCGCTGAAGGTGCCCAAGCGCCGGCGCCCCACGCGGGTGCCCCGGGGCGCGGTGGAGCGGCGCCTGGAGGGCAAGCGCCAGCAAAGTCAGAAGAAGCGGGAACGCAGCGGCCGGGAGGACTGAGGGGCGGGCGCAGGTCAGTCCTGGCGCACGCAGCGGAAGCCCACGTTGTAATAGTAGTAGGCGGACTGGTAGCCGCTGACGCGGGCGGAGGCGCGCTGATAGTGGGCCTCGTCCAGGAAGCTGCCGCCCCGGATGACCCGGTAGGTGCTGCTGGGATCCAGCCAGGCGGCGCCGTCGTCGGGGGCCCCTTCGTAGGAGCCGTGGTACCAGTCCTGGGCCCACTCCCACACATTTCCGGTCAGGTCGTAGAGGCCGTAGGCGTTGGGCAGCTTCTGCCCCACGGGGTGCTTCTGACCGTCCGCATTGGCCAGGGTCCAGGCCACCACCTTCAGGCAGCCCGGGTCGGCGCCGCAGTAGAAGGGCGAGGGGGTGCCGCCGCGGGCGGCGAACTCCAACTGGGCCTCCGTGGGGAGGCTGCCCCCGAGGGCCTCGCAGAAAGCCTTGGCCTGAAGCCAGTTGACGTTCTCCACGGGGAAGGGGCCGCCCAGGGGGTTGGCAGAAGGGTTGGCGCCCATGAGGGCCTCGTACTGGGCCTCCGTGACCTCTGTTTCCAGGATCTTGAAGGGGGCCAGGGTGACGCCGTGGGCGGGGCGCTCGTTGTCGGCGCAGGAGGTGTCGCCGGGGGAGCAGCCCATGGTGAAGGGGCCGCCGGCCAGGGCCACCCAGACAATCTCCTTGGGCCCGGCGAAGCTGCACTGACCGTGGGCGTTGCAGGTGCCGCCGTAGGGGCACACGCCGCAGCCGCCACCACAGGCCGCGGGTGCCATGGCCAGCAGACACAGGCCGCCGGAACAGGTGCTGACGCCGTTGCAGGAGTCGCCGTCGTCCTCGCAGACCATCAGGTTGTTGCCCGCGGGGTTGGCGCAGAGGCCCGTCTTGGGATTGCAGATGCCCTTGACGTGGCACTCGTCGATGGGTTCGCAGGCCACGGCGGGGGTGGTCAGTCGGCAGACGCCGGCGACGCAGGTGCTGACCCCGTTGCAGGCGTTGGAGTCGTCCTTGCACACGGCGCCGGCGTAAAGCGCCGAGAGGCTGCATTGGCCAGTCTGGGGGTCACAGGTGCCGGCCTTGCAGGGGTCCGTCTCCTTGCACTGCACGGGGGGCGTGGTGAGGACGCAGGCCCCCTGGCGGCAGGTGCTGGTGCCGTTGCAGGCGTCGCCGTCGCTGTTGCAAACGGCGCCCTCGTCCTTGGGGCGGGTGCAGGGCAGGGAGCGGGCACAGCGGACCCCCAGGTAGGGGGCGTTCTCGGGGGTCAGGAAGCCGGTGGCGCGGCGGGAGACCCGCAGGGACTCCATGGCCACCGAGGCCTCCGGGGTGTTCAGGAAGAAGCCGCCGCCCCGGGTGATGACCTGGGACCCCGTGGCGGGCCCGAGGGGATCCTTGGCGGGGCTGACGCTGTAGTAGTCGTAGGCGAACCAGTCGCTGACCCACTCGGCCATGTTCCCCAGCGTGTCATACAGGCCAAAGCCATTGGGGGCCTTTTGCTTCACGGGGCGCTTGCCCTCCCGGCTGTCTATGCCAAACCAGGCCACGTCCTCCAGGCAGGCGCCGTCGCTGCCACACCCATACCGGCTGGTGGTGCCGGCCCGGGCGGCGTACTCCCACTCGGCCTCCGTGGGGAGGCGCCCCCCCAGGGTCCTGCACAGCACGTCCGCCTGGGCCCAGTTGAGGTTGTCCACGGGGTAGTCCTCGCCCAACTGCGCCACCGAGGGATTGACCCCGGCGACGGCCTCGTACTGGGCCTCAGTGATCTCCGCCTCCAACAGTTGGAAGGGCGACACGGTGACCTGGTGCACGGGCTTCTCGTTCTCGGCGCAGGCGTCGTCCCCTGGCGAGCAGCCCATCATGAAGGTGCCGCCGGGGAGGGAGACCCAGCCCAGGCCCGCCTTGTTGGCGTTGACGCAAAGGCCCGCCGAGTTGCAGCTCTGGGTGAAGCCCTCCAGGACGGGGCAGGGGGTGTCGCCGCAGGTCCGGGGCAGCTTCTGGCACAGCCCCAGAGGGTTGCACTGGAAGCCGTCCTCGCAGGTGCCGCAGACGCCCTCGCAGCCATCCGGGCCGCAGGTGCGGCCGTCGCACTGGGGCTTGCAGACGCACTCGCCAGCCATACAGTGGAACCCCTCGCCGCAACCGGCGCCGTCGGCCAGCGGGGTCCAGGTGCTTTGGGTGGCGGCGGGGGCGCAGGCCAGGCAGGGGTGCAGGGGGGCGGGCTGGTCCGCGGGGAAGCACTCGCCCGCGATGAGGCACCAGGACAGCCCGAGGGAGAGCTCGCAGTGGCCCTCCACGCAGCGGGTCGTCTGGCAGGCGTGGGGGGGGACGCAGGTGCCGCAGGTGCCGCCGCAGCCGTCGGGGCCACACTGACGCCCGTCGCAGGCGGGCTGGCAACCCTGGTCCGTGTCGGCGCTGGTGTCCGCAAGGTCAGTCGTCAGGTCCAAGTCGGGGTTGGTGTCCGCAGCGGCGTCGGCGCTGTCCCGGGCGTCCGTCGTATCCCGGGCATCCTGGCCCTGCTGGTCCACCCCGGCGTCCAGGTCAGCGGGCAGGTCCAGCGCCAGGTCCAGGGGAGTGTCACTTTGCAGGTCCGCGGGCGCCTGAAGGTCCGTGTCCCCCTGCGGGCTCCCAAGGTCGTCCTCGGGGGCGGCGCCGGTGGTGGGGGCGCAGGCGGCCAGGAGGCTAAGCAGCAATCCCAAGGTGCACAGCTTGTTCAACGTGGCCTCCTTTGGCCGGCTGGTGGCTGGATCAGTCGAAGAGGATTCCCAGGCCGATGCTTTGGATGAAACGGGCCGGCGGCGGCAGCGTCTGCTTGGCCTTGTTGCCCGTGCCGGAGGCGCCGTTGGGAGGGCTGAGACCCGGACTTTGTTCCCCCGCGGCCCCCGTTTGAACCACGATTTCGAGGCTGCCCGAGGTGGTGCCGGCGAAGGATGCTCCGCTGGTGCCGGCGCCGGTGGGGAAGATGCTGTTCAGGGGGACCACGGCGCCGATGCCGTTGGCCCAGGGCAGATAGTTGGTGAGGGCGTCGCTGCAGGACGGGGTCTGCAGCAGGGAGAGGCCGAAGACCTCCGAGTCGTCGAAGGGCCGGTAGAGGACCAGGTCGTTGATGGTGATGTAGTTGCCGTCCAGGTCCAGGGCGGGTTCGACGTCGTCGATGGCCTCCATTTCGTGGCCCGTGAAGTGAACGCCCCAGAGGCGCCCCTCGCCGATGCCGCACTGGCCTGCGCCCACAAGCTCGGTGGTGAAGTAGGCGGTCTTGGCGGTGATGACCACGCCGGAGGTGAAGAGCTCGCCGGTTTGGAACGAATGGAACCAGTTGGTGGCGGCGGTGAAGGTGCCGGACTCCTGATCCCAGACCTCGCTGACGGAGATGATGCGGTCCGTGGAGTCGATGGGGGTGGCGAGGTTGGCGTCGCCCGTGGCGGCTATCACCACGAAGCGGCCGTTCTGGTCGCCGGTGGCCAGGGCGGGGCGGTTTCTGATGGGGCGGCGCAGGGCCAGACCGGCGGCGTCGAGGGGCTGGTCGGGGTAGAGGTCGGCGAAGAAGGAGACGGTCCAGTCTTCGGGGTTCTCGGCGCGCAGGTCCAGGCGCCAGAGTTGGCCGCAGGCGTCGCCAAGGAAGGCCCGGGAGAGCTGGGCGGAGGGGGCCTCGTCGTAGGCCGTGACGGAACCCTCCAGCGCGCAGTCGAAGCCGGGGGTGTTGGCCTGGGCGGGGCTGTTGTCCAGGACGTTGCCGCAGGAGTTGCAGAACTCACGAACTACCGTGCCGGTGTCCAGGTCCAGGACGAAGATGGCCTTGCCAGCCTGGGCGTCGTCGCGGATGGCGCCACCGCCGCCGAGGACCACCAGGGCGCGGTCCTGAAGGACACTGTTGAAGGAGAAGAAGGAGTTGGCCAGGACGGGGCTGCTGAAGGTGTTGCCCAGGCGGG
>CAIXZC010000437.1 GCA_903923815.1 uncultured Myxococcales bacterium
GCCGGGGGCGGTCCGGGACATCTACGAGTGGGATACAGGCAAGTACCTTGGAAAGATCCCCCAGGTGCCCCAGACCTATGCCGTCCTGGGCAACATGAACGAGCATCAGTTGGTCATCTCGGAAACCACCTTCGATGGCCGAGAGGAGCTGAAGAGCGACGTGGGGGTGCTGGACTACGGCAGCCTCATGGCCCTGGGGCTGGAGCGGGCGCGCACCGCCCGGGAGGCCATCGGCGTGATGACCTCGCTGGCCCAGGAGTATGGCTACATCAGCACCGGCGAGCTGTTCTCCCTGGGGGACACCAAGGAGGCCTGGCTGCTGGCCATGATGGGCAAGGGGCCCGGGGTGAAGGGGGCCGTGTGGGCGGCCCTGCGGGTGCCCGACGGGTACCTGACGGCCCACGCCAACTACTCGCGCATTGGCAAGTTCCCCCTGAAGGACCCCAAGAACTGTCTGTACTCCCAGGACGTCATCGAGTTCGCCCGCTCCAAGGGTTTCTTTAAGGGGACGGACGCGGACTTCAGCTTTTCTGACGCCTACATGCCCCTGGACTGGGCCACGGCGCGCTACTGCGAGGCCCGGGTCTGGCAGATCTTCCGGCGGGCCGCCCCCAGCAGCACCCCCCAGGTGGATTTCCTGCACGCCCGCAGCGCGGCGGACGTGGCCCTGCCCCTGTGGGTCAAGCCCGACCGGCCCCTCACCCAGCGGGACGTGATGGAGCTGATGCGGGACCACTTCGAGGGTACGCCCATGGACCTGAGCAAGGGCGTGGGCGCAGGCCCCTACCAGTGGCCCTACCGCTGGCGGCCCATGGAGTGGAAGGTTGGCGAGGAGACCTACCTGCACGAGCGGGCCACCTCCACCCAGCAGACCGCCTTCTCCTTCGTATCCCAGAGCCGGGACAGCCTGCCCGACCCCATCGGTGGCGTCCTGTGGTTCGGGGTGGATGACACGTTCAGCACGGTCTATGTGCCCATGTACTGCGGCCTGCGTGAGGTGCCCCACAACTTCGCCCGGGGGACGGGGGGCTTTCGCCAGTTCTCCTGGGACTCGGCCTTCTGGGTCTTCAACTGGGTGTCCAACTTCGCCTACACCCGTTACAGCGACATCATCCCCATCGTGCGCCAGGTCCAGGGCGAGCTGGAGGGCAGCTTTCTGGCCCGTCAGGGCGAGCTGGAGGCCTCCGCGGTGAAGGTCCACGCCCAGTCCCCCGAGGACGCCCGGGCCCTGCTGACCCGCTACTCCGGCGAGGCCGCCGCCCGCACCCACCAGCGCTGGTCGTTGTTGGGCCAGGAGCTCCTGATGAAGTTCCTGGACGGCAACCTGCGGGACAACAACGGCGCCGTCACCCACCCCGCCTACGACGAAGGCTGGTACCGTCGCATCATCCAGGAGGACGGCGAGAACCTGAAGATGCGCAAGTTCGAGGAGGCCCGGTAGGCGGGGCGAAAAAGAACCGGTTGATCGTCCAGGGCGGCCGGGTACAATCGCCCGCAAAGCAAAGACTCGGGGGCAACGATGAAGAAGCTTTTCTTGATTTTTGGGTTGCTGGGCTGGATGGCTGCCTGCTCCAGTTCCGGTGGCAACTCCAATGGTGACACCCAGGGGGGCGTTTGCGGCCCCGACAGTCTGGTCTACTGCGATACCACGGGCCAGGACACGGGCGATCCGCAGGACACCCAGGGGGACACCGCGCCCCAGGGCGACGTCACCTCAGACGGCACGGGCGACCTGACCCCCAACCCCGACGCCGGCCTCGACACCGCCGTGGACACCGCTGTGGACACCGCCATCGACACCCCCCAGGACACTCCCCAGGACACGCTTTGGACCGACTGTTCGCCCTATTGCACGGCCCCCGATGGCATCAACTGGGTGTTCATCACCGGGGGCACCTTCGATATGGGCTGCTCGGCCGGTGACTCGGGCTGTGCGGACCACGAGAAGCCCACCCACAGCGTGACCGTGGCCCCCTTCATGATGATGGATACGGAGTTGACCGAGGGGCAGTATCAGGCCCTCACGGGCACCAACCCGTCCTTCGCGCCCAAGGGTGCCGACTACCCCGTGGAGAACCTCACCTGGGAGGACGCCAGGGTCTTCTGCGAGGCCATCGGCGGGCGCTTGCCCACGGAGGCCGAGTGGGAATTCGCAGCCCGGGGCGGCACCACCACCAAGCATTACTGCGACACGGCGGACTGCGTGTTGGACCTGGGTTGGGTGGACACCAACTCCGACAAGATGAAGCACCCCGTGAAGCAGAAGACCGCCAACCTCTATGGCCTCTACGACACCGTTGGAAACGTCTGGGAGTGGGTCTCTGATTGGTACGCTGCGGACTACTACGCCACCAGCCCCACCGACAACCCCCCGGGCCCCGAGACGGGCACCGAGAAGGTCGCCCGTGGCGGCAGCTTCCTGAACCTGGGCAGCACCCGCGTGTCCGCCCGGTATCACACGGCCCCCACCTCCGCCTTCGACACCATGGGCCTGCGCTGCGCCAAGTAGGCCCGCCCCTCTGGCTGCACCCAGGCAGCCTTCACCGCCAAAAAAGGAAGTCCCCATGAAGCCGACCCTGTTATGCGTCGCCTGCGCTCTTGTCGTCCTGTTGGGGGGCTGCGGGGGCAGCGATGAGGCGGCGGGTGCCCTGGACAGCCTTGACGGCACCGACGTGCAGGGCCTGGACCTGATCTTGGCGGACACGCAGGACCTGTGGGACGCCACGGAGACCGCTACGGGCGATGCCCTGGACGCCCTGCCCAGCCCCCGCCGGACCCCCGCCGAGTGGGAACCCCACGCCGCCACCTGGATGCAGTGGCCCACGGTCTGGGAGAAGGAGATCCGCCCCAACTTCGCCCGCATCATCGACGTGGTTCAGGAGTACGAGCCCCTGCACCTCCTGGTGCTGGACCAGGCCATGAAGACCGCCGCCATCCAGTACCTGGCGGACCAGGGGGTACCGGACACCAACCTGACGTGGCACTTGGCGACCTACGACTCCGCCTGGCTGCGGGACAACGGGCCCGTCTATGTGGAGGAGGGGGGCCAGTTGAGGCTGCTGGACTGGGGCTTTGACGGCTGGGGCGGCAACTTTGGCCAGGACGTGACCTTCGCGGCGGACGACAAGATCCCTGCCTTCATCGCGGCGCAGCTTGGCCTGGACAGGGAGGACCGGGGCGACTACATCCTGGAGCGGGGCAACCTGGAGGCCAACGGCAAGGACACGGTGGTGCTGGGCTGGGACTGTCAGCTTGACCGCAACCCGGAGTGGACCAAGGCCGACACCGAGACCCTGCTGAAGGGCGCCCTGGGGGTGTCCCGGGTGCTGTGGGTCTACGGGCACGACGACGAGGATGGCACCACGGGGCACATCGACGGCGTGGTGCGCTTCATCGACGAGGACACCGTGGCGGTGGCCCGCTCGCTGATTCCAAATGATCCTGGGGCCGCCGACCTGGAGGACGCCGCCACCATGCTGGCCGCCGAGGGCTTCACGGTGGTGCGGCTGGACATCCCGGGCACCTACAAGTACGGCGGCTACGACCTCCCCGCCTCCTACATGAACTGGCTGGTGGGCAACGGCTTTGTGGCCGCCATGGCTTTCGGGGTGGCCGCCTGGGACGACGCCGCCAAGGTCGCCCTGGAGGGTCTGTACCCCGGACGAACCGTCCACATGATAGAGGTCAACGAGCTGTGGCTCAGCGGCGGTGGCATCCACTGCGTCACCAACGACCAGCCCCTTTTCCAGGACTGACGGAAGGCCCGCAAGGGCCGCCTCCAGGTTGCAATCCGGCGGCCTATGGGTATAGACTCCCAGCCCTGAATCAGGGCTGAAAGGCTGGGAGGCGCCATGAAGGCGGTCATTCTGTGCGGCGGCAAGGGCACCCGGATCAGGGACATCTCTGAGGACATGCCCAAACCCATGGTCCCCATCGGGTCCAAGCCCATCGTCGAGCACATCATGGGCATCTACGGGCGGCACAACGTCAACGACTTCGTGCTGTGCCTTGGCTACAAGGGCTCCAAGATCAAGGAGTACTTCGCCAACTACCGCGACGCCGTCCTGGACTTCACCATCGACCTGGGTCGCAACGGCACCGTGGAGTACCACGATCAGCGCCCCCTCCCGCCCTGGCGGGTGACCCTTGCGGACACCGGCCTGGAGGCCATGACCGGCTGCCGCATCAAGCGCATCCAGCGCTACATCGGGAACGAACCCTTCATGCTGACCTACGGTGACGGCGTGGCGGACATTGACCTGAACGCCCTGCTGGCCTTCCACCGCGCCCACGGCAAGCTGGTGACCCTGACGGCCGTGCGGCCCCCCTCGCGCTTTGGCGAGCTGGTGGTGGAGGGGCAGCGCGTGGTGGACTTCCAGGAGAAGCCCCAGACCATGGAGGGCTTCATCAACGGCGGGTTCTTCGTGTGCGAGCCCGGTGCCTTTGACTACGTCAGCGACGACGAGGGCTGCATCTGGGAGCGGGACCCCCTGCAACGGCTGGCCAAGGATGGGCAGCTCATGATGTACGTCCACGAGGGCTTCTGGATGCCCATGGACACCGCCCGGGAGTTTGAATACCTGAACAAGCTGTGGCACAGCGGGCGGGCGCCCTGGGCCCCCACCGAGTCGGCTCGGCCCCGCTAGCCCAAGGACCTGCGCCGCTGCGCAAGGAGCTGCCCATGCCGTTTGAAGGTTACTTCCAGGGGAAACGCGTTCTGGTCACGGGGGACACCGGCTTCAAGGGGTCCTGGCTGGCCTTCTGGCTGACCCGCCTGGGGGCGGAGGTCCACGGGCTGGCGCTGGAACCCGAATACGACCCATCGCTGTTCGAGGTGCTGGGCCTACGCCAGGCCGTGCACCACGTGAACCTGGATCTGCGGGACGCCCAGGGGCTGCAGGACCACGTCAAGGCGCTGCGCCCCGACGTCATCTTCCATCTGGCAGCCCAGGCCCTGGTGCGGCGCTCCTATCGCCAGCCCCTGCTGACCTTGGAGACCAACTTCCTGGGCACCGCCAACCTGCTGGAGGCCGTGCGCCAAGCGGGTTACAGCGGCGACCGCCCCTGCGTGTTCATCGCGGTGACCTCGGACAAGTGCTACGAGAACAAGGAGACCTACTTCGCCTACCGCGAGGATGACCCCATGGGCGGGCACGATCTGTACTCCATGAGCAAGGGTGCCATGGAGCTGCTGGTGTCGTCCTGGCGGCGCTCCTTCTTCCACCCCAACGAGCTGGCGACCCACGGGGTGCATCTGGCCTCCGTGCGGGCGGGCAACGTCATCGGCGGCGGCGACCAGGCCGAGGACCGCATCGTGGTGGACTGCATCCGGGCCCTGGCCTCTGGCAAGCCCATCGAGGTGCGCAATCCCCTGGCCATCCGCCCCTGGCAGCACGTGCTGGAGCCCCTCTCCGGGTATATGTGGCTGGCCGCCTGCCTGGGCAAGGACGGCCCCACCTCGCAGGAGCTGCTGTCCGCCTGGAACTTTGGCCCCGGGGACAGCGCCGAGCGCACCGTGGGCGAGCTGGCCGACGAGATCATCCGCAACTGGGGCCAGGGGTCCTGGTACAAGCCCGAGGGGGCCCACGCAGTCCATGAGGCCCGCTTCCTCAAGCTGGCCATCGAGAAGTCCCGCCATTTCCTGCGGTGGCAACCGGTGTGGCGCTTCGAAGAGGCGGTGGCCAACACCGTGGGCTGGTATCGGCAGGCCCACGCCTGCGGCTTCGACGGGGCCCGGATGGCGGCCCTGACGGCCCAGCAGTTGGAGGGCTACTGCCAGGACGGGAAGGCCCGCGGCGTGGCCTGGGCCCAGTAGGCAAACCCGGAACAACGAGGTAAAGCAGGTGCGCATTCTGGTCACAGGAGTGAACGGTTTCCTGGGCGCCCACGTGGCTGCGCAGGCCCTGGCCTCGGGCCTGAAGGTGTGGGGTCTGGATCTGCGCCAGGATGCCCGGGCGGCCAGGCTTCGCGCCAGCCTTCAGGGGCCTGGGGTGGGGACGCCGGGGGAGCCCATCCTCCGGGTCAGTGACATGGACAGCCCCTCCGCCCTGCAAGCACTGCTGCAGGAGTTCCAGCCCGCCGCGGTGCTGCACCTGGCGGCGGACCTGCGCCGGCGCGTGGAGCCCGCCCTGGAGGCCCAGGTCTTCGAGAACAACCTGCGGCCGGCCCTGGCCCTCTTCGACGCGGTGGCCCGGCTGCCCCAGGCGCAGCGGCCCGTGGTGGTGATGCCCGGGTCCCAGATGGAGTACGGCGACCTGCCCGGTCCCTGGACGGAGGACCGGTCGGGCAGCCCCTCGGACCCCTACGCCCGGGGGAAGGTGGCGGCCACGCTGGCGCTGCAGCAGCGGCAGGCGGCGGGGGAGTTGCGCGGCTGTGTGCTGCGGCTGCCCCTGGTGTTTGGCCCCGGACAGGCCCCCGTGATGTTCATCCCCCAACTGCTGGTGGCGCTGCTGCAGGACCAGGACTTCCCCATGAGCGCCGGGACCCAACGGCGGCGCTTCGTGGAGGTGGGGGAGGTGGCCTCCCTGCTGCTGGAGCTGGCGCGCCGACTGGTGGCCGGAGAGGCGCTGCCGCCGGTGCTGAACTGCCCAGCGTCCGAGCCCCTGTCCATTGGAGAGGTGGCGGATCGGCTGGTGGCGCTGGTGCCCGGTGCCCGGGCCTCGGCGCTGAAGCGTGGAGCCCTGGGTCCCATCCCCCCCGAGCCCCCCCAACCCTGGCCCGACACCACCCTGGCGCAGCAGCTTGGCCTGGGAGGGACCCAAGACCTGGATCGGGGGCTGGCCCTGACGGCGCGCTGGTACCGCGAGAATCCCTGGTTCTGGGAGGCCGCTGGCGGCCCCGCAAGATGATGTCCTTGTGACCGGAGGTAGACGTTGTCGGCAGATTCCAAAATGCCAAGAGTGCTGATCGCCGTGGGCTATCCACCCCCCGGCAGGATGCAGGGGACCTTTGGGCGGATCATTCAGAACCTTACCACCAGCCCCACCTTCCAGGGCCAGGTGCAGTTCCTGCCCCATCGGCTGAGCGTGCCGGAGGATGGGGGCCTGGCGCGGCGCTGGGTCCAGGACCTGTCCGGGCTGGGACGCCGGCTGGCGGGGCGCCCCGACGTCTTCCATCTGATCATGAACCGTGGTCGGGCCATCCTGCGGGAGTACCCGGCGGTCCAGTTGGCCCGGGCGCTGGGCGTGGGGACGGTGCTGGACCTGCGGGCCGGGGCCCTGCGGGCGACCCTGCAGCAGCAGCATGGCACCCTGGCGGGGTCGGCGCGGGAACAACTGTTTCGGGCGGCGGACGAGATTGTCGTGGAGTGCCGATCGGACGTAGCGCTGATCAAGGAGCAGTTCGGACGGGACGCGGTGTACCTGCCCAATACCATGCCCGAGGCCACCTTCCGACGCGTGGTCCCGGCGGTGCTGCCACCGGCACCGGGCGAGCCCCTGCGGCTGATCTATTCGGGGCGCTACATCCGGGAGAAGGGCATCCCGGTGGTGCTTCAGGCGCTGGACCTGCTGGAGCAGCGGGGGCGGGCGGTGGAGTTCCACCTGACGGGGGCGGGCACGGACCGGTCACTGCTGGACCTCATAGCCCGGCGGGTGGCCAACCCCGGGGCCAAGGTGCGGGTGGTGGACCACGGCTGGGCGGTGCCGGACCTGCTTGGGCTGCTGCGGTCGGCGCACGTGTCGGTGATGCTGTCCTCCTGGCCGGGGGAGGGGCACCCCAACTCCCTGACGGAGAGCATGACCCTGGGGCTGGCGTCCATCCTGGCGGACTGGGCCCATCGGTCAACGGTGATCCCTGCGGAGGGGCACCTGCTGGTGCCGGCGGACTCCCCGGAGGCCTTCGCGGCGGCGGTGGAGCATTACCTGGACGACCCGGCGCTGCTGCAAAGGGCGGGGGAGGCCAACCGGCGGTTTGTGGAGCAGAACTTCCTGGACACCCAGTGCCACCCTCGGCTGCTGGAGGCCTGGCGCAGGGCGGGGGCCCGCGGGCGCACAAGATAGGGGCCAGACCTTCATCTCCCAAGAAAATCCTTGGAAAACAGCGTCGTCTGGGTAGACTCACGTCCCGGATTTCAAGTAGCCGGTGGTCCTGGAGGATTTCCATGAGAAGCCTGTTCCTGGTTGTGATTGTGGCCATGTTCTTGGGGGGCTGCGGGGTGAAGAACGATCCCGGC
This sequence comes from uncultured Myxococcales bacterium, assembly GCA_903923815.1. Lineage (GTDB taxonomy): Bacteria > Myxococcota_A > UBA9042 > CAIXZC01 > CAIXZC01 > CAIXZC01. The sequence continues at coordinate 8,174 of CAIXZC010000437.1, forward strand.
CTGGCGCCCGAAGACACGCTTAGCGTCGACACCATCCCCGGCACCGACACCGTGCAGACGGGCAAGACCGTCTGGGCGGACGTGAAGGACCTGCTGGTGGGCCGCTGCGGTGTCTGTCACTCGTCCTACAAGACCTATGCGGGTTGCAAGAAGCAGGGCAAGACGGGCCTCAACAGCGTGCTCAGCAACTACATGCCCTCGGGCAAGAAGTTCACCACCGCGGAGAAGAACCTGTACAAGGCCTGGATCGCCGACGGCATGTTGCCCTAGCCTGGGGCTAGTTCCCTTGGAGGATCAAGATGGTGCGGATTTGTCTGCTTGTGGCTCTGGCGGTGGTTCTGGTTGGCTGTGCGGTGGACAGCGCTGCGGCGCCTGACACGGGGGCTCCCCTGGACACCTTGGCGGGTGACACCGGGGGCCTGGATACCAAGGCTTCCCAGGACACGACGGAGGACCAGGCCCAGCCCCTGGACACCGAGGTCCCCCTGGACACCGAGGTCCCCCTGGACACGGTGCAGCCCGTGGATACCGTCCAACCCATCGACACGGTGCAGCCCGTGGACACCGTGCCCGCCAAGACGGTCTGGGCGGACGTGAAGAACCTGCTGGCCACGAAGTGCGGCAACTGCCACTCCAAGTACAAGACCTACTCGGGGGCCAAGAGCGAGGGCAAGAAGGGCCTGAACACGGTGCTGGACAACAGCATGCCCCCCGGCAAACCCTTCACCGCCGCCGAGAAGGCCCTGTACAAGGCCTGGATCGCCGACGGCATGTTGCCCTGAGGCCCGCATGGACAGCTGGGCCCACCGCGAGGAGTACGTCCGGCGCCTGAACCGGGTGCTGGACCACATCGAGGCCCACATCGGGGGCGACCTGACCCTGGAGACGCTGGCCTCGGTGGCCGCCTTCTCTCCCTATCACTTCCACAGAGTGTTCCTGGCCATGGTGGGCGAGCCCCTGGGTGCCTTCCTGCGGCGGGTGCGCCTGGAAAAGGCTGCCTTCAAGCTGCAGATCAACCCACGCCTCAGCATCACCGAGGTGGCGCTGGAGCACGGCTTCGGGTCCTCTGCGGCCTTTGCCCGGGCCTTCAAGGAGCGCTTCGGCGTGTCCGCCTCCCAGTGGCGGGCGCGGGGGGGCGTGGGGGGGGCCCAGGATGGCAAGATTTGCAAAGTGGAGGGCAAGCAGGGGAAAGCCGCGGGGGCCCAAGACGGCTACCTTGCCTCCTGTCGGGTGGAGGGACCATCCGAGTTCAAGAAGGAGGAGCCCATGGAAGTCAAAGTCGAGCAGATGAAAGCCGTGCGGGCGCTGTACGTGCGCCGGATGGGACCCTACGCGAGGAGCGCGGGGGAGGCCTGGGATGCCCTGTGCCGCTGGGCGGGGCCGCGGGGGCTGCTGGGCCCCCAGACCATGATGTTCGGGGTCAGCTACGACGATCCGGAGACCAGCCCCGCCGCCCAACTTCGCTACGACGCCTGCATCTCGGTGGGGCCCCAGGTCCAGCCCGAGGGCGAGGTGTGTCTGATGACGCTGCCCGCGGGCCGCGTGGCCAAGGCACGCTACGAAGGTCCGGGGGCTGGCATCGCGGGGTCCTACAAGGAGTTCTACGGCCAGTGGCTGCCCTCCTCGGGGTATGTGCCCGCCGAGGGTGCGCCCTTCGAGGTCTACGTCCAGGACCCCAAGGACGATCACTTCGTGCTGGATATCTGCGTGCCCGTGGTCCCGGCCTGACCGGGGACGGGGCCGCGCCTCAAGCCAAACGACACGAGGCTGTCGCAAATCCCGAGCAATGACCGCAAGGCCCCTTGCCCTGGGCGGGGCCTTCACGCTACAGGTTCTGCCCATTGGCCTGCCCTCACGGGGGGCTGCGGACAGGAGATCCTGGCATGAAGTACCTGTGGCTGGTGGTGGCGTTGTTCCTGGCGGCTTGCAGCTCCTCTGGGGCGGTCCCGCCGGGGGATGAGTTGGGGGCGGACGGCGGTTGGGTCTTTGATGGCGGCGGCGACGCCCCCGAGGCCCCCTCCGAAGATGTCTCCCAGCCGGGTCCCGAGACCCTGGCGTTGGATGTGGATCCCAAGGACGTTGCCACAGCCGACCTGGCCCCCGACGGGACGCCGCCGCCGGACACCCTTGCCCCCGACACAGTCCAGCCGGAGGCCTGCCAGACCGATCAGGACTGCAAGCCCCTGGATGACCTGGACCGCTGCAACGGGACCCTGCGCTGCGGGCAGGTCTCCCAGGTCTGCGAGCCCAACCCCGCCACGGTCATCCGCTGCGCCACGGATGCGGACACGGCCTGCCGGGTCAACACCTGCAACCCCGCCACGGGGGGCTGCGCCCTGCTGCCCCGCAACGACGGCGGCACCTGCGACGACGGCGACGGCTGCAGCAGCAACGACCGCTGCTCCCTGGGCGCCTGTGTGGGGCTACCCTGTTCGGCCTTCGACCTGGAGTGCTACCAGGACGCCTGCGTGGCCTGCGCCCCAAAGTGCGCCGGGCGGGCCTGCGGCGACGATGGCTGCGGCGGCACCTGCGGCACCTGCAACCCTGGCGAGACCTGTACCGCAGGCCAGTGTCTGTGCGTCCCCAACTGCCAGGGCCGGCTTTGCGGTGACGACGGCTGTGGGGGTAGCTGCGGGCCCTGCCTGGGGACCCTGACCTGCGTGTCCGGCCAGTGCCGAGGCTGCGGCGACGGCTTCTGCGATCCCAGCGAGAAGTGCAGCTGCCAGCAGGATTGCGCCAACTGCGGCGGGGCCTCCATCAACTGGGTCAAGGTCGCGGGGGGGCACCTTCATGATGGGCTGCGCCCCCAGCGACAACACCTGCCTGCTGGACCAGAAGCCCCGGCACCAGGTGACCATCTCCGACTTCCTGGTGATGGACACCCTGCTGACCTACGCCCAATGCTCCAGCTTCCAGTTGTTCCCCCAAGCCACCTGCCGCTACATGGACCCCCAGGGCACCCTGGGCGCCTCCATCAACGACGTGGCCACGGCCCTCACCTGGCAGCAGGCCGTCCAGGTCTGCGAGTTGCTGGGCGGCAGGCTGCCCACGGAGGCGGAGTTCGAGTTCATGGTCCGGGCCGGGGGCAACGCCCGGTTCTTCTGCGGCGAGCAGGAGAGCTGCCTGGGCTCGCTGGTCTGCACCTCGGGCCTCTCCACCTGCCAGCGGGTGCGCCAGCGGGCTGCCAATCCCTGGGGGCTGTACGACCTCAACGGGGTCATGGCCCAGCACGTCCAGGACTATTACAGCAGCAGCTACTACGGCCCTGATCCCGTCACCGATCCCCAGGGGCCCGCTACCGGGGTCTTCCGTGGGGGCCGCGGGGTCGGCTGGATTCAAAGCGCCGCCTGCAGCACCTACTGCTACTACTACACGGCCTCCATGCGCTACTACTCGCCGCCCGACTTTGGACCCGCCCAGGGGGGCCCGCGCGGCGTCCGCTGTGTGAGGGAGCTGCCTTGAGGGGCGGCCCGGCGGGCCCCGGCACCCCCTGTCCTCAAGAAAAGCTGCTGCCAATACTTTCCAGGGCCGCGATTGTTGTTACCATCCGGGCTCTACCGAGAGGAGGCCCAGATGATGGACCTGGTGACCCAAGTCGCCCGGGAGGAGTTCCTGGCAAGGGACCTGACCGGGCAGCAACTGCCGCGACTTCACCCAAACAAACGCGTCGTCCTGGAGCGGGCCTGCCCCGCCGGGACCAGCCTGGGGGGGACTTTGGGCTTCAGCGCCTGGAATGTTGGGGGGCTGCCGGGGACCCTGGATGTGGCCGCGGCGCGTGAGCTTGCCAGGCCCGTGCCCGGCTTCTTCGACTACGTGCCC
>CAIXZC010000438.1 GCA_903923815.1 uncultured Myxococcales bacterium
ACGGTGACGGCAACGATGACTGCAAGGACACGGACTGCGAGTCCCTGCTGCAGTGCCTGCCCTTGGTGGAAGACAACGGTCCGCTGTGCAGCGACGCCAAGGACAACGACCACGACGGCGACACCGACTGCGACGACAGCGCCTGCAAGGGCTTCGTGTTCTGCAACCAGCCCTCGGAAAGCTACGCGGCCGTCTGCCAGGACGGCGACGACAACGACGGCGACACCCTGGTGGACTGTGACGACCCCGAGTGCGGCGCCTTCCTGTTCTGCCTCCCCGTGGTGGAGTCCGACGCGACCCAGTGCCGGGACGGTAAAGACAACGACGGCGACCTGATCATCGACTGCGACGAGACCGAGTGCGCCTTCTTCCTCTTCTGCCAGCCCGCCCAGGAGGCCACCTCCGACCAGTGCTCAGACACGTTGGACAACGACGGCGACACCAAGACCGACTGCGCTGACCCAAGCTGCGTTGGCCTGCTGTTCTGCGCCGACCCCGCGGAGGACAACGCGGCCCTCTGCCAGGACACCGTGGACAACGACGGCGACGGCTACACGGACTGCGACGACGGCGACTGCACCGGCTTCCTGTTCTGCCAGGACGCCGCCGAGAACACCCCGGACCTGTGCGCCAACGGCACCGATGATGACGGCGACACCAAGACCGACTGCGACGACACCCAGTGCAAGGCCTTCGTGTTCTGCGTCCCCGCCACGGAGAACAACTCCGCGGACTGCAACGACACGTTGGACAATGACGGTGACACCAAGAAGGACTGCCTGGACCCCGACTGCGCCGGCTTCGCCTTCTGCCTGCCCGCCACCGAGGACACCAGCGTGCTGTGCAAGGACGACCTGGACAACGACGGCGACACCAAGAAGGACTGCGCCGACCCCGACTGTGCCGGCTTCGCCTTCTGCCTGGCCCCCACCGAGGACGGCGTGGACCTTTGCGCCAACGGCAAGGACGACGACGGCGACACCAAGGTGGACTGCGACGACAACGACTGCACGGGCTTCACCTTCTGCGCCCCCGTCCTGGAGAACACCGCCTCCCGCTGCCGCAACGGCAAGGACGACGACGGCGACGGCGACTCCGACTGCGTGGATAGCGACTGCACCGGCTTCACCTTCTGCGCGTTGCCCACGGAGAACACCTCCGTGACCTGCGACAACGAGGATGACGACGACGGCGACCTGCTGACCGACTGCGACGACCCCGACTGCCTGGGCTTCGTGTTCTGCCTGCCCGCAGTGGAGGAAGGCGTGCTGGCCTGCCAGGACCTGCTGGACAACGACGAGGACGGCAAGTCGGACTGCGATGACCGGGATTGCTGGGCGAACGACTTCTGTCCCCAGTACTACGGCGGCGCCGTCACCGACCCCTGGGGCCTGACCTGGGACTTCGCGACCCGCAGCGGCGGCACCTGGCTGGAGGCGAAGCTGGCCTGCGAGAAGATCGGCGGCCGCCTGCCCACCTCCTCCGAGGTCTACCGCAACGCGTACAACAACCGCAGCCTCTTTGGGGACGGACTGGCTTGGGCCACCTACATGGCCGTAACCTACCCCATCTGGACCCTCACGCCTGTCGAGCCGGGCAAGCACATCGCCATGACCATGGGTAACCCCACCCCCACCCAGACCGCCGATTCGACCCTCACGCTGTACCGCTGCGTCTATCCCCTGGCCAACGAGAAGGTCGCCTTCGACGGCCGCCGCTGCCTGGGACGCCCCGGCAGCAACTGCTTCTCGGTGGACGCCAACACCGTCATCGACGCCTACCCCCGCCCCTCCATCAACTACGTCGGGGCCTCCTTCGACTGCAACCAGGAGGGCGCCTCCCTGGCCTCCTACCTGCAGTATCAGACGGCCATCCAGAATGGACTGGAAAATGGCGCAACCTGGCAGTGGCTGGCGGACTTCTACTACCACTACAGCGACCTCAACTACATGGGCGTGCTGCAGTGGTCCGGCAAGGGCAACATCTTCTGGCAGTTGGTCTACTCGGCCACTGGCAGTTGGGTCGGCCTGACCACCGGCACCGTGTACCAGTTCCGCTGCGCGGGCATGAACAAGCCCGATTCCTTCACCCAGCCCGCCCCCAGCGAGAACGTCTGCCGCGGGGGCTGCGCCGCCGGCACCATCAAGGGCGGCACCCACGTGCTCGTCGACACCAACAACCGCACCGCGGCCTCCTGGTACCAGGCCCTGCGGGACTGCCGCTCGGAGGGCGGCTGGCTGCCCACTCCCCAGCAGATCCAGGACCTCATCCACGGCGGTCTGGCCAACGACGGCACCTTCCTGTGGCTGGGCTCCCTCGAATACCGTTACAGCGGCGTCTGGGGCCACGAAGTGGTCGCCTGGAACGGCACCGACAACCAGCTTTGGGCTCCCAACGCCGCCGCCGCCGGCCGCAACTACTACGTCTGGCCCGATGCCAGCGACAAGTTCGCCTACCGCTGCCTGTGGCGCTCCTCGGCGCCCAAGCCCCCCGTCTGCGGCGCCATGGACACCATGGTCATCGTGAACGGCGAGCCCAAGTGCAAGACCGTCGCCAAGGGGACCTCCAGCGGCAACGCCTACACCAGCAACGAAGTCGTGGACGACTGGGGCTACGCCTGGGACGGCGTCCAGCGCCCCACCGCCATCTGGGGCACCGCCGACGCTGCCTGCAAGGCCATCGGCGGCCGCCTCCCCTACCCCTCCGAGTTGTACCGCGTGAACGCCACCAGCGGCTACAACACCACCCCCGTGGGTAACATGTCCGCCACCGCCTACCTTTGGACCGCCCTGCCCGGCCTGGCCGCCAGCCAGCACACCGCGGCCCGCCTCTCCGACGGCACCATCCAGAACAACTGGGACTCCACCGCCCTCAATTACCGCTGCGTATGGCCCCGGGAGCGCGGCGCCATTCTCACCGGCCACTCCTGCATTGGCGCTGCCTCCAAGCCCTGCTTCCAGACCGCCGACGGGATCATCGCCGACGCCGGCGAGCGCGCCCGCATGCAGTTCAACCTGGCGGTGGCCGAGTGCGCCGCCTTTGGCGCCCGGGTCGGTGACCCCCAGGAGTACGCCCACATGATCCACGAGGGCATCAGGGCCGACAGCAGCACCTTCCACTGGGTCTTCGAGCCCATCCTCTGGTACGCCAACGCCGTGGGCAACACCCAGGTGCGCTGGTCCACGGGGCAGACCACCTGGTCCTTCCAGTCCTCCACCGGGTCCGTGAACTACACCAACACCACAGCCACCTTCCGCTGCGTCTACAACCCCCAACTTCAATAACCTTCCCAACCTGAGGTCCGGCCTATGCCCCGCCCTTCCCACGCCCTTCTGCTGTGCCTCCTGTTGGTCCTTGGGGCGGCCCCCCTTCGGGCCCAGCCGGCCCCCACCTCGGAGGGCACGGACCTGCGTTGGGTGGCCGTGGGGGATGTGCACGGGGATCTGTCCGCCCTGAAGCGGGCCCTCCGGCTGGGCGGACTGGTGGATGAATCGGACAACTGGACGGGCGGCACCACCGTCCTGGTCCAGACCGGCGACTTCATGGACCGTGGCTCCGACGAGATCGCCATCCTGGATTACCTGGACGCCCTGGCCCCCAAGGCCAACGCGGCGGGTGGGTCGGTGCGGTGCCTGATGGGCAACCACGAGTTCATCAACCTGGACCTAATCTTCCCCTATGTCACCAAGGAGGGCTTCGTCTCCTTCAACAAGCTCTATCCCCAGGCCCTCAACGACAAGGACCTGGCCAGGTATCCCGCCCACAAGCGTGGCCGCGTCTTTGCCCTGCGCCCCGGCGGCCCCTTCGCCAAGCGCCTCTCCAAGCTGCCGGTCTTCGTCAAGCTGGGGGACACGCTGTTCGTCCACGGCGGCCTCTCCGAGGGCTCGATTGCCTACGGCCTGGACCGCCTGAACGCTGACCTGGCCGCCTGGGCCCGCGGTGAGACCCCCACAGCCCCCGAGCCCCTGCGCCACACCAAGAACCCGCTGTGGTTGCGCGAATGGTCCAAGGACACCCGCAAGCGCGACTGCCCTCGCCTGCACCAGTTGCTGCAGCAGGTGGGCGCCCGCCGCCTGGTGGTGGGGCACACCGTCCAACCCCACATCAATTCCTATTGCGACGGCGCCGTCTGGCGCATCGACACCGGCAACTCCAAAGCCATGGATGGCCGCACAGAGGTCCTGGTCTTTGACCACGGCACCCTGACCGTGCTTCCCCTCACCACCAAATAGGAGGTATCCCCGTGCAGTACGTCCTTACCCCCGACGAGGTCCGGGTCCTGGCCTCCCTGATGGAAAAAGAGATGTCCACGCCCGAGTACTACCCGCTGTCCCTGCGCAGCCTCACTGCGGCCTGCAACCAGCGCTCCAACCGGGATCCCGTGGTGGACTACGACGAGGACACGGTGCAGGCGCTGCTCAATGGCCTGCTGATGAAACAGTTGGTGTGGGAGAGTGGGGCTACGGGGAGAGTGGTGCGCTACGAGCACGGCGTGGGCCGCGACGAGGACCTCTCCACGGCCGAGGCCGCCGTCCTGTGCGAGCTGATGCTGCGGGGCCCCCAGACCGCCGGTGCCCTGAAGGTCAACTGCAAGCGCATGTACGACTTTGGGGACTCGGAGGAGGTGGAGCAGGCCCTGCAAGCCCTGACCAACCACGGCCTGTGCCTGCGGCTGCCACTGCAGCCCGGCAAGAAGGAACCCCGCTCTGCCCAATTGCTGGCGGGGGTCCCCGAACTGGAGACCCCGGTGCTGCTGCCCCAGCGCAGCGTGGAGCTGATTGACATCAAGGCCCAGGTCCAGCGCATCGACGCGCTGGAGGCCGAGGTGGCGACCCTGAAAGCCTCGCTTGAAGAACTGAAGAACCTGCTGAAGTAACCCCGCCCATCCGCACCCCGACCGCAAGGGAGGGGGTTGCCCGGTGTCCCCCTACTTGCCCATCTGCAGTACCAGCTCCGGCAGGGCCTTGGGGTCGTCAGGGCTCCAGCGCGCCTCGTGGAGGCTCAGGTGCACGCCCTCCACCAGCCAGGGGTTGCTGGCAGCAAGCTCGGTGAAGCGCTTGGTGAGGACCCCGTCGGGCGCAGGCAGGGCCTCCTTGCCAGCCACCAGGAAGGTGTTGCCGGTGAAGCGCGACAACACGTCCGAGTTGCGAAAGCTTAGCTGCAACAGGGAGGCGCAGCGCCGCAGGGCTTCGTCGCCGGCCCCGTAGCCCTTGTCGTCGTTCAGCTCGCCCAGGCTGGCCAGCTCGACCAGCAGCAGCAGGATTCGCTTCTTCTCGCGGGTGGCTGCATGGATCAATTGGTCGTGCAGCACCAGAAAGCCGTGCCTGGAGTTCAGCCCCGTCAGGTCGTCCGAGAGGGACAGCCCCACCAGTTCCTTGCTGGTGATGAGGGCCCGGCGGGCCACCTTCTCCAACACGCTGGGCCCCTGGGCCCGGGGGGACGCTGCCTGGTCTGACAGCAGGAACCAGGAGGTCATCTCCCCCCGGCCCTTGACGTGAATCAGGCCTCGCTTCTCCAGCAGGAAGCTGTCCCGTAGCAACATCCGGGTTGCATCCGTGACCTGGACGAAGTCGGGCAGGCCCTGGGACTCCATGCGGCTGGCCACGTTGACGGTGTCGCCCCAGAGGTCGTACAGGAAGCGCGTGGTGCCCAGCACGCCGGCCACCACGGGCCCCGAGTTGATGCCGATGCGAAGCCGCAGAGGGGTCCCCTGGGGAGTGCGGAAGCTGCCCACCTCCTGCTGCATATCCAGGGCCAGCCGGGCCACTGCCTGCGCATGGTCGGGGCGAAACTCGGGGACCCCGCCCACCACCATGTAGGCGTCCCCGATGGTCTTGATCTTCTCCAGGCCATGGCGGGCGGCCAGCTCGTCGAAGCGGGTGAAGACGCGATTCAGCAGCTCCAGCACCTCGCTGGGGGTGTTCTGGCGTGCGAAGCCCGTGAAGTCCACCAGATCAGCGAACATCACCGTGGCCTCGGGGTGGGACTCGGCGATGACGCCATAGCTTTGCTTGAGTTGGTCCACGATGGCCTTGGGGAGGATGTGCAGCAGCAGCTCCTCCGTGCGGGCCTTGTCGGCCAGCACTTCGTCCAGGCGCATGGCCAGGAGTTCCTCCTGGGTGTGCTCGTCCTCAATTGGGTTGAGTCTGTTCTTGTCAGCAGCCATCCACCTGCCCCCAGTCACAACAGTGGCGGCATTCTAGACCGCCCATTTCCAAAAGCCAAAGGCTATTCAGGGAAGCTGATCCGCTCACTTCGTTCGCGGCTAGGGAGGGCCAGGCGATCCACCGGCTCGTCCGTCCAAGCCGCGCACGCAGTAAGCGGATCTTCCGGTGTGTTCAGCAAAAATCGTGGGAGATGAGCGCGCTGATCTTCTCGTGGTTGCCCAGGGACCAGGCCTCCACTGCCTTCATGGAGCGGGCCTCCCCCACCCGCCCCAGGCGCACCTTCAGGCCCACCAGGCTTTCGTCCAGCAGCACATCCCCGAAGCGCCGCTGCCCCGCCGGGTCCACCGCCAGATTGAGGAACCCGAACTCGTCCTCCAGGGTCAGGAACAACATCCCCTTGGCGGTCCCTGGCCGCTGCCGCGTGATGATCAGCCCCCCGCAGCGGAACACCGCCCCGTCCTCCAGGGCGCTGGCCTGCCGGGAGTCCTGATACCCCTCCGCCTCCAGCCGCTGCCGGAAGAACTCCAGGGGGTGCCGCTGCACCGAGTAGGCCGTCCGCCGAAACTGGTTCAGCATCAGGTCCCACTCGTTCATGCCGGGGAACTGGGGGCCTTCTGCCTCCCGGGGGGTGGCGTCGAACAGCCCCTGGCCCGACTCCCAGTAACGATGCGCGGACCAGATGGCCGCGGCACGCCGCCGGCCCGGGCTGGAGGCCTGGGAAAACAGCCCGTCCAGAGCCCCCGCCAGCGCCAGCCGCAGCAGCAGCGGCGGGCTGGTGGGGCAGCGGGCCACCAGCTCATCCATGTCCGCAAAGGGGCCCGCCCTGGCGCGCTGGGCCAGCAGCTCCTCCGCGGCGCCCCGCTCCAGCCCCTTGATGACGCGCAGCCCCAGGCGAAGGGCCAGAACCCCCGCGCCCACCGCCCCCTCCAGCGGTTCCTCCCCGCGCCCCCCCGGCCCCCCCACAACCCCACCCAGCCCAGCCAGGCCTCCCTCCGGCAGGGGCGCCACCGTGCAGTCCCAGTCACTGGCGTTCAGGTCCGGCGGCAGCACCGGCACCCCGTGGCGCAGGGCATCCTGCAGGATGCTGTGGACGCTGTAGAAACCCATGGGCTGGCTGTTGATGAGGGCCCCCGCGAAGGCCGCTTGATGGTGGCACTTGAGGTACGACGACACGTAGGACAGCAGGGCGAAGGAGGCGGCGTGGGACTCGGGAAAACCGTACTCTCCGAAGCCTCGTATTTGCGCTAAAATCCTGCTTGCGTATTCGTCTGTTATGCCTTTATTGCTCATGCCTTGTTTTAGCTGTTCCAGCATGGGTTCCAGGCGGCCGTTGGTGCGGAAGGTACCCATGGCGCGGCGCAGCTCCTCGGCCTGCCCCGGGGTGAAGCCACCGGCCGCCATGGCCAGCCGCAGGACCTGCTCTTGGAAGAGGGGGACGCCGTAGGTGCGGGCCAGGATGGGGGCCAACTCGGGGGCGGGATATTCGACCGGTTCCAGGCCCGCGCGGCGCCGCAGGTAGGGCTGGATCATGCCTCCCTGGATGGGCCCCGGGCGAACAATGGCCACCTGCACCACCAGGTCGTAGTAGTTGCGAGGCTGCAGCCGGGACAGCACGGACATCTGGGCGCGGCTTTCAATCTGGAAGACGCCCACCGTGTCGGCCCGGCGAATCATCTTGTAGGTGGGCTCGTCGCCCTCGGGGATGCTGTGCAGCGCCAGGGTCGGCCCACCCGCGGCGCGCACCAGGTCAAAGCCCTTGCGGATGGCCGTCAACATGCCCAGGGACAGGATGTCCACCTTCAGCAGGCCCGTGTCCTCGATGTCCTCCTTGTCCCACTGGATCACGGTGCGCCCATCCATGCGGGCGGGCTCCACGGGGACCAGGCATCGCACGGGCGTGTCGGAGATGAGGAAGCCCCCCGTGTGGATGGACAGGTGGCGGGGAAAGCCGCACAACTGGGCGGAAAGCTGCAACAGCAACTGCACGGGCTGGCTGGTGGGATCCAGGCCCGCCTTCAGCAGAATCTCCTGGTCGCTGTGGCCGTCCCGGCGGTGGCTGTGGAAGGCGGTCCCCAGGTGGTCGCACTGCTGCCGCGAGAAGCCCAGGGCGCGCCCCGTGTCCCGCAGGGCCAGGCGGCGGCGGTAGCGGATGAACTCGCAGATCATGGCGGCCCGGGGGCTGCCGTAGCGCTGGTAGATGTCCTGGATGACCTCCTCCCGGCGCTCGTGCTCGAAGTCCACGTCGATGTCCGGGGGCTCGGCGCGCTCCCGCGAGATGAAGCGTTCAAACAGCAGGCTGATGCGGGAGGGGTCCACGGAGGTGATGCCCAGCACGAAGCACACCGCGCTGTTGGCGGCGCTGCCCCGGCCCTGGCACAGGATGCCCTTGGCGCGGGCGGAGGCCACGATGTCGTGCATGGTCAGGAAGTAGTCGGCGTAGGCCAGCTCGGCGATGAGGGCCAGTTCGTGGGCAAGCAGGCCCTGCACCTGGGCGGGGACGCCGTCGGGGTAGCGCTGGGCGGCCTTCAGGGTCACCAGTTCTTCCAGCCAGGACTGACTGCTGCGCCCCGGGGGGACCATCTCGGAGGGGTAGCGGTAGGTCAGTTGGGAGGGCGCAAAGGTGCAGCGTTCCGCCAGTTCCCGGCAGTTGCGCAGGGCCCCGGGGAAGCACGCGTAGAGGGTCCGGGCCTCCTGCGGGGTGGGCACGCAGGAGCGCGAGTTGGGCAGCATCTGGCCCTGGGCCTCTTCCAGCGAAAGCCCCAGGTCTATGGCCCGCATGAGGTCCCACAGGATCTTGCGTTCGGGAACGTGGAACCACGCAGGGTGGGCCGCCACGCTGGGCAAACCGAAGCGCCGGGCCAGGGCCAGGCCAGCCTGGATGCGGGCCGTCTCACCGGCGTGGAAGACCCGGGCGATGCCGTTGTAGCAGCGACCCTCAAAGGCTTCCAGGAGGGGCTGGGGGGAGGGTTGGGCCGCCAGGTCCGGGTGGACCAGCAGCAGCCCCGCCGAGAGGCCAAGCAGGTCGACGCCGTAAAGCAGGCTTTGGCCCTTGGGGGCGCGCCCCCGCCCCAGGGACAGAAGCTGGCACAGGTTGCCCCAGCCCTCCAGGTCCTGGGCCAGCAGGTAGACGGAGGGGCCGTCCTGCAAGCTGACCTGCGCCCCGCAAAGGTAGCCCAGGCCCGCCTCCCGGGCGGCCTTCCAGCCGCGAACGGTGCCATAGACCCCGTCCAGGTCGCAAAGGCCAAAGGCCGGGTAGCCAAGCTGCTGGCAGCGCTGGGCAAACTCGGCGGGCTGGGACGCGCCCTTCAGGAAGCTGTAGCCGCTGCGGCAGAACAGCGGCAGGAAGTCCGAGCTGGATTTCTTCCGAACCCCGACCGCCAGGGAGGGGGTAATTGCGTCCCCTTCCGAACCCCGACCGCCAGGGAGGGGGCTG
>CAIXZC010000439.1 GCA_903923815.1 uncultured Myxococcales bacterium
GACCTCGTGGGAGGTGCGGAAGCCGTCGAAGAAGTGCAGGAAGGGCACCCGGCTCTTGAGGGTGGCGGCCTGGGACACGATGGCCAGGTCGTGGACCTCCTGGACGGAGTTGGAGGCCAGCATGGCGAAGCCAATCTGGCGGCAGGCCATCACATCGGAGTGGTCCCCGAAGATGGACAGAGCATGGGTGGCCACGGTGCGGGCGGACACATGCATGGTGTGGGCGGTGAGCTCGCCGGCGATCTTGTACATGTTGGGGATCATCAGCAGGAGCCCCTGGGAGGCCGTGAAGGTGGTGGTCAGGGCGCCCGTCTGGAGGGCCCCGTGGACGGCCCCGGCGGCGCCAGCCTCGGACTGCATCTCGACCACATCGGGGACCACGCCCCAGATGTTCTTCTTGCCCTCGGCGGACCAGGCGTCAGCGTGCTCGCCCATGTTGGAGGAGGGGGTGATGGGGTAGATGGCGATGACCTCGTTCGTGCGATGGGCCACTGAGGCCGCGGCCTCGTTGCCGTCCACCATGATCATTCTTCTGTTGGCCATTGTGCGTGTCTCCGTACTGAGTGGTTATGGAACATTCCGGGCCCCGGGGGCCCGTCAAACTTTTCGCGGCGCAGTAGAAGCCCAAGCGGCCGTTTAGTCAAGCAAAAATGGGCTGAAAGGGAGGCGCGTTGGGCCTCACCACACGGCGGAGAAGCAGGCGGCGTCGAGGAGGTTCTTCAGGAAGAAGCGGTCCAGGATCCGGCGGTCCACCACGGAGCCGGGTCTGCGGTCCACGGCCCAGTCCAGGACCACCGCCAGGACCCGAGGCTGGAAGCTGCAAAGGGCCGGCGAGAGGAGCTGAGACACCAGGGAGTGGCGGGTGGTGGAGCAGGTATTGTCGTCGGCAAGGCGCGCCAGGGCCAGGCCATCCATGAGAATGGTGCCGTCCCCGGGGGCGACGCGGAAGACGTGGAAGTTGACGGCCCGGACGCCCTCCAGGCGCAGGGGGCCGCTGTCCACGCCCGCGGGGGGCTTGAAGGCGTCGAAGGGCAGGGCGTAGGGGGCGAAGGCCTCGCCCTCAATGGGGACCAGGGCGGACCACAGCTCGTCCTTGCAGCAGGGCTCCTCGGGGGGGCAGCGGGTGGTGGCGCCGTCGCAGAGGTCCACCTGGAGGCCCAGTTGGGCACCCTTCTCGGCGGCGGCCCAGAAGACCAGGGCGCCGGCGGGGCTCCAGTCCCGGGCGTCCTCGGGCACGGGGATGGTGAAGCCGCCCACGTACCAATCGCCCTTGCCCTCGGGGTCGCTGGTGGTCAGGGCCACGTGGGCCACGCCGGGCTTGGACATCACGCAGGCGTTGGGGGCGGGGTCGGGGCGCACCTCCGCGACAAGGTTCCCCCAGGGCCCCCACCAACCCGTGGTGCCGTCGAAGTCACCCACGGGATTGAGGCACTCCAGGGTCTCGGTCTCGCGGCACTCGCTGCTGCCAAGTAGCAGCAGAGGGCTGTCCTTGGCGCCGACCTTGTTCATGCGGGCGGTGTAGTCCTTGAGGAGGCGCTGGACCTCGCCCTCGGGGAGGGGCTCCTCGGTGGCGATGGAGAGGCCCAGGACGGGGGCCACCTGGGGGCCGGGGTAGTAGGCCTCGTAGGTGGGCAGGGGCGGGTTCTTGGCCTTCCAGTAGGGCAGCTCGCGGCTGGGCAGGAAGACCAGGGTCAGGTTGGGGGCCGCGGGGGCCAGGAGAGGCTGGAGGGTGGCGAAGGCCTTCTTGAAGTCCTCCGGCGAGGCGGCGCAGGCGTCGGGGTTGGCGCTGTTCTCGTCGTTGCAGGCGGCGTAGGGGGTCCAGGGGGCGTTCATGCCGGGGCCGAAGGCCACGAAGACGGGGACGGGGTGGGCCTTGATGGCGGTGGCCAGGGCGGCGGCGGCGGTGCGCAGCTTGTCGGAGCCGCCGGGGACCAGGTAGTCGGCCAGGCCACAGGAGGGGGAGAGCTGCAGGAGCAGGCGGCCGTAGGGGTTGGCGGCCAGGGCCTGGAGGGCGGCCTCGGTGGGGAAGTCGCCAAAGGCGCAGGTGCCGCTGCCGGACCAGTCCGAGGGGTAGCCCAGGGTCTCCAGGTGGAGGGCTGCGGGGAGACCGTCGGCGGGGTTGGCGGGGCGGCCAAAATCAAAGGTCACGGCGACGGTGGGCTCGCAGCGGGAGTTCTGGCATTGGGTCTGGGGGGGGCAGGTGCCGCAGGAGCCACCACAGCCGTCGGAGCCGCAGGCCTTGTCCTGACAGACGGGCTTGCAGGCAGGCTTCTTGCAGTTGCCGGCCTCGCACAGGAGCTCCGGGGCGCAGGTGCCGCAGACGCCGCCGCAGCCGTCGTCGCCGCAGGTTCGGTCCTGGCAGGCGGGCTTGCAGACGGGGGCGGGGGGCGGGGTGGGGGCGACCTTCTTGACGGCGGTCTTGGAGGCGGCCTTCTTGGCGGCCTTGGGTTTGGTGCCGCAGGCACCCAGGGCCAGGGCGAGGGAAAGCAGCATCAAGACA